>CAKRTZ010000014.1 GCA_934402515.1 uncultured Lachnospiraceae bacterium
ACACGTTTTTCTTTAAATTATAAGTGATATTTTGCACGTTTTTCTGGATTTTTAAATTACTAAAATCACATTTTTCCAGCAATAGCAGTGCTATAAATTAACACTTGCTGTTTTGCTGCGTAAGAATGTGAGTCAAGTGTGAGCAGCCTACTTTTTGCGGAGCAAAACTTTCATTAGGGCTACGAATCGTTACTGGAATGAGGCACGAGCAAACAGTAACGAATTTCCTGTGAAAAAAGCCCCCTCACCGGTTAAGACAAGGGTGTATCATTCTACACGTTTCACTGGAAACCTATAAAGGACATTTTACTGCTATATTTATAGGTTCCAACAAGTGTGATGAATCGGCAGGTAACCTATAAGCATCTATCACCGTGCCTCTTATAGGTTCATTTTGGCGCATTTAAGACTTGTAAATAGAAATTTAACATATAAGAAGAGATGCTCACGGCTCCTTATAGGTCAAAAATACAAAGATTATCAAAAAAATAACCTATAAGGAACCATGTTCATACCTCCTTATAGGTCAAGTCTGTTAGAACTATCTTCAAAGCAACCTATAAGGAGCGAAAACTCATAGAACTTATAGGTCGACAACAAAATTATGTAAACCAAGCATTAACACATTTCATGTTACGATTGCTAATTCACTAGGAATAGTGCCGGACAATCTTTTAGTATTGCCCTAAAACACCTGCCACTCCCAGCAGCACTGCCAGAAACACCAGGTTGGCCACCGTAAAAAGCCAAAGGTATCTGCCTTTCTCCCGTCCGGCTTCCTCTGCCACATACTTAAAGCTGATCAGGCTTGCCATCGAGGCAATCAAAGTACCCAGTCCTCCCAGATTGGTTCCCACAATCAAGCCACGTACATTTTCTGTAAAACCGGAAAGCAGAATCGCCGCCGGTACATTGCTCATCACCTGGCTGGCAATGACCGCTGTAATGACCTCTCTGCCCGTAATCATTTTCATCAGAAAATCATGGAAAACCTGGATGCGTCCCAGATTTCCGATGAAGATAAACAGAGCCGCAAAGGTTCCCAACAGAGAATAGTCCACCTTTCGCAGCAAAGAGCTATTTCTGCACAAGGTGTAAAGCAATACACAGACAAATACCACCCAGTAAGGCAGAATCCGTCCCACTGTCAACAGACTTAACCCCAACAAAAGACTGTAGGCAATGGTTTTCTCCCTACGCTTTTCTCCCGGAACTGCCACCGTACTCTTTGCTGTGTCTCTGGGAATTACACTCCCGGATGTTCCACAGGTGGAGAGAAAAATCCATCCAACCAGCAACAAACCGGACAACCCTGTATAGGGAAACATCAGTTTCAGAAAATCCAGTGTGGTAAAATCGGACAAACCAAACAGATACAGGTTTTGCGGATTACCAATGGGTGTAAACATGCTACCCAGATTCGCCGCAATCGTCTGCATGACCACCACCCGGAACAGCCATTTTTGCCGGACTTCCGTTCCCATCTTGTTTAGCACGGTAATGGTAAAGGGCACAAAGGTAATGAGCGCCACATCATTGGTAATGACCATGGATAAGAAAAAGCATAGAAAAACCAGCACCAGAATCGCTGCCCGCAGGCTTTTCGCCGCAGCCAGCAATTTTTCTGCCAGCAAGTCAAAAAATCCCAATTCTTTAAATTCCGCCACAATCGTCATAAGACAAAATAAAATTGCCAGAGTGCGAAAGTCAATATACGCCAAGTACTGACTGTCCGGTCTGACAAAAAACACAGACAGGACAGCCAGTAAGATGGCAATACATAATACGATTTCTTTTTTCAGATAAGTAACAACTGCTTTCATAACAAACTTCCTTCATATTATACCGCTTTTCTATTCTGTGCTCTCGTTCCCACAATGTACACACAGACTGCAATCAGCGTGCCGATAATGGCTCCCGCCAGCACATCCGTGGGATAGTGAACTCCCACATAAAGTCTGGAAAAACCGATGAGAAACGCCAGCACCGGAAACCAGAAACTGTACTTTTTCGGGAAACTTAAAAATAACACCACCGCTGTGGCAAAGGAGGTTCCAGTGTGCCCGGAAGGGAAGGAATAGTCCACCGGCTTTTTCACCAGATAGGTCAATCCCTCAATCACCTCGTAGGGTCTGGTTCTCGCCACCAGATTTTTCAACAGCACATTGTCGATTAAGAAGGAAAACAATAGCGCCGCCACACACAGAATTCCCACTTTTCTCGTCTTTTTCGGAATCAGCAGTCCCGCTGTGATGAGAATCCACAGGATTCCTGCATTGCCCAGACTGGTAATCACCACAAAAAACGGGGTCAGCACATCATTTCTCAGATTGTCCTGTATCCACAGGAGAATATTTTGTTCCATTGCGATTATCCTCCTACACTCTGGTGGACCATTTGGTACAGTCCCACACATCCGTTGCCAGTCCCTCGTAAAATTCCGGTTCGTGGCATACCATAAGGATGCTGCCCTTGTACTCCTGCAATGCCCGTTTCAATTCCGTCTTTGCATCCACATCCAAATGGTTGGTGGGCTCATCCAGAAGGAGGATATTGGTGGGACGGTTGATTAGTTTACATAATCTGACTTTTGCCTGCTCACCACCGCTGAGTACCTTCACCAGGCTTTCGATATGTTTGGTGGTCAGTCCACACTTTGCCAGGGCAGAACGCACCTCGTACTGGGTAAAGGAGGGAAAATCCTTCCAGATTTCCTCGATACAGGTGGTGGAAATATTCTTGTCCATCTCCTGCTCAAAGTAACCGATTTCCAGATAATCGCCCTGCTCCACCGTTCCTGCCAGAGGTGGAATCAGTCCCAGAATACTCTTGAGCAGAGTGGTTTTTCCGATACCGTTGGCACCGGTCAGCACGATTTTCTGTCCCCGCTCCATCTCCAGATCCAGAGGACGGGACAGCGGCTCGTCGTAGCCGATGACCAGTCCTTTGGTGGTAAAAATATAGCGTCCCGGTGTCCGTGCCTCCTTAAACTGAAATTCCGGCTTGGGTTTCTCTGCCGCCAGTTCGATGACATCCATCTTGTCCAGCTTTTTCTGTCGGGACATTGCCATGTTCCGGGTTGCCACCCTTGCTTTATTCCGCGCCACGAAATCCTTTAAATCTGCGATTTCCTTCTGTTGTTTGTTGTAGGCTGCCTCAAGCTGTGCCTTCTTCACCGCATAGACTTCCTCAAATTTGTCATAATTTCCCACATAGCGGTTGAGCTGGAGATGATCCATGTGGTAAATCAGGTTCACCACGCTGTTTAAGAAGGGGATATCGTGGGAAATGAGGATAAAGGCATTCTCGTAGTCGTTGAGATACCGTTTCAGCCACTCAATATGCTCCACATCCAGGTAGTTGGTAGGCTCGTCCAACAGAAGGATGTCCGGCTTTGCCAAAAGCAGTTTGCCCAATAGCACCTTGGTACGCTGTCCGCCGGAAAGCTCCGTCACATCCCTGTCCATGCCGATTTCCATCAGTCCCAGTGCCCGCGCTACCTCGTCCACTTTGGCATCAATCATATAAAAGTCGTGGTTGGTGAGCATGTCCTGAATAACGGAGAGGTCTTCCATCAGCTGTTCCAGTTCCTGTTCGTCTGCCTCCCCCATCCTGTCACAGATTTCGTTCATCTGGGTTTCCATGTCATAGAGCCATGCAAAAGCGCTGGACAATACATCCCGCACCGTCTGTCCTTTTTCCAGTACGGTGTGCTGGTCCAGATAGCCCACCCGCACATTTTTCGCCCACTCGATTTTTCCCTCATCCGGCTGTAATTTTCCGGTGATGATGCTCATAAAGGTGGATTTTCCCTCGCCGTTTGCTCCGATGAGTCCGATGTGCTCGCCCTTTAGCAGGCGGAAGGAAACGTTATCGAAGATGGCTCGGTCGCCAAATCCGTGGGTCAGATTTTCTACATTTAAAATACTCAATTTGTCAGTTCCTTTACTTTCTCTTTTTTCTTCTGATGTGTTTTACCCCCCCGCAGATGCCGGCGATGATGCCAGCTGCCAGCGCCAGCAGCACCACAATCACGCCAATGAGCATGCCGGTGGTCTTATTGGGTGCTTTTACCAGTTCCCAGAGGTTATAGCTGTCGGAAATCAGTTTCCGTCCAAAGGTTGTCTCATACTCGGCTGGAATCTGTCCCTCCGTGCCGAAACTGTTGAGGTAATCTGCCAGTGCTACCCAGGCTTTTACCTCATTGCCCTGGGCATCGTGGAGAATCAGGGTGTCATAGTCCGTCACCACGTTGCCGGCGGCGTCCTTCGGCTCTACAGAAAGCAGTCCATAGGACTGGGCCTTCACCGCGCCAATCATCTGGCAGGTATACAAATCCGTCACAACACGGTAAAGTTTATCGTCCTTGGGAATGGACACGGTTGTTCCATCCTCCTGCTCCAGCCACATGTCGGTCACTTTATTTAAAAGAATCCGATGCTTGTTGTACGCCCAGCCACAGCCACTGACATAAAGTTCCACGCCGGTGACATAGGGGGACAGGGAGGCGTCAATCTCTGCTGCATTGTGCAGTTCCTTTCCAGTAAGGTAGAAGGAAACCAGAGGATAACCCGGCACGCCGTCTGCGCCGATTCCCAGAGACATCACCTCAAAGGCATCTGCCACCGTCACCTCTCCCTTGGGGATGGTGGTGCGGATGACACCGGAGGGAGTCACTGCCACATCAATGGGGATGTAGCCTGCGCCTTCCACTTCCTTCATTTTCTGGATATAGGAGTCGGAAATCAGTTCGCCTTCCTCGTCCTCTCCCCGCATACTCCATATGGTGTCAATGTCATGGAAGGTGATGGTATTTTCCGTCAGCACCTGGTCGGCATGATAGCCGAACTTACTGAAATACTGCCTGTCTGCCTCTGTCTTATAATCTGCCAGAATCTGGGCAATCTCTTCATCCCTTCCGGGCATTTCGGAGACTTTATTTAACACATAGCTGTCCATGCTCCAGCGTCCGTCCGCTTTCTGTGTCAGGCATAATTGTCCCAGATTTTCCGCATAGGAGCCCGCACATACCACATAGGTGTCACCGTGGACGATAGGTTTTTCTACTTTTGAATGGGTATGTCCACTGATGATCACATCAATCTCCGGCACTGCCAGTGCCAGCTGCTCATCCTCAGATTTCTCCAAATCATCCCAGATACCGCTGTGGGACAGGCAGATAATGATATCCACATCCTGTGCCTGTAATTCCTGCACCATCTGTTTGGCCGTCTCCACGGTATCCTCAAAGGTAAGGCTGGAAAGAGGGGCACAGTAGGCAGAATCCACGCCCATTAAGCCAAAAATTCCCGCTTTCACGCCGCCCCGTTCGATAATGGTATAGTCTTTTGCCCCATACTCA
Organism: uncultured Lachnospiraceae bacterium; assembly: GCA_934402515.1. GTDB lineage: Bacteria > Bacillota > Clostridia > Lachnospirales > Lachnospiraceae > UMGS2037. The sequence goes on from CAKRTZ010000014.1 coordinate 5,363, forward strand.
TCCATGGCTTCCTTAATTAAAAGGTTGTCCTCGGAGGTATTCTTGCTCCAGTCGATGTTGGCACAAAGCAGCTGGGGAAGCTGTAAGGTGGGATCTTCCTTCTGGTTGTTTACTGCAGCCTTTAGCATACTGGCAAAGCCCTGGGGACGGTAGTCAAACTCATGGTTGCCGATGGTGGTGGCATCAAAGCCCATGCGTCCCAGCATGGTAAGTTCCACCGCACTCTCCGCATAGATGGTCTGGTAAAGCGTTCCCATGGAGAAGTCACCGCCATCCACTACGAAGGTGGCGTCCTTGTCCTTTTTCGCCTCGTCAATGTAATTCTTGATTGCCGCACAGTTATCCGTGTCCTTTGTCTCCAGGTAGGAATGGATGTCATGGGTAAACAGAATCTGAATTTGTTTTTCCTCACTTTCCGCCTGTGCCATACTGCCTGCACCCAGAATGCCTGCAAAAGTCAGCACTGCCGCCAGCACGCCTGCCGCATATTGTTTCCAATGGTTTCGTTTCATGCTTTTGTCCTCATTTGCCTGTTAATAAGATCGTTTTGTTCCATAAAATCAGTATAGCAAAATTTGACCGTAAAAAAAAGATAGGTGTATAATAGAAATACAAGGGAGAATGATATGACACAAAAACAATTACTCAAAACGACTCTCAACATGGCCTGGCCTGCGATTCTGGAATCCTTTTTTATCGCCCTCACGGGACTGATTGACTCCTTTATGGTGTCCTCCTTAGGTTCCTCCGCAGTGGCTGCCATCGGACTTACCACACAGCCCAAATTCTTAGGGCTGTCCCTTTTCTTTGCCATGAACGTGGCAATCTCCGCACTGGTGGCAAGACGCCGGGGTGAACTGAAACGGGAGGATGCCAACCGGATTACCTTTACCGCAGTTACCTTGATCGTAATCTTCGCTATCCTCATCAGCATCCTGCTAGTTGCAGCAGCTTCCCCCATTATTAATCTGTGTGGTTCCTCTGCAGACACTCACGATATGGCAGTTAGCTATTTCCAGATTATTATGGGCGGCATGATTTTTAACTGCATCCAGATGGGCATCAATGCAGCACAACGCGGTGCGGGAAATACCCAGATTACCATGCGCACCAATGTCACCTCCAGCGTAGTCAATATCATTATGAATTATCTGCTGATCAATGGGCATCTGGGCTTCCCTGCTCTGGGGATTCAGGGTGCTGCTCTGGCAACAGTACTGGGCACTGTGGTGGCATGTATCATGAGCATCCTGTCCATCCGCAATCCGGAGGGCTTTATCAGTCTGCCCTATATGTTACAGGAAAAACTTTATTTTACGGTTTCTTCCATGAAAAATATCTTCCATGTGGGCTACAGTGTGTTCTTTGAACAGGTGCTGATGCGGTTTGGCTTTATGATGACGGCAGTGATGGCGGCACACCAGGGCACCGCTGCCATGGCAGCCCATCAGGTTGGCATGAACATCATGGGACTGTCCTTCTCCTTCGGGGACGGACTCCAGGCAACGGCAGTGGCTCTGATTGGACGGAGTCTGGGGGAAAATAACCCGGAGCTTGCCAAACGCTACGGCACCACCTGCCGTAAGATTGGTTATGTGATTTCTGCCTCCCTGGCGGTTATCTATTTTGTAGGCGCGGAGGGGTTATACCGCCTTTTCTTTGAGGACGAAGAGATTATCCAGATTGGCATCAACATCATGCACGTGATTATCTTTGTTGTCATTCTCCAGATTTCCCAGGTTATTTACATGGGCTGCCTGCGGGGTGCAGGTGATACTCTTTATACGGCTATTGCTTCTACCATCAGCGTAACCATTATCCGTACTTTATTTTCCTGGCTTGGATGCTATGTGCTGGGCTGGGGTGTCATCGGTATCTGGATGGGTGTGGTCGCCGACCAGTTATCCCGTTTCGTCTTTGCTACGATTCGTTTTAAACAGGGGCGCTGGACACAAATTAAAATCTAATCGTTGCAGACTTCTCCTGTGTCGTGTAGAATATTCGAGGGGGTATAAATCATACTACACTCCGAGACGACTAACATAAAAAGGAGAAGAAGATGTTAGAAAAACTATTTAAGTTGAAGGAAAACAACACAAACATCAAAACCGAAGTCATCGCCGGTATCACCACCTTTATGACGATGGCGTACATTCTGGCGGTCAATCCGTCTATCCTGTCTGCTTCCGGCATGGACAGCCAGGCTCTTGTGATTGCAACCGCACTTGCCGCATTTATCGGTACACTGGCGATGGCACTGCTTGCCAACTATCCCTTCGCACTTGCTCCGGGACTTGGCTTAAATGCTTACTTTGCATACACTGTATGCGGTTCCATGGGTTACTCCTGGCAGATTGCCCTGCTGGCAGTTTTTGTAGAAGGTCTGGTTTTCATCCTTCTGTCCCTCACCAATGTGCGTGAGGCAATCTTCAACGCCATTCCCATGCAGTTAAAGAAGGGCGTATCCGTTGGTATCGGCCTGTTCGTTGCCTTTATCGGCTTCCAGAATGCAGGCATTGTAGTAAATTCTGATTCCACTCTGGTAACCGTGGTTGACTTTACCGCAGATTTCCATACTGCAGGTATTTGTGCCCTGTTAGCAGTCATCGGTACTTTTATTATCGCTATCCTTCATATTAAAAAAGTTAAAGGCTCTATCCTCATCGGTATCTTCGCTACCTGGATTCTGGGCATCCTTTGCCAGCTTACCGGTCTGTATACCGTTACTCCCGATGCCGGGTATTACTCTTTGATTCCCTCCTGGAGTTCCTTTAACTTAGGAGCCATTGGACTGACCTTCGGACAGTGCTTCCGCGCCGACTTTTCCGGTGTCAGCATCATCAACTTTATCGTTGTGGTATTTTCCTTCCTGTTTGTAGATATCTTTGATACTCTTGGGACTCTCATCGGATGTGCCAATAAAGCAAATATGTTAGATAAGGAAGGCAAGCTGCCTCACATCAAACAGGCACTGTTAGCTGACGCTATCGCAACCTCTGCCGGTGCTGTTCTTGGTACTTCCACCACCACCACTTTCGTAGAGAGTTCTGCCGGTGTAGCTGAGGGTGGACGCACCGGTCTTTCTTCTGCAGTAACCGGTCTGCTGTTCCTGTTATCTGTATTCCTGGCTCCTGTCTTTGTTACCATTCCCGGCTTTGCAACCGCTCCTGCGCTGCTGTTCGTTGGTTTCTTAATGATTAGTGCCGTGGTACAGATTGACTTTAACGACATGACCGAGGCAATTCCTGCTTACCTCTGCCTGTTGGCTATGCCTCTGATGTACAGCATCTCCGAGGGTATCGCGGTTGGCGTTATCTCCTATGTAGTCATCAACCTGGTTTGTGGCAAAGCAAAGAAGATCACTCCGTTAATGTACATTCTGGCACTTCTGTTTGTACTGAAGTACATCTTCCTGTAAACCAAAGCATTCAGACATAGTAATACCCCGGTCATCTTTTCCGATGACCGGGGTTTCTTTTTTCCATCTTTCTTACTGAAGTCTTTATTTTCCAAGCACTAAATATCTTCCGGTTTCCTGGTCCTCATTAAGGTCATTGCACAGATAAGCAATGCCATCAATTCCATCCAGAGATTCTAATAACTGCCCTCCAATGGCATAAGCGCCATCACTGTGAGTCAGCACTACATAATGCTCCGTTCCGTCCTCTGCTCCCACACATAGAATCAGATCATGCCAGTCATCCTGGGTGTTGTTACTCACAACAATTGGCATATAAAGATGACTGAAATCCTTTTCGACTTGCAGTTCCCCCTCTTTTTCCAGGATCAGGGAAGCCATGCTTCCGGCAGTTTCTGTGGTTTTTGGTCCCACCAGAATGGCAAAAATTTCATCCACACCGTCCCCGTTGAGATCGATGCGGTCATAATAATATCTGGTCTGTTTACTGATTTCCTCTGTGAGTCCGTAGTGACGAATCAGTAAGCCCTCCAACTCCGGATCTGCTTCCAGAGATGCTTCATTGCGATCCATAAAACCCGGCAGTTCCGTGGCAAAGTTACTGGCATTTTCCACTTCAAGGCTCACCATCTGCATCTCCGAAAGCACCTGGGTTTCCACCTCCCGAAGCTGTTCTTTTTCTGTTCCCTTATCTGTCTGCGAAATGGCACCCTGGGTCTGCTCCTGGTCGGCGGTTCCTACAATTTTCTTTTCTGCCGCAGTTTCCGGATCCTCTTCCGTCTCTAAGGCAACCGTCTCCGCTTGTTCTTCCTCTACACTATCCTGTTTCTCTGTGGTGCCATTTGTAGCCTCCACTGTTTCCTTCGCGGCCTCTGTGGCTGTCCCTCCACATCCCGCCAGGGAAACACTGAACAACAACATGAGTATCAAAAAAAGAACCCCGTAACGCCTTCTCTGCATAAAATAACCATGCCTTTCCACTATCTGCAAACTTCCAGGTGCTTCCACACTTTGCGCAGCCACAATATTGGCAAAACGAACTAAATTTTATGATACAGGGGTACTATTAGGGGTTCTTAAACAAAAATTTAATTTTTCTTTAATTTGTAGCTTTTTCCGCCGTCAGCGTGTCCAGTACATCGAAATAATGCTCAAAAGTCTTGGCGCAGCATCCGGGATTGTGGATACGAACACCCGGACAACGCAGTCCCAGCAGAGAAAAAGCCATTGCCATCCGATGATCCTCATAGGTCTCGATCAGCGCTCCGTGAACTGTTCCGGGGCAAATTTTCAAAGTTTCTCCCTTTTGCAATTCCTCTGCCTGAATTCCAACTCTCTGCAATTCTGTAATAATTGCCTGCAGACGATTGGATTCCTGGAAACGGATATGCCCGATTCCCTCAATGAGGGTGGGCGTATCTGCAAAAGCTGCCACCGCCGCCATGGTCATGGTCTGGTCGGAAAAATCCTTCATATTGATGGTAATGCCGGGGTAATGTCCACTCTGCGTTCCTTCCAGCCGGATGCCGTAGTCCTCGTCCACCAGGGTACAGCCCAACTGTTCCAGCACTTTCAGGAAACGGATATCTCCCTGCATGGAATCCAGATGCACTCCCTTCACCCGGACAGATTTCTCCCCTATAGGTGCCATGGCATAAAAATATGCTGCTGCCGAAACATCCGGTTCAATTTCATAACTGTCTATATGGTGATGACATCCTCCGGGGATTCGACACAAATCATCTTCCCTGGTATAGGGAACACCAAACTGCTCCAGCATACGCTGGGTGATCTTAATATAAGAACCGTTGGTCCTCTGTCCTTCCAGTTTAATTTCCAGACCGGAAGGCAAAAGACATCCCGCCATCATCAATGCACTGGCAAACTGGCTGCTTACATCCGTATTAATGGTTATCTCTTTCGGATCCATGCCTCTGGAGTGCAGTTCAAAAGGAAAATGATTTTCCTCTCCGGTGCAATGGATCATTGCTCCTGCCCGCCGAAGTGCTGTAATTAATGGCTCCATTGGGCGTTTACACATCTGCTCCGATGCCTGCAGGTGATAGTCACCTCCTGCGAATGCCAGAAACACCGTAAGAAACCTGGCTGCTGTTCCCGCACTTCCCACATGGATCGTGGCGGTCTGATTGGGCACCCTTCCACCGGTTCCCTGAATCGTCACGCGTTTTTCTTCTTCGTCAATCTTTAAAGAAAATCCCAACTGTTGCAGACATCCCAGAAAGGCTCTGGAGTCCTCACTGAACAACACACCCTGTAACGTACATGCCCCATCTCCCATCGCCGCCAGTAACAGGGCGCGGTTGGTAATGCTCTTGGAACCAGGCACCTCCACATCAAAGCTCTGCTGGCTGCGCAGCGGGCGTACCTCATATTCTTCTGCCTGCATCATCGGTCTTTCTCCTGTCTCTTTTTCGTTCTAGTATAGCATAACTACTGAAGGTATTCCAGATAGTCTCCTTCACTGGCAAACAAGATATATCTGCCACTCACATATCCCATGTAACCGCTGTCTACTGCATATCCTTTCATCCGCTTACCGTCCTCTCTGACAGGTTTCTTTCCTGTCTATGATAACGGTATAGCAAACTGTATGTCCGTTTTATGGGACTATATAAGAATTTGTGTCATTTTTTCCAGGGTTGTTTCACATAAACGAAGAAGATTTTCCGAATCTTTCTCCACCACACCACATTTTTTAAATCGATATTCAAAATAGGTTCCCTTGGCATGGAAAGTCAGTTTCCCATCAAAGGCGGTCAATAACTCCGGCAGACATTCCACACGAATCCGTGCTTTCTCATGCATGGTAATGGTGAGAAGTTCTCCTCTGCCCTTTAATTCTGACACGTATACCTTGTGTGCCTGCACACGGATCAGTGCGATTCGCAGTAAGTTTTCCACAGATTTCGGCGTGGTTCCGAAGCGGTCCAACAGTTCTTCCTTCATATCATCCGCCTCTGTCTGGTTTTCGATACCTGCAATCCGTTTATAGATTTCCAGTTTCTGCAGTTCATTGACGATATACTCCGGAGGAATATAGGCATCCACATCCAGATCCACCACCGTATGGAAATCCTCGATTACCTCCTGTCCCTTCAGGCTTTTGACTGCCTCATTGAGCATCTTGCAGTACAGGTCGTATCCCACTGCCTCCATGTGTCCACTCTGCGCCTGTCCTAACAGATTTCCGGCTCCCCGGATTTCCAGGTCACGCATGGCGATCTTAAAGCCACTGCCCAATTCCGTGAATTCCCGGATGGCAGCCAGTCGTTTCTCCGCCACTTCCTTTAACATTTTGTCCCTCTTATACATCAAGAAGGCATAGGCGGTACGGTTGGATCTTCCCACACGGCCTCGCAGCTGATAAAGCTGGGACAGTCCCATGTTTTCCGAATCCTGGATAATAATAGTATTCACATTGGAAATGTCCAGTCCTGTTTCGATAATGGTGGTGGACACCAGTACATCAATCTCTCCCTCGATGAAGTCAGACATGATCCGTTCCAGCTCTTCCTCTTTCATCTGTCCATGGGCAAAAGCCACCACCGCCTCCGGCACCAGTTCCTGAATCTGGGCGGTCACCTCGTCAATATTGTTGACCCGGTTGTAGACATAGTAAACCTGCCCGGAGCGGGACAGTTCCCGGACGATTGCCTCCCTCACCATCTCATCATTGTACTCGCACACAAAAGTCTGGATGGGGACACGCTCTCCCGGTGCCTCCTCCAAAACACTCATATCACGGATACCCACAAGGCTCATGTGGAGAGTTCTGGGGATGGGGGTTGCCGTCAAAGTCAGCACATCCACATCCTCTTTCATTTTTTTGATTTTCTCCTTATGGGTGACCCCAAACCGCTGCTCCTCGTCCACAATGAGCAATCCCAAATCTTTGAACTGCACATCCTTGGAAAGCACCCGGTGGGTGCCAATGAGAATATCCACAAAACCTTTTTTCAAATCTTCCAGCGTCTTTTTCTGTTCCGCCGGAGTACGGAAACGGCAGAGCAGATCCACCCGCACCGGAAAATCTTTCATTCTCTGGATAAACGTGTTGTAATGCTGCTTTGCCAGGATGGTGGTGGGTACCAGAAAAACCACCTGTTTCCCTTCCTGCACTGCCTTAAAGGCAGCACGGATTGCCACCTCCGTTTTTCCATAACCCACATCGCCGCAAATCAGACGATCCATGATTTTACGGCTTTCCATATCCTCCTTGGTAGCTGCAATGGCTGCCAGCTGGTCTTCCGTCTCCTCAAAGGGAAACATTTCCTCAAATTCCTGCTGCCAGACCGTATCTTTTCCGAACTGGTATCCTTCCTTGCTCTGACGGACTGCATACAGTTCCACCAGATCCCTGGCCACCGCTGTGACGGCTCCACGGACTCTCGTTTTGGTTTTCGCCCATTCCTGGGTGCCCAGCTTGTTTATTTTCGGTTTTCTGGCATCCGCGGAGGCGTATTTCTGAATGGCATCTAAGGCTGTGGCTATGACATATAAGGTACCGCCGTCCCGATACTCAATCTTCATGTAGTCCTTGACTACTTTATCAACTTCAATCTTCTCAATGCCCCGGTAAATTCCCAGACCATGGGTTTCATGCACCACATAGTCTCCCACCTTCAGATCATTAAAATCCTGAATCCGGGTGCCGGAATACTCCTTGGCAAGCTTTTTTTTCTTTCGCTTCTTTCTGTCGTTGCTTCCGAAAATATCCGTCTCAGAAATCACGGCAAATTTTAATAACGGATATTCAAACCCTTTCTCTACATGGCCGTAAAAGGTCATGATTTCCCCGGGCTGCAGCACCCGCTCCGGATTTTCCGAGTAAAAAGCGGTCAGTTCTTCATTTTGCAGATCCGCAGCTAACCTTTTCGCTCGGGTTCTTGATCCCGATAAAAGTAAAATGCGGTATCCGTTTTTGCGGTAGCGCTTTAAATCCGTTACTAAGGCTTCAAAGCTATTGTTATAAGAAGAAATACTTTTCGTCTGAATCTCATAGCGGATCGTCGGTTTGATAATGGGAGCCCGCATTTCAATGGTTGAGACACTTAACACCGGAAACCTGGTAAGCCGCGCCACCGTTTCCTCTGCAGAATACAATAGCTTTGCCTGTCCTGGCAGACACAATCCCTTCTCCAGCCGATGCATCATGCTCTCACGAAATTCCAGTTCCACTGCCTGGGCATGCTCTCTGATCCGGCTTGGCTCATCCAGAAACAGGCAGGTTTTCTCCAGCTGGAACAATTCCAGCAAAGACACGGTATCTTTATAAAAATAGTTTACATAACTTTCTAATCCGGAACCGGTTCCAAACTCCACCACCTGTTCCTTTAACTCTTTGATCTGTACCTGAAGCCGATGGGCTTCCTCTGTCTTAAACTGTTCCCGGAGGCTGGTAATAACCTTGTCTGCCTCCTTCTCAATCCGTTTCATCCCCTCTTTCAGCGTCCGGGTATCCAGCACCATCTCCGATGCCGGATAGATAGTAACAGATTCCAGGTTTTCAATGGAACGCTGGCTTAAAACATCAAAACTTCGGATGGAATCCACTTCGTCTCCCCATAGTTCCACACGATAGGGATTTTCTTCCGTAAGATCAAAAATATCCAGGATACCACCCCGGATGGAAAACTGTCCCGGTGCCTCCACCTGATAATTTTTCTCATAACCCATTGCCACCAGTTTCTCTGCAATGACATCCTCCTGCAGAATTCCCTGGTTTTGTATGGTGACAGTCTGCTCCCGGTAAACCTGCAGTGGAATCTGCGGTGTCATCAGGGCATCAAAAGTAGTGACCAGAGTGACCGGTCTTCCCTCCAGGAGGCGGCGCAATACCCGCATGCGTTCTGTCACCAGTTCATTTCCGTGAATGTCCGCCTGATAAAAAATCAGATCTTTTGCTGGATAGACCATGACATTCCGATCATAAAAAGAAAATTCTTCCGCAATTTCCCGTACCCGCCGTTCGTTGTGGGTGACAATCAGTTTGTAGCGAAAGCTTTCTCCCAATCCGTATACCATATGAAGTTTTTGTGAGTCCACGCAGCCGGACAGAGAAACGCATGTTCCTCCGCCCTGCCGTAAATTCTTCTGTATGGATTCAAATTCCGCCAGTTCACGCAACGGCTCTGTAAGTACCCGCATATCTGTTTCCTTTTAATTATAGAGATTCATCGCCTTGTCCACGCCCCCGGTCATGATTTCACCGATGGCATCCACTGCTCTCGCCACGCTTTCCTCCATGATTTTCCGTTCTTCGGAGGGAAAATGTCCCAGCACATAATCTGCCAGGTCATAGCCCTGTGGCTTTTCACCTACCCCCATCCTCACACGTTTAAATCCATCGTGCCCCAGATGGAGAATAATATTCTTCAGTCCGTTATGACCGCCGGCACTGCCCTTCTTGCGGATGCGTAACTTACCCACATCCAGGCTGATGTCATCGGAAATGACGATTAACTCTTCGGTTTCATCCACTTTATAATAATCTATGAGCGCTCTCACACTTTCTCCACTGAGATTCATGTAGGTCTGGGGCTTTACCAGCAGTACTTTCTGTCCGGCAAACATTCCCTTTCCTGTCAACGCCTTTCCCTCTTTATTCTTAATAGAAATACCTGCCTTATCCGCGATGGCATCCACCACCTGAAAGCCGATATTGTGTCTTGTGTTTTCATATTCTTTGCCCGGATTTCCCAGACCTACGATCATATACATAGAAAAACCTATATCCTTCCTTTTACTCGCTATTGTTTATTGTAACGGCAAAAAGGCAAAAAAACAAGCCGTCCTGTCCGGACGGCCTGTACTTTTTGGATGTTAGTTGCATTCACAGGAAACCTGTGCCGCAGCGAGTTCCCGCTGGTAGGCTTCCAGAATCAACTGTTGGATTTTTTCGCGGGTGGCTGAGTTAATCGGATGAGCAATATCCCGATACTCTCCGTTATTTCCCTTCTTACTCGGCATTGCGATAAATAATCCGTTTTCTCCCTCGATGACCTTGATATCATGCACCACAAATTCATTGTCCAGTGTCACTGAAACGATGGCTCTCATCTTTCCTTCCACATTCACTTTGCGCACACGCACATCTGTAATGTTCATCTCCTGTCCCCTTTCATTTCTTAGATTACGAAACGATCCCCCTGCTCCATAACAATCTTGATTTCATCCTCACCCTTATGATAGGTGTTGGCGCGGATCGTATCTCTGCTTTCTACGATGCAATTCTCGATGTGCGTATTGTCCCCTATGTACACATCATTTAAAATGATGGAATTCTTGATGTAACAGTTATTTCCAATATATGCTTTTTTGAAAACCACAGAATCTTCCACGGTTCCGTTAATGATGCAGCCACTGGAAATCAGGCTGTTTCGTACCTGGGAACCGGGATTGTATTTCGCCGGGGGTAAATCATCCACTTTGGAATAAATGTCCGGGTACTGCTTGAAGAAATAATCCCGGATCTCCGGTTGCAGGAAATCCATATTGGTTTTGAAATAATCCTCTACAGAAGCAATATTTCTCCAGTATTCTTTCATCTTATATCCGTAGATCTTCTTTACATCCTTGTAACGGATGAGAATATCCTTCACGAAGTCATACCGGTCTTCCCGGGCACACTGTTCAATCATTTCAATAAGCTGACGGCGACGGATGACATAAATACCGCAGGACACAGTGTTGGACTTGGCGAGAAGCGGCTTCTCTTCAAATTCTTCAATACGACATTCCTCGTTCATCTTGATCGTCCCAAAACGCTCCACATCTGAACTGTCTGCCATGTCCGCGCACACCACTGTGACATCTGCCTTTTTCTCAATGTGATATTCCAGTACTTTATTGTAGTCCAGTTTGTAGATGCCATCCCCGGAGGCAATGACTACGTAGGGTTCATGACTGTTCTTCAAAAAAGAAAGGTTCTGATAGATCGCATCTGCCGTACCACGATACCAGAAATTATTCTCTGCAGTTATGGTAGGAGTAAATACATACAGACCTCCCTGTTTTCTTCCGAAATCCCACCATTTGGAAGAACTGAGGTGTTCGTTCAGGCTCTTGGCATTGTACTGTGTTAACACACCAACTTTCCCGATATGGGAATTGGACATGTTGCTCAGTGCAAAGTCAATGCTACGGTAACTTCCTGCAACGGGCATCGCACACACCGCACGCTTTTTGGAGAGTTCCTTCATTCTGTAATTGTTTCCGCCTGCTAATATGATACCGATTGCTCTCACAACTTGTCACCTGCCTTTATCAAAGATTTGCCGCTTGCAAGGGCGTTCTCCTGGTAATCCTCCTTGGAAGTCACACCGGAGATTACCGTGTTCTTACCTACGGTTACCTCGTCAGGAATCACACTCTTCTCACCGATGGTCACCAGACCGTGATTGTAAATACCTGCGTTGAGATCGTTGTCCACCTCTTCACCAATTCCCAGCTTAACGCCCTGGCCGATGGAAACATCTTCTGCAACAATGGCTTTATTAATCTCACAATTTTTATCGATGACCGTATGATTCATAATAATAGAATCACGAACCACGGTATCCTCACCGATGGTTACACCGCATCCGATGACAGAGTTGTAAATCTTACCTCTGATATCCGATCCTTCACCGATGATGCTGCGCTCTACCACACTGTCTGCGGATATGTACTGCGGCGGCAGGATATCACTTTTTGTATAAATCTTCCAGTATTCCTCGTACAGGTTAAACTCCGGTACGATATCGATCAGTTCCATATTGGCTTCCCAATAGGAATTCAAAGTGCCTACATCTTTCCAATAACCGTTAAACTCGTAGGCATATAACGGCATGTGACGTTCATGACAATAAGGAATGACATGTTTTCCGAAATCTAATGCCGGCTGGTCTGCCATGGCAATGAGGCTTTCTTTCAGCGTCTTCCAGTTGAAAATGTAAATACCCATAGATGCCAGATTGCTTCTGGGATGCTCCGGTTTCTCCTCAAATTCCTGAATCTTGCGGTTCTCATCCGCAATGACAATTCCGAACCGGCTTGCTTCCTCCATGGGAACAGGCATAACCGCAATGGTCACTTCCGCCCCGTTTGCCTTATGGAAGTCCAGCATCACCTCATAGTCCATCTTGTAGATGTGATCTCCCGACAGAATCAGCACATATTCCGGATTATAGTTCTCCATGTATGCCAGATTCTGATAGATGGCATTCGCCGTGCCGGTGTACCATTCCGTGTTTCCGATTTTCTCGTAGGGGGGTAAAACAGTAACTCCACCAATATTTCGGTCCAAATCCCAGGGAATACCAATTCCAATGTGTGTATTGAGACGCAGCGGCTGATACTGTGTCAGTACACCCACCGTGTCCACGCCCGAGTTAATGCAGTTGCTGAGCGGGAAATCTATAATTCGATATTTCCCTCCGAATGCCACCGCCGGTTTCGCCATCTTGGAAGTCAGTACCCCTAATCTACTGCCTTGTCCACCAGCGAGAAGCATTGCAATCATCTCTTTTTTTATCATGTCATCACCTCTCTGGTCGATTTATACATCACTTTTATGCATATTGTATGATGTGAATAGATTATAACACAATATGGAATAAAAGTGAATCATTATTACAAGCTTTTTGCCGAAAATGAATATAAAATATGGTAAAAAAATACAAATAATATATACAAATTCCATCGGCATTCTCTTCTTTATTTTTCACTTTCTCGCTTTGGCATTTGTCTTTTTGCGCAGAACTGCGTATAATGAGTAAGAAGGGAGTTATCATCATGTACGAAATTAATTTTAAAAATAAACAACACATTTACTTCATTGGTATCGGCGGCATCAGCATGAGCGGTCTGGCAGAAATTCTTCTGACGGAAGGTTTCCAGGTATCCGGCTCTGACTCCAAGCGTTCTCCGCTCACAGAGGGACTGGAAAAAAACGGGGCTGTCATACATTATGGTCAACGGGCCGAAAATATTACTAAAAATATTGATGTGGTGGTATTTACCAGTGCCATCCACCCGGATAACCCGGAATATGCCAAGGCTGTGGAATATGGAATTCCTCTTTTATCCCGGGCAGAGCTGTTGGGACAGCTGATGCGCAATTACAAATTACCGGTAGCCATCAGTGGCACCCATGGCAAGACTACCACGACTTCCATGGTCTCTGAGATTCTGCTGCAGGCAGGTACTGATCCCACCCTTTCTATCGGGGGCATCTTAAAAACCATCGGAGGCAATATCCGTGTTGGCGGTTCCCAGTATTTCGTCACAGAGGCCTGTGAATACACCAACAGCTTTTTAAGCTTTTTCCCCAAATACAGCATTATCTTAAATATAGAAGCAGACCATCTGGATTTCTTCAAGGATCTGGCAGACATCCGCAATTCTTTTCATCGCTTTGCCTGCCTGCTTCCCGCAGACGGTGCGCTGATCATCAACGGTGAGATTGACCATGTGGAAGAGATCACCAGGGATGTGGCCTGTCCTGTTATCACTTACGGTGCCGATCCTTCCTTCGATTATCACCCGGAGGATATTTCCTGGGACGAACTGGGTCACGCCTCTTTCACTTTAGTGAAAAAGGATGGCACCCACCGTGCTTTCTCGCTGAAAGTTCCCGGAGAGCACAATATTTACAATGCCTGTGCTGCCATTGCCCTGGCGGATCTGTTTGCCATCGACACGGAAGACATCCGTACGGCCCTGTTACATTTCACAGGCACGGATCGGCGTTTTGAGTATAAGGGGGAAGTAAACGGAATTACCATCATTGATGACTACGCCCATCATCCCACCGAAATTGCAGCAACACTGAAAGCTGCCGCCAACTATCCCCACAAAACCCTATGGTGCATCTTCCAGCCCCATACCTATACCCGCACCAAATCCTTCATGAAGGAGTTTGCCCAGGCATTATTCCTTGCGGATCATGTCATTCTCGCTGACATCTATCCGGCACGAGAGACGGATAATCTGGGCATCAGTTCTGAAACTCTTCAAAAAGAGCTGTTAGCCCTTGGTGCGAACTGTACCTATCTTCCTTCTTTTGAAGAAATCGAAAATTATGTATTGGAAAATTGCACAAGCGGTGATTTGTTGATAACTATGGGTGCTGGGGATGTGGTTAAAATCGGCGAAAACCTGTTAAAAAAATAATTATCCACAATATCCACATTGTTTATCCGTTTCTGTTGAGGATAACAATGTGGATATTTTTTGTGAAAAATACTTGACCCTGCCGCCCTTCTCCACATTTTTCTTTTTTATCCACATTATCCACATTTTTCCTGTTTTTTGTGCTTCCGTCTTTTCCGTCAAAATGCCGATTCCCATTTAGAAACCCTCATGCTATAATCTCTGATGAATTAGAGAGATGGGAGATTGAAATGGGGAGAATTACAATTTATAACGATGTATATGCCAACAGCACTGCTGTTTCCAATTGCTTTATTGATACTTATATGAAAGATGCCAACGATGCACAGCTGAAGGTATATCTCTACCTTCTTCGTATGCTGGGCTCTGGCATGTCCACCAGTGTGTCTGATATTGCGGACAAGTTCAATCACACGGAAAAAGATGTATTGCGCGCACTTCAATACTGGGAGAAAATGAATCTGCTCTCCCTGGATTATGACAGCGATAAATCCCTGTCCGGCATCCATCTGTTTGACATGAACAGTACCCGTCCGGCAGAAGCTCCGGTTCAGGATCAGCACGCTTCCGTTAACCGGCCGATTGCTCCTGTTGTGTCCATCACATCCCGCACAACGGTTGTTCCGAAATCAGAGAATACCTCTGTCACTGCAAAAGATCCCTATGTAAAACCGGATTACACCTTAGATCAACTCAAGGATTTTAAAAACCGCCAGGATACTGCACAATTACTTTTCATTACAGAGCAATATCTGGGGAAGACACTGACCCCCACAGAGATTAAAACAATTTTCTTTATGCATGACCAGCTGCATTTTTCTGAAGATCTGATTGATTTTCTGCTGCAGTACTGCGTCGGACGCGGAAAAAAAGACTTCCGATACATAGAAAAAGTAGCTGTCAACTGGGCTATGGCAGGCGTTACCACTCCCAAGGAAGCAGAACAGTTTACCTACAAATACGACAAAACCGTTTATTCTATTATGAATGCCCTGGGTAAAAACTCCGCTCCCACCAATCGGGAGGTGGATTACATCAATCGCTGGACCCGGGAATATGCCTTCACTGAGGATATCATTCTGGAGGCCTGTGCCCGCACCGTACTGGCAACTGACAAACACCGTTTTGAATATGCAGAGGGGATTCTCTCCAGCTGGCGTCAGGCAAATGTTCACTCGCCTAAGGACATTGCGCAACTGGATGCTGTTTACCAGAAAAAGAAAGCTGTTCAGCCTAAAACTGTGACAACCAATAAATTCAATCAGTTCACCCAGAACTCTTATGATTTTGATGAACTGGAGCATGAGATTCTCAGCAACTAGATGCAGGAAAAGGAGATCCATCCGTGGCACTTACCAATTCGCAATACAATTCCATCATCCGTGGTTATGAAGCGGCTCAAAACCGCAACCACCAGATCCATATGGAACGCAGGGATGAAGTATACCGTGAGATTCCTTCCTATGAAGCATTGGAGCAGGAAATTTCCACCTGTTCCGTAGCCTGTGGCAAACGGCTTCTGGAGGGAGATTCCCATGCCCTGGAAGAATTAAAAACCAAGCTTGCCGCTCTTCGTGCCCAGAAGTCTGCGCTTCTTGCTGCACATCACTTTCCTGCTGATTATCTGGAGCCCATCTATGATTGCCCTGACTGCAAGGATACCGGTTACATCGATGGGCAGAAATGTCACTGCTTTAAGCAGCAGATGATCACATTACTGTATGAACAGTCCAATATTCAGGAACTCCTCACCTCTGAAAACTTCAACACCCTCTCCTACAGCTACTATTCCGGAGAGGATCTGACACGTTTTCAGAATGCAGTTCTTACCTGTCAGAACTTTATCAACAATTTTAATTCTGACTACCACAATCTGTTTTTCTATGGAACAGTGGGGACAGGAAAATCCTTCCTCTCCTGCTGTGTCTCCAAAGAATTACTGGAACGGGGGCATTCCGTCCTCTATTTCAGTGCTGCTGCCCTGTTCGAGACCCTGTCTCGCAATTCATTTTCCTATAAATCAAAAGAAGAACTTTACAATATCTGCGAAGACTTATATAATTGTGACCTGGTGATAATAGATGATCTGGGCACAGAGTTAACCAATAATTTTGTGGCAACACAGCTTTTTACACTGCTTAATGAACGGCATCTGCGTAAAAAGTCTACCATTATTTCCACCAATTTATCTCTGGAAGAGCTGCGTAATCGCTATTCCGACCGTATTTTTTCCAGAATTACCAGCCACTATGAAGTGTGTAAGCTAACCGGACCGGATATCCGGATGCAAAAAAAACGTATGCTAAACAGAAAGTGAGGTTCCTTCATGCCTAAGCGCGAAGAAAAGAGAAACTTGGAAACAATTCCTGCCGGTTCCCTCGGCATCATTCCTTTGGAGGGATGTAAATCTCTGGGAGAAAAGGTTGACTACTATCTTGTAAAATGGAGAACAGAACGTGAAAGCGAGCACAAAGACTCTCTTGCTTTTGCAGGCTATCAGCGTGATTCCTATATTGTAAGTACCAAAGTACCCCGTTTCGGCTCCGGTGAGGCAAAGGGTGTCATCAACCAGTCCGTCCGCGGTGACGACCTCTATATTCTGGTGGATGTATGTAACCACAGCCTTACCTATTCTCTGTGCGGCGAAGTGAATCATATGTCTCCCGATGATCATTATCAGGATTTAAAGAGAATTATCTCCGCAGTAGGCGGAAAGGCAAGACGAATCACTGTAATCATGCCTTTCCTCTATGAGAGCAGACAGCATAAGAGAAGCGGACGTGAGTCTTTAGACTGCGCCATCGCTTTACAGGAATTAGTTCATATGGGAGTTGACAATATTATCACCTTCGATGCCCACGATCCTCGTGTGCAGAATGCAATTCCTCTTCACGGTTTTGAAACCATTCAGCCTGCTTACCAGTTCATCAAAGGTCTGCTTCGCAATGTAAAAGGCCTGGAAATTGATTCTGACCACATGATGGTCATCAGCCCGGATGAAGGCGGTATGGGCCGTGCAATTTACATTGCCAACGTACTGGGACTGGATATGGGTATGTTCTATAAGAGAAGAGACTATACCCGCGTTGTAAATGGACGCAACCCTATTGTTGCCCATGAGTTCTTAGGAACCAGCGTAGAGGGAAAAGACATGATCATCATCGATGACATGATTTCCTCCGGCGAAAGCGTACTGGAAGTTGCCGCTGCCCTGAAAGCACGCAAAGCACGAAACATCTTCGTATTCTCTACTTTCGGTTTGTTTACCAGCGGTCTGGACAAGTTTGATGAGGCCTATGCAAATGGCAGCATCACCCGCGTACTGACTACCAATCTGGTTTATCAGACTCCTGAACTTTTGGAGCGCGAGTGGTATATCAACTGCGACTTAAGTAAATATATTGCATATATTATTGATACCTTAAATCATGATACTTCCATCAGCGATCTGCTCAATCCTGTTGAGCGTATCCAGAGTATCGTAACCCGCTATAAAAATGGAGAACTGGATTAATTTGATATTTGATTCCCCAAATCAAAGGAGAAACCGTCTTGTCTTCGGACAGGACGGTTTCTTCTTTCTGTTGATTCTTTTTTTACTTTGGAAGGTAGGTCAAAAACTGCCAGTTTCCATTTTCAAACAGGCTCTTGGAATCATTCATTCCCTTCTTATAAACGGTGCCATCTGCCGGATCCATTACCACAATATTGAATTCATTAAATCCAATAATCAGATACGCCTCCGAAGTTTTTCGGGAGATGGCCAGAACAGGATCATCCATGTTTACATAATATAGCAACGCGTCCAGTGTATTTCCGGACAGGTCTAATACTCTTTCCTGTTCCAATACTTTTTTCAGAATATCGAAAGGAAGTTCTCCCTGTTGTAACATATACTGGGTCTGCCGTGGAGCTCCTGCAAATTCTAACATTGCATCCAGACATACCGCCACACGGGTCTCCTCTTCTGTGGCCGCAACTCCTCCCTTGATGGCCATGATCTGATTTTTTACACTGCGAGTCGTGCGTTTCCAGATGTAGCTTCCGTCCTCTGCCAGTACAATCCCGGCATTTTCATATGCCTGCTTTACAGCCGGCCCCGGCTGTGCATAGATTCCCAGTACTTTTCCAAGGGCATACACATAGTAGTGCCCAGTCTCTTCCTTTTCCACAATATCTAACTGTTTTGAACCTTCGAAAATAACTTCCTTTGGTGTCAGCACTTTGACGGCACGATCCGCAATGGGATCCTTCAATGCAATCTGATAGATTCGCTGATACTTTTCTGTTACCACACTTTCCTGTACATTCACTGGTTGTCTGGGTTCTTCCGAGCTCATAATCTGGGCATCTTCTGCATCTTCCCAGCCGTCCTCTGTTTTTACAACCCTTTTTAGTACGATCTGGTTATCCTCCACCGCTGCACCAGTGATATAGTATCTCTCCTGGGAATAGGTTTTCAGGACTTCATGATTTTCATTCTCAATGAAAAGTTCATGCACCAGCCAGGTCTTGCCTCCGGATGGCTCCACAATGGCATCGCTCTCCCATGCCAGTCCATAGATTAAATCCTCTTCCATGAAGCCTAACGGTATGATCACCTGTCCCGCTCCTGCTTCAATCCTGTGTTCCTCCATGGTTGTAAGATTTTTCAGAATCAGTGCTGACGGATTTCCGTTTTTCAGTTCCTGCCAGACGAACATTCGATTGGATTTTGACACATCATAAGTGTCCCCCTGAAGTCCCTTCGCCACCACCGTCAGTTGTCTGTTCTCCAGATTCACGGTATATACCGTGTCCTGCATGGTAAAGAAGAAATCATTACTTTTGCTCAGATAGGTCAGTCGGTCAATTTCCGCTTCCAGCACTTCGTAGGTTTTGTCATAGGGAATATAGAGCAGTTCTTCCACCGTATTCAGGGAAGCATTATAACCGTAGACCACAATTCCAACCTGTCCTTCGTGCTTTCCCCGGTTCATATAACCATAAACCATAAACTGTACATTTCCGCCCTCATCCACGTTGAGGATCCGGATTCCGTACTGCCGGTAAATCGTCCGTTCATCCCAATGCTTCTGATCCGTAAATTGGAACAAAACGGCCATCTTCTCATCGGTAGTCTGGTAGCAGTAGAGCGCACCTCCTGCCACAAAAGCCACTACACTTCCACCATCGTCCTCCACCAGCTGTGCTGCCTCCTGACGGATTCCAAGCTCTATTTTATTACTATTATATACATTTGCTGTCTCGTCAAAATACTGCTCCATGGTTCGTTCAAAATCCAGCAAATAAATACGATCTTTGGTATAACGAATCCGATAGTTCTCCTCCACACGATAGTACTTGTTCTGTCTTCCATCGGGAAGTGCAAGCAGATAAGTGATTAGAAAAGATCCTGTCTGCTGCTCCAGTTCCCGGATCACCACCTGCGCAGGGGTTACCTGTTTAGGTTGTAACTCCGCCCAGGTGACCTGACTGAGATTGCTGTGAATATTGGCATATCCAAGCGTAGTGTTATCTCCGGAAGAGTTAGGTTCCAGATAAACAGCCAGTTCTTCCGCAGCGTCCTTGTCAAAGGTCTTCTCATGGAAATCTCTGACAAAAGCTACCTTCTCTGCCGCATAATTATTTTCCGACTGAATCAGTCGTGTATAGAACCACACATTCTGTCCATTTTCCAGCAGCACCTGAAGCACCAGTTCATATTCCTGATCTGTTTCAATGAGGTCCTTCAGCGTGATGAATCCATAAATCTGCTCTTTGGTCTCCTGATAGTCCTCCAATTCATGATCTTCAACCAGCCGCTCTCCATCCACACTTCGTACCTGATAACTGACTTTTGCGATTGTCTGGCCGTATTTATTGATCTCAAATTGCAGTTTCCGATCCATCTGCACCGGTTGAATGGTATCCCGCTGCAATTTACAATCCCGTTCCTCGCTATAGCCATGCAGCGTATTGATCGTCTCTCCATTTAAGAGAAAAGACACCGTAGGAAAAGTGGCATCCGCCATCTGCGCCGTCATATCTGCATTTCCCCTGTTGATCATATGACTGATCAGCACCAGTGCCACCAGAAATGTAAGAAAATATACGGTTCCCTTAAGGATACCCAGCTTGATCTTTTTATCCATAAATTGAAAACTCCATAAAATATAGTCGTGATGTTTTTCTTATCATAACACACCACGACCATATTTTCGCAAAAACTTTGTAAATTAAAACTTAAGATATCCTTTCCGGTTGTCATGCCGTCTGCGATAAATCTCATAAAACAGGATCAGCTGTATCAGTTCTTTATCCGAATCTTGCATGGCATTTTCGCCCTCTTCTTTTTTCAGAATATCAAGAATCGTATCCGCCAGACGCAACAACTGTAACTTATCCGGATACTCATCGTAGATCAGGCTTCCCTCATAATCCATCTTATCCAGAACCTGTGCAACCTGACGCTGCCCCTGTTTTGCTTTTTGAGGATACATCTGACCGATATATTCCAGATCCCGCATAGCGGTGTCTTCATCCTGATACAGGAGAGGGAAGGGATATGCCATGTAAAAAGGAAGAATTCTGTGATGTTCCATTGCTTTCTCCGTTATCTTCTTTCCCTTTATTATATGCAGAAACATTTAAGTGTGAGCCGTGCATTCTATCTGGTTGACAGTGTGTGGGCAATCGCTGCTGCCTCACTGCTTTCCCTTGCGTCGCAATCCTTTCCGGAATAGCGGGCCTTTTCATATAACTTTGCAAAGCATTCTGCCGCCTTCTCCTGTTGCTTCCGGTCTTTCTCCTCAGCTTCTTCCGCCAGTCCGTGTAAATATTCCCTCACGGATTGTCTTCCTGCTCTTTCCAGCTCCTCACCGGATGCGGTGCGCTCCACCAGCTTCTGGTAACTTCTGCGGATTTTTTCCGCAGGCGTAAGGAATCCCAAAAAACGGCGCAAATTTTCGATTCCCTTCCGTTTCTCCAGACGCTCCTGTTTTTCCTCCAGTCGCAAATCCTCTACCCGGTCTTCCTGATCCTTTTCCTTCTGGAATGCCTCCAGGAAATGATGGATGACAAAATACACACCGTAGGCACACAGAGCGACAATCAAAATGACCACTGCCACCGTCATGATTTTTTCTAAAATAACCAGGATCATAAATGGCTCTGCTGACTCATTTCCCATCATTTCCGGGAGCATGGAAAGCTGATTGTCTCCCTGCGCTATCTCCTCCACGGTTTCCTCACTCCCTCTGGGGAGTAACGACAGCAGAAACAGGAAAATTGCCTGGAGACCATGACTAAACCAGGCTCCCACCTTCTCGGCCAGACTTTCGCTGGTAAAGAGGATCACGGAAAACAGCAGGAAAGCAGAATAGGCAAATGCCAGCAGTCCCCCCTGCTGAAACAACTTTTTCTCCGGGATATCTGCGTTCGTGCGCTCCTCCATTTCCATATATTGGATAAACCGGGACAGATACCACTCTCCCAGAAAACAGGCAATTCCCAGATAGGCAAAGAGCACCTGAAGTTCTCCGGCGTCTGTTCCCACCACCTTTCTGGTTATCAGATATATCACCCACAAAATGCCAAAGAGAATGGCAACATGGATAGGCTCTGTAACCTCATCCCTGCGGAATTTCTTCACCAGGGAATAAATGCATACCGCAATTCCTGCTCCCAGGGCAAAAATCCGGCTGACTCCAGCCATTCCTGCCCAGAATAAAGGCAGAGGAAACAGATGGAGCAATAAAAAGGGAAGCGGGTGATTCACAAAGTTTCTCGTACAGGAGGTGAGAAAGGCATAGGCTGCCACTGCAAGAAGCAGACCGGTTCCCGGCATACTTTTCAAAATCACGGCATAGATGCCACCCAGGACAGAAAGCAGGGCAAGGGTATTACTCCCCGTTGCAAACAGCACCCTCACCACCTCTAAAGGTTTCCGATTCACCATATTTTCCACCTCACTCTCTTTCATGAAGAAGGGGAAGGAAATTCTTTTCCAGTCCTTCCAACAGCTTTACTTCTTCTTTCGCCTCGTACATATCCCTGGGACAAATCCAGAAAAAATCGGTGTCAACCTCCCGATATGCCAAAAGCTCCCGCTGGAATTCTTCATAGACATTGGGGGAGATGATCACGGTAAAGGTATCATTGGTGTCCCCACACAGCCGTTCGGAAAAGACTTCCCCAAAAGGAAACGCCGGCACATCCAGATTGATGCGTGCCAGTCCCTTCAGGATTACCTCCAGATGCCCTGCTCCCGCACTGTCTGCAAGTTCCAGGCACTGTCCTGTCACCACATCCGCCGTATTGGAAAACACGCTGACCCGCATTCCCTGTGCCAGCATACATTGTGCCAGTTCTGCAGCAATGCGAATGGACAATTCCAGCAGATCCTCTCTCCGCAGGATCGCATGATCATCCAGGTTCAGAAAAATACGCACAGCTTTCAAAGATGTATAATTTTTCTGGTTCACCATCAACGATCCGTTTTTTGCCGTTGCCTTCCAGTTCATATTCCTCATGTTATCATAGGGCTGATATTCCCGGATTCCCCGGTATTCAAAGGGATCTTCCAAAAGATGGCGCTTGGCCAGCACTTCTCCGTTGATCTTCTGCAGGGCACGGGTTAATTCCTGTGTCTTGTAAGGGCGGGGAAGAACATAAAGTGTGGTTTCACTTTCCCGTTCCTCAATGAAATTTTTGCTCATAAACAGATCCGTGGAAAGCAGATCGATTCCCCGTATCCCATAATAACCCCTTTTCGTACACCCAAAAGGAAGTCTTCTGGTAATGCGTTTCATGGGCATGGCGGTAAACACATCATTCCGATAATAGAAGTCTGTCACTGCGGCATTCTTCACTTTTTCAAACATCAGATGACGGGAGCATCGGAACTTCACTTTCAGCATGGGCAGTGGAAGGCGTTTATGATTCTCCACTATCTCCTCCAGAATCGCCGTCTCCTTCTCATAGACACAATTTGAGGTAAAACGCAGGCTGACCTGAAGGCCTCGATTCCAGAAATGCCGATAGATCCAAAATTGGATTAAATAAAGCAGGAAAGCTCCTCCCGCAATAAAAATCAGAATCATTTATGAAACTCCTCTGTGGGAACAGGCACACGCCCCACCAAATCCTCGATCAGTTTTCGCGCATCCTCCGTCTTTTGAACCCCATAGGAAGTCACCAGGCGATGGGAAAGTACGGGAACCGCCAGTGTCTTGATATCATCTGGATTGATATAGTCTCTTCCCTGTACATAGGCATAGGCGCGAACTGCCCGCAAATAAGCAAGACTTCCTCTGGGACTGACTCCCATGCTGATCCGCTCATCTCTCCGGGTCTGCTCCACAATGTCCACCAGATATTCCAACAGCACCGGTGCTACATAAACATTCATGGCCTCCTCCCGCATCTGCAGCAGTTGTTCCCCGTTCACTACAGGTCGTACCTGTTCCATGGGATCTTCCCTCATAAAGCGCTGCAAAATCTGGATCTCTTCCTCTTTTTCCGGCAAGCCCATGGACAATTTCATCATAAACCGATCCATCTGTGCCTCAGGCAAAGGAAAAGTTCCCGCTGTTTCAATAGGATTCTGGGTTGCCAGTACGAAAAACGGAGCCTCTAATGCCATACGCTCCCCGTCCAGAGTCACTTGATGCTCTTCCATACACTCCAAAAGTCCGCTCTGGGTTCTTGGAGTGGCACGGTTGATTTCATCTGCCAGAAGAATATTGGTAAATATCGGTCCCTTATGTAAAACAAAAGTCTGTTTCTGCTGGTCAAACACATGCAGGCCTGTGAGATCTGTGGGAAGCAGATCGGGAGTAAACTGGATTCTCGCAAAGGTAACCCCCAATGCTGCTGCCAGTGTGCGTGCCAGTTTGGTTTTCCCTGTCCCGGGAACATCTTCCAGCAGCACATGTCCATCCGCCAGCAATGCTGTCACCAGAAGATCCACGGTCTCCTCTTTTCCCACAATCACCTGATGTACCGTGTCACATAACTCTGTTATCTTACTCTGTAATTCCATCATTTTCTTATTCCTTTCAGCTCTCCATTTTGAAAAAGGGCATCATCCATTGATGACACCCTTTCTCTCCTGTTCTTTTATTATACCTCTTCTTCCACTTCCACTGCAAAGACATCCTCTTTGTTGCTGTAGTTGTGGGCATCCTTCAGCATCATATCCTTTACCTTCATCAGACGGATCTGGGTACTTCTCTCATTTTCATCTAATTTCATGGTAATGTACTTGATGCTCTGCTGTGTCTGGGGAATGATGACATGCTCTAACGCATTCACACGCCGGCGGGTCTTTTCAATCTCGCTGGCAAGCAGCTGGCATGCCTTCTCCGTCTGGGCAAGCTGTAACATATCCGGCAGAATATCTGCCAGGGATTTTACGGCATCGTCCAGATCACAGGAGGTAAATGCAAAACCATAGGAATAAATATCGTTTTCATCTGCCGTCCGGGTTTTGTACTGGAAAACCGGAATATCCACACTCATGACATTCTTCTGGGACGCCTCCAGATAGACCTCCTGTTTGGATGCCATCAGTGCTGTATGCAGGGTTTCCTCAGACATGCCCGCCTTGGCGATGACAAAATTGCGGTTTGCGGACTGAATACCAGCCTCCACCTTCTGGCGCAGTGCCATGTTTTCCCGCGCCAAATCCAGAAACTGACGCATCAGTTCATCCCGCTTATCCTTCAGAAGTTTATGACCTCTGGTGGCTGTCACCAGCTTTTTCTTTAACCGGGTCAGCTCCATCCGGGTCGGATTTACCTGTGCCTGAGCCATACTGATTCCTCCTAGTTTTCTTTCTGGTAATACTGGTCGAGGAACTTATCATCAATACGTTTCAGTTCACTTCTGGGCAGCATGGACAGTAATTTCCATCCGATTTCCAGAGTCTCCTCAATCTCACGGTTGGTGTCATATCCCTGAGAGACATATTCTTTTTCAAATGCCTCTGCAAATTTCGCATAAATCAGGTCGATATCAGACAGCGCCGCCTCACCCAGGATAACCATCAGTTCCTTCGCCTCTTTGCCTCGCGCATAGGCGGCAAACAGCTGGTTCATAGTGTTGGCATGGTCGGCACGGGTCTTTCCTTCACCGATACCCTTATCCTTCAGACGGGACAGGGAGGGAAGTACATCGATGGGGGGCTGGATGCCCTTACGATATAATTCACGGGAAAGGATAACCTGTCCCTCGGTGATATATCCGGTCAGGTCGGGGATGGGATGGGTCTTGTCATCCTCCGGCATGGTCAGAATGGGAATCATGGTGATAGAACCGGTCTTGCCACGCTGACGTCCTGCACGTTCATACAGGGTAGCCAGGTCGGTGTACATGTAACCGGGGTAACCACGACGTCCCGGAACTTCCTTACGGGCTGCGGAAATCTCACGGAGGGAATCCGCATAGTTGGTAATATCGGTAAGCAGTACCAGTACATGCATGTCTTTTTCAAAAGCCAGGTACTCTGCTGCGGTCAGTGCCATACGGGGCGTAGCGATACGCTCTACTGCCGGGTCGTTTGCCAGGTTGACAAAGAGAACGGTACGGTCAATAGCTCCGGTTTCCTTAAAGGAATCGATAAAGTAGTTGGACTCCTCGAAGGTGATACCCATGGCAGCGAATACTACCGCGAATTTCTCGTCCTTGCCGCGAACCTTTGCCTGTCTTGCAATCTGCGCTGCAAGCTGTGCATGGGGCAGACCGGATGCGGAGAAAATCGGAAGTTTCTGTCCACGAACCAGGGTGTTCAAGCCGTCAATGGCGGATACACCGGTCTGGATAAACTCATCCGGGTAGGCTCTGGCTGCCGGGTTCATGGGCAGACCGTTAATATCCCGTCTCTCCTCCGGGAAAATTTCGGGGCCGTCATCAATGGGGCGTCCCAGACCGTCAAAGACACGTCCCAGCATGTCACCGGACACACCCAGCTGCATGCTCCTTCCGAGGAAACGTACCTTGGAATTGGACAGGTTGATTCCGGTAGAGTTCTCGAATAACTGTACTAACGCGTTATTTCCATCGATTTCCAGCACCTTACATCTACGGGTCTCCCCGTTTGCCAGTTCGATTTCTGCAAGTTCATCATAAGTGACATTCTCCACGCCACTCACCAACATCAAAGGGCCGGCGACTTCCTGTATGGTTCTATACTCCTTTGGCATTTAGAAGTCCTCCTTTCCTACACAGTCTGCGACTTCGCGTTCCAGCTCTTTCATAACAGACTCATATTCTTCATCCAGATTTGGTTCTAAGGTATATTTGTAACGGCCAATCTTCTCGCGGACAGGCATCTTAATCAGTGCATTCACACTGGCACCATTGCCCAGTGCCTCTTTGCCCTGCTCATAGAAAGCAACTACCAGGCGCATCATCAGTAACTGTTTCTTCAGGGAAGAATAGGTATCCACCTCATGGAAGGAGTTCTGGTGCAGGAAGTCCTCACGGATGGAACGGGCTGCCTCCATTTTCAGACGATCCGGTGCAGACAGTGCATCCATACCTACCATCTTTACAATTTCCTCCAGCTCTGCCTCGTCCTGCAACAGACTCATCAGTTTCTGACGCTCCTGCATCCAGTCAGGGGATACGTTTTCCTCAAACCAGCCGCTGATGTTGTCCAGATACAGGGAATAACTGGTCAGCCAGTTGATGGCAGGGAAGTGTCTCTTGTAAGCCAGTGCGGAATCCAGTCCCCAGAATACCTTGACGATACGGAGGGTTGCCTGGGATACGGGCTCGGAAATATCACCACCCGGAGGAGATACGGCACCGATAACGGACAGTGCCCCCTGGCGTCCCTCTTTGCCTAAAGCTACCACAGAACCGGCACGCTCATAGAACTGTGCCAGACGGCTGCCCAGGTATGCGGGATAACCTTCCTCACCGGGCATCTCCTCCAGACGTCCGGACATCTCACGAAGTGCCTCTGCCCAACGGGAGGTGGAGTCTGCCATCAATGCAACGGAATAACCCATGTCACGGAAATACTCTGCAATGGTAATACCGGTGTAAATGGATGCCTCACGGGCTGCTACCGGCATATCGGAGGTATTGGCGATAAGAACGGTACGCTCCATCAGGGAGTTGCCGGTTTTCGGGTCTTTCAGTTCCGGGAACTCGTTCAGTACATCGGTCATCTCGTTACCACGCTCGCCGCAGCCGATGTAAACCACGATATCTGCCTCTGCCCATTTTGCCAGCTGGTGCTGGATAACTGTTTTACCGGAACCGAAGGGTCCGGGTACCGCTGCCACACCGCCCTTTGCGATGGGGAAGAAAGTATCTACCACACGCTGACCGGTTACAAGCGGGGTAGAAAGAGGTAATTTCTTGGCGTAAGGACGTCCCTTACGAACCGGCCACTTCTGCATCATGGTAATCTCTTTGTCACCGGATGCAGTTTCCAGAATCGCTACGGTCTCCTCTACGGTAAACTCGCCCTCACGAATCTCTTTGATTTTGCCCTTCATGCCATAGGGAATCATAATCTTATGGTTGACAATGGCGGTCTCCTGGACGGTACCGATGATATCGCCAGCCTCCACCTCATCGCCCACTGCCGCACAGGGCACGAAGTTCCATTTTTTCTCTCTCTTTAAGGAGGCTACTTCCACGCCTCGCTTTAAGTTGTTACCTGACACCTTCATGATGTCATCAAGCGGTCTCTGAATACCGTCATAGATGCTGGTAATCAGTCCAGGCCCCAGTTCTACGGAAAGAGGTACCTCCGTAGACTCTACCGGCTCACCCGGTCCCAGTCCCGATGTCTCCTCGTAAACCTGGATGGATGCCTGGTCACCGTGCATCTCGATAATTTCTCCAATCAGTCTCTGCTTACTTACACGGACCACATCGTACATATTTGCGTCGCGCATTCCCTCTGCAATTACGAGAGGTCCTGCTACTTTTTTAATCACGCCGCTGCTCATCGTTGTAGTCACCCACCTTTCCTAATGATTCTTGTCCGAACAGAATATCGGAACCGACAGCCTTTTCCACATTGAGGCTCACGCCCTTCACACCTGCACCGGTGTTGCCGGATACGCCCGGAATCAGAATGATTGCCGGAATCATGCTCTCTTTATAGCGGTTGATTTCCCGCTCGATCTCTGCTGCCAGACTTTCTGTCACATAAATAACTGCGTACTGGTTCTCCGCCAGCCGCCGCAAGGTCTGCTCGCCCTCCTTGGGGGAGTCCACAGGGAATGTATCCAGTCCCAGTGACGCAAAGCCGTAAACACTTGCATAATCACCCAAGACAGCTATCTTATACATACATTTCCCTTACCCTTTCCCGGATGGCATCATCCCCCAGCCCGTTCTGTTTACAGGTCAGGATGATACGAACCGTCTTAATCTCGTTCTCTCTCCCCAATACATAGCCCACCAGAGGCCCGATGGAGAAGGGATTGGTTTTCTGAGGCTTGATTGCCTCAATCATGTGGTTGTCACACCATCTCTCAAAAGCGGAGTAGGAGCGTTTCAACTGTTCCACCGCATCCCGGTAGCCGTTTCCCTCCAGATATTCGTAGAGGGCGCTTTCCCCAGCCAGTGCCGCTTTCGCCAGGTTTTCCACATTCAGGCTGTCACATTCCGCCATGGATCGCATCATAAACTCCCTTGATTTGCCCGTCTTGCAGGAGCGCACCGCGATTTTGATATCTGCCAGTGCCACGGTGGTCTCCGCGTAGGTGCGGATGACCTCGGTGTGGGATGCTTTTCCCGCCTTGCGGATTGCTTTCAGACAAGCCTGGTCAATGATGCAGTCACAAAGCTGACCGTCCCTGGAGTGAAGGAGTGTCTCAAAGGCATCCTTCGCTGCCTCCTGCATGTTTTCCGGCAGACTGCCAAAGTCCTGCTCCCGGATAAGCTGTTCCAGTTCTTCCGGCGGCATGAAACTGCTCTTATAATAAATGTTTTGTACCTTGTCCTTCGTACACACATTTTTGATTGCTGCTTTTAAATTGTGAAACCAGTTGGTATAAAAGAGGATTTCAAAATTACTTCTGTCCACGGACAGCTCTGCCATCACCTGCCAGATTCGTTCTTCCTCTGTGGTGAGAATACTCTCTGCCGTCTTGTCCTGCTCCGCATCGCCCCATCCTTTTTCCTTGAGGAAATCCAGACAGGCATCATAGTTTTTGCAGGCGATTAACTGCTCAATGGCAGACGCTGAAAACAGGGACACCTCCAAAGCCCGGATTCGTGCAACCGCATAGGTATACTTTACATCAGACATCTGTTACCTCCTTCTGCGATTTCATGAATGAAATAATTTCTTGTAGGCGATATCCTGCAACTGCTCTTTTTTCGCGGAAAATAATGCACGGAGTGTGCAGTTCTCCTCGATGCTGGTATCGTTTCCCGTTCCCTCATAAACCAGGATAAAGCCATTCTCCACCGGACGGGTGGCAGGCATCAGCTCCAGGCTGCCGCCCTTTGCTCCTGCAATTTTGGAGATTGATTCACGGAAACTTTCCGGCATTCTGTCCAAATCTGCTTTAGAAAAGTAAATCTGGCCTTTTTCCGGCTGTACATAGCACTCCAGTGCCTTTTCCAGAAGGGCGAAATATTCCGGGGCATCTGCCTTTGCAATCTGCTCATAGGCATGCTCTATCACCTCAGAAATGAGGTCCTGTTTCGCCGTAAGTAATGCCGTTCTGTGACGCAGTTCCATGGAGGACTCCACGCGCTCCTCCATGAAGGCTCTTGCCTTCTGACGCTTTGCATCGTCCTGTGCCTCCATCTGTGCGCATTGGGCTTTTGCCTCCTCTAAGAGTGCATTTGCCTGCTCTTTGGCATCGTCCGTCTTTTCCTGTGCAGCAGCACGGCTCTCCTCCTCAATCTGGCTTATCATTTTCTCTAATCCAGTCATACGCTGCTCTTCCTTTCCCGTTTCCGCTTATACCTGAATACCGATAACTGCCAGAATGGAAATCAGAAGGGACAGGATTGCGTAGGTCTCAACCATGGCAGGGAAAAGCATTGCTTTACCGAACTGCTCCGGTTTCTTTGCGATGATGCCCATGGCAGCTACAGAGGTTTTGCCCTGTAAGATCGCGGAAACAAGACCAGCGATAGCGATAGGCAGGCAAGCCATGAATAATAACAGGCCGGTGGAAACGCTGATGTCTGCTGCGTTGCCGCCCATAATGCCGATTTTGGATAAAACAAGGAAAGCAACTAACAGTCCATAAATACCCTGTGTACCGGGTAACAGCTGCATAATCAGTACCTTCGCAAATTTACCGGGATCCTCGGTAACGACACCGCTGGCTGCCTGACCTGCCACGCCAACACCGTACGCAGAACCACAACATGCCAGTCCTACTGCCAAAGCTGCTCCTAATAATGCCCATACAATTCCGTTCATGATTTTACTTCCTCCTTAAAATCAAAGTATTTTGTATTCTGTTGAAACGGGGTGAAGGCTTTTCCGCCACCCTCATAAAATTTACCGTAGAACTCTACATATTGCAGTCGGCTGGTATGCACATAGGCACCCAGCAGGTTAATTGCCATATTGAAGGTATGTCCTACTACAAAGACAAGAATAAATAAGATAACACCGGGGATGCTGTCACCCAGCATGGCTCCCATCTGGTTAAATACGGATGCCATAACACCGGTGGCAAGTCCTAATGCCAGCAGTCGGGAATAGGATAAGGCGTCGGACAGCCAGCTTGTAATGCCGTAGAGTCCGTAAGCACCTAACGCCAGACGAAGTCCGGGGTTCTTTTTGTCCCTGCCTGCGGTGAGCAGAATGCCCAGTGCGCCTCCTCCTGCCAGAATTTTGGATAAGAGGACAACCGATGACGGCAGTACCACCTTACTTCCTGCGATTCCTGCAAAGATATCGCTGGGAACTAACAGTAACACCAGTCCGATTAACAGACAGAACCAGAAGATAATGTCACAGACAAAATCCCAGATTTTGCCATCCCGGCAAAGCATGTAGCCCTTGAGTCCCAGTCCCACCAGCATGTGAACCAGTCCCACAGCCAGGGAGAACAGCAACAGCCGCATGGGGTCATTTAAGGGTGCGAACCACACAGCGGGAAGGGATACCTTGTGGTGGAAAAAGGTTTCCGATATGACATCCACCGCATCTCCGAAGAAGCCGCCAAACATGACGCCCCAGAAGAAGGTGGAAAATCCACAATAGAAAAACAGTTTGAGAAATTTCCTGGTGGACTCTGCCATGTTGGGAAATTTCTTTAACACAATGCCGCATCCGATAATCATAATCAAGCCATAGGCTGCATCGGAAAGCATCATGCCAAATAAAAAGACATAAAAGATGGAGGTCACAAAGGTAGGGTCAAACTCACCTTTGCCGGGAAGTCCGAAGGACTCCACCACGCTCTCCACGGAATCGGAAAAGCCGTTATTCTTTAAGAGAATCGGTGCCTGTTCCTCCTCCTTGACGGCACTGATTTCCACCAGTGCGTCAAATTTCTGTTCCATTTCCTTTGCTACCGCATCTGCCCTGCCAGCCGGTACATAGCCGCTGACACCGAAGGTGTACTTCGTCTGGGGAAGTTTCGCAAGAACCTTGTATTTCTCTGCCCTTGCCCGGTAGTAATCTGCCACCAGCCGGATGTCCTCCCGCTGACCTGCATACTCACGAATCAACTCCTCCAACACCGTTATCTGTTCCTGATGTTCGGTGATCTGCTGTTCGTAGTCCTCCTGCAGTTTCGCCGGAATCTCTCTGGATACTGCGGAAGGTCTGATAAATCCCATGCAGCGCAGGATTTCCTCTAACTGTGACTGCTGGGGTTTCATACATACGATGGTAAGGTACACATAATCCTTGTCCGTGGAGACAACCTCCACCTCGTATGCCTCAAGCTCCGGCGCTTTCTGCGCCACTTCCTCCATGATGCTCTCCCGCGTGGTTCCGCTTGGCATCATGCCTGCCATGAAAGCAGTTTTCTTTGTTCCCGCAAAGGAAAGCGGTACCTGCAGGGAAAGCCATGGTGTCAGGCTCTCCATCTGGGTCTGGATTCTGAGAATCTCTGCACGGTGTTCCCCAATCTCCCTGTCGAGGTCGAGAATCTTGCGGATATCCTCAATTTTCTGGGTTTTCGTCTTTTCGATTTCCCTTATCCGGGAAATGCTCTGACACTTTTTGCCCTCAAGAGACGCCAGAAATGATTTATTTTCCGGCTGGTACTTGTCCAGGACTTCCAGCGCCGCCTCAGCTTGTCCGGCTCTCTTTTCAAAAGAGGCTCTCGCCGCCGCGGTATCCATGTGCTCATAACCGCTGTCGTCTTCCAGTCCGATGTTGATTTCTACCACACCGAGCTGCTGCAGACGTTCCAAAATTGCTTTTCGATTGCTTTTCCATGCGCAGATATTGATTCTACACATCTGCAATACTGCCATGCCGGCATCCCTCCTTTCTATCTTTCCATTTCGTCAAAGTCTGTCTGTTTTGTCTACACCAGATTTTCAAGGATTGCTGCAATGGCGTCCTTTTCATTCTGTAAGGCTGCCTGCCGCATGCCGGCAATTTCTGCCGATGATTTGGTTTCCTGATCTTCCTTTAAGACTGCCTCCTGCTGTCTTATGGATTCCTCCTGTTTCTTATCGAGCTGCCTGCTCTTTTCCTGAGCCTGCTGTTTCATCGCTTTGGCATCTGCCTTCGCCTGCTCTAAAATGACTGCTGCCTCCTCCTCTGCTTTCTGCAGTAAACCGGCTGCTCCTTCTTCCGCAGACTTAATGGACTTTAAAGTTTCCTCAAGCACTGTTTCACCACCTTTTATAAATAAATTTTCGTAACGATTCCCCCTGTTTGCATGGCTCTGAATCGTTACAAATTGTCTAAAATGTACACTCAATAATAGTCTAATTCTATCATAAAATCACTGAATATACAATCAAAACCAAAATTTTAGTCTTTTTTTAGATACTTTTTACATTTGTAATTGACAAGAATTCCTACTTTGACGTAACATTAGAAAAAGCGTTAAAAGGTAGGTTTGAAATATGATTTTAAATCCGGTTCTTTATCGCAGACGATTGATTCCCAACGAATGTATTTTATTAAAAGATGATGTTATTTTGTCCTGTACGGATAACATTATTCTCACAGAATGGAATGCGCTCCGCCCCAAAAAAGATTTGCATCATGGGTTCTCCGCGTATTTTTTGAATGAACACGTAAAGGTCAGTAAATTTTGCAAAGAAGACGGCACCTTTATGTACTGGTATTGCGATATTGTGGATTATGAAGTAGAGGAGTCTGCTGGCACGGTGACCAGCATTGATTTATGTGTAGATGTGGTTGTTTATCCGGATGGGCATCTGAAGGTGTTAGATCTGGACGAGCTGGTGCAGGCAAGACGAGAAGGGCTGCTCACCCAGGAACAGATGGAGCACGCGCTCCTTGCCACCGGCGATTTATTAGATGATATTTATCATGATCGTTTTCATCAAAAATATACGGGAATGTTTCCTTCGTGAAACATTCCCGTTTTTCATTTCGTAATATTAATAGAAGATATGACCGCCGATGGAGATACCGGTCAGTCCCTCAATGGGTGTACGAAAGTACACACAGTTGCCCACGTTGGTAACTCCCGCCATGGCTTCATCCGCCGCCTGATAACAGCTCTGGGTAGCTTTTCCTGCTGCCAGAGCCGCTGCCAGCCGTCCGCTTGCCACCGGTGAGAACTGTTTCCGCTGATAAATAACCCCGGTCACGGTGTCCGGGTAGACAGAACTCAGAACCCGGTTGATGACCACAGCCCCCACCGCTACCTTACCCTCGTAGGGTTCGCCTCCTGCCTCACAATAGATGAGGTTGGCTAACAGATAGCGGTCTCCGTCTGCAAAGGTCACCTCCGAAATGTCACGCTTTGCTGAAGATGCTGCCAGAGCAGACAATCGGCGTTCCTCCTCCAGCTGTTTCTTCAAAGCTGCGATATTCTGATTCTGCAGGGCAATGAGATTTTCGTAGTTTTCTGCTTCTGCCTCCGCTGCATCAATCTCGTTGGCATAGCCTGCGATACTGTTTGCCGTCTGACTCACTAATCCGCTGACTTTACTCTGTTCCGCCTCCACCTGGACCTTCATATCTCCCAGCTCTGCCAGTTCCGTCTGCAGCTGTTGCTCCGCCTCTGTTACCTGAGCGCAGGTAGACTGATATTCCTGAAGCAGCTGTTGGTCATATAAATTCACTTCGCTGATATACTCCGCCCGGTTTAACACATCTCCCAGATTTTCACTGGTAAGCAGCAATTCCAGATAGGAATTTTCTCCCTGTTCATACAGGAATTTAATTCTGGCTTTCATCAGGTCATACTGTTCC
Organism: uncultured Lachnospiraceae bacterium; assembly: GCA_934402515.1. Lineage (GTDB taxonomy): Bacteria > Bacillota > Clostridia > Lachnospirales > Lachnospiraceae > UMGS2037. Next base: position 40,297 of record CAKRTZ010000014.1, read on the forward strand.
TGTTCCACCTGCTGTGCTTCTTCCAGGGCCGCCTGAGTCTGTACAATATCCGTCTGCTTTATCGCAATCTGGCTTTCCAGTTCGTTCAGATTGTCTCCCACCTGCTCCAGCTGCTCGTTGAGGTTATTAAGCTGTCCCTTCAGGGCATTCTGGCTGCCCTTTAAGGAATCAATATTCTGGTTGGTATTATCCAGTTTATTTTCTGTATCTTTTTTTTCCTGCTCCGCCTGATCGATTTTCTCCTGCGTCGTCTGGGCATATGCACTCACCGACATGAAAGCCACAAGAAAAAGTGACACAAGAAAAACCGCCATATTCTTTTTCCAGGGTCTGGTCATGTCAGTGATCGCCTCCCACACTTGCCTGCTATCTACAGGTCAATGGACAACTGCCGTCCTGTTGGCTTGTACTGATAGTACTGTACGCCGGCCGCATCCAGCATCCGCTTGGATGCTTTATTGGATGGAATTCCGTCATACTTATCGCTGGCATAGATAATCGTCTTGATACCGGACTGAATGATTGCTTTCGCACACTCGTTGCAGGGAAAAAGAGATACATAGAGAGTGGCTCCCTCCAGACTTCCCTGATAGTTCAGGATGGCATTCAGTTCTCCATGAGTCACATAGGAATACTTTGTCTCGCCTTCCTCTCCCTCTCTGTCCCAGGGGAACTCATCATCTGAGCAGCCTCTTGGGAAACCATTATAACCGATCGACAGGATTTTATGATCCTTGCCCACAATACATGCCCCCACCTGGGTATGGGGATCCTTGGAGCGCATTCCCGCCATGGATGAGATTCCCATAAAATACTCGTCCCAGGATAAATAATCAATACGCTTCATCTTTTCATCCTTATTATTTGGTTCCGAAGATTCTGTCTCCTGCATCACCGAGACCAGGCACAATATAGGCATTCTCATTCAGTTTCTCATCCAGAGCACCTACATACATGTCCACATCAGGATGTGCTTCCTGCATTTTCTTTACACCTTCCGGTGCGGCAATGATGCACATAAAATGAATCTTCTTACATCCCTTGTCCTTTAAAAGCTGAATGGCTGCCACTGCAGATCCACCGGTTGCCAACATGGGGTCTACCACAAATACCTCACGCTCTGCACAATCTGCAGGGAGTTTGCAATAGTACTCTACCGGCTCATGTGTCTCAGGATCCCGGTATAAACCGATATGTCCCACCTTGGCTGCGGGGATCAGTTCCAGCACACCGTCAACCATCCCAAGACCTGCACGCAGGATGGGGATGATTGCCATTTTCTTTCCTTTTAATTCCTTTACGGTTGTCTTGCAGATCGGGGTCTGGATTTCTACATCGGTCAGCTGTAAATCTCTGGTTGCCTCATAGCAGATCAGCATTGCGATCTCGCTGATGGTCTGACGGAAATCCTTGGTACCGGTGTCCACGCGGCGGATATATCCGATCTTGTGCTGAATTAGCGGGTGATCCATAATAACTACTTTTGCCATGTTCTTTTCCTCCTGTAAATACCTTTCTCTTTACTCTTCGATCTTATCAATACGTCTTTGATGACGTTCTTCACCGGAAAACTCTGTATTTAAAAATGTCTCCACAATATCCAGTGCCAGGTTTTCGCCGATGATTCCTGCCCCCATTGCCAGCATATTGGCATCATTGTGGAGTCGGGTCATCTTTGCGGACAAAGTATCGCTGCAAAGAGCACAGCGCACGCCCTTTACTTTGTTGGCAGCAATGGAAATACCGATTCCGGTGGTACAGATCACGATTCCCTTCTCGCACTCTCCGTTTGTCACTGCCTTTGCCGCAGCCTTTCCGAATTCCGGATAATCACAGGAGCTTTTGTCATGACATCCATAGTCACGATAGGCAATTCCATGATCCTCCAAATATTTTTTGACGGTCTGTTTTAATTCATATCCGCCGTGGTCACTACCTAATGCAATCATGTTTTTCCTCTTTTCCTCATTTAAATTCCAACCATAGTTCCGGTTATCTTACGTTAGTATACCACTAATCTGTTACTGGTCACAACCCTAAAACACCATTTGAACGGCATTTATGCTTGTTCCACATGATGCCCCGCTGCCTTGAGAAGCCGGTTCATGATTGCCTGCCCGATACCACTTTCATCAAAGGCCTCCGAATAGATCACTTCCACCTCTTCATCATCAAATTCCCTCAGAATCTGATACAAATGTCTGGCAATCGTCTCCTCATTGGTCCGGGTTCCCGCGCTTTTCACAATAGCACCCGGTACCTTTCTCCGGTATTCCCCTGCACTTTCATCTGTGGCAATGATACCTACTTTTTTCCCTGCGGCACACTGCCGGACAGACAGTTCACAAATCCGCTCCACCACCTTCTCCAGTGCTCCCGTATAAATGGTTACATCCCCCTTGGGGGCATAGTGGCGGTACTTCATGCCGGGAGCCTTGGGATGTTCCTTGGTATCGCCATGCATCATGGTCTGATCCTGTGCCACCTCTCCCAGAACCTCACTTAACATTTCTGCCGTGATATAACCGGGACGAAGCAGCATGGGCGGCTCCACCGTACAGTCCACAATGGTAGATTCCACGCCAATGGGAATATCCCCTCCATCAATCACCATGTCGATCCTGCCATCCATATCTTCCACCACGAATCTGGCCAATGTGGGGCTGGGTCTCCCGGAGGTGTTGGCACTTGGTGCAGCAATATACCCGCCTGCTGCATCAATCAGTGCCTGTGCTGTCCTGTGGGAGGGAAAACGCACTGCCACCGTGTCCAGTCCGCCCGTGGTTTCATAAGGAACCGCTTCAGATTTCGGAAAGATCATGGTCAGAGGTCCCGGCCAGAAAGCTTCTGCCAGTTTTCTGGCGCTTTCCGGGATCTGGGACACGATTTTGTGAAGGTCCTCAATTCGGCAGATGTGAACAATCAGCGGATTGTCCGAGGGTCTTCCCTTGGCCGCGTAGATTTTTCTGGAAGAATTGGGGTTCAGGGCATCCCCGCCCAGTCCGTAAACGGTCTCCGTAGGAAATGCCACAATGCCACCCCGCTGCAGAATTTTTCCAGCCTTTTGAATGGCTTCCCGGTCAATTTGGTTTTCGTCTATTTTTATGATTTGCGTATTCATTGTAATTATCATGCCTTCCCTTCATTCCCGGTCAGTATAGCACACTTTGGCTGGCATGTAAAAGAAATGCTGTTCATATAATAGAAAACAAGAAACAGAAAAATGAGTGATCCTTTTATGTCAAACATCTGGTTAAAACGAAGTGCCTGTCTTGCCACTTTTCTCCTGTTGGCTGGATTCGCCTTTGCCCTCCACAGTAAATCCTCTTCCACCACTTCCATACTCACCGGCGGTTTTTCTGCTCTGTCTGTCCAGGAAAAACCGGTGGTCTATATTGATGCGGGGCATGGCGGCATCGATCCCGGTAAAGTGGGGATCAATAATGCATTGGAAAAGGATGTCAATCTCTCCATTGTCATGAAATTAAAAAATTTTCTGGAAGCATCCGATGTGGAGGTGGTGTTAACCCGTGACACCGATAAAGGGCTGTATGATGAAAATGACAGCAATAAAAAGGTCCAGGATATGAAAAACAGGGTTCGGAAAATTGAAGAGTCCCGGCCTGCCCTGGTAGTCAGCATCCATCAGAACAGCTATCACGAAGAATATGTTCACGGAGCTCAGGTCTTTTATTATGAGACCAGTGCAGAGGGAAAACGGGCTGCCGAGATTCTGCAGGATCAGCTGATCCGCACTTTAGATCCTGACAATCACCGGGTTGCCAAGGCAAATGACAGCTATTATCTGTTGAAAAAAACCTCGGCACCTATTGTGATCGCCGAATGTGGCTTTCTTTCCAATAGCGCCGAGGCTGCTAAACTGATTGACGATACCTACCAGGAGCGGGTTGCCTGGGCAATCCACCTTGGAATTCTCCGATATCTGAATCGCTGATCATTATTGTACAAGGTAAGCGGAGAGCAGATCCCATACATAGTCTGCCTGAAGTCCCAGTTTCCAACCTGCCACACCTGCAAGGTTGTATTGACTCATCACGCCCAGTTTGGCCTGGATGGATTCTGCATCCTCCAGCCAGATCTGGCAAAGAGTGTCTCCGCTTTCATATTCCCCGTAGTTCTGGCAGACTTCGTCGTTCCACTCCGGGGTCACTCCATTCTGGGTCAGAATGTTCTGTGCGGTGTTCATTCCCACAGATTCACAGGTTACATTCCCTCCCTGGGTCTTCCATACCCGGGTGTAAAAAGGAAGGGCATTGATCACCTTCTCCTCAGGGACTACAGCAACCGTATCCGCAATTCCTTTACTTACATAGCCGATGGAAGCCACGGAACCGGCCTCGCTTCCCGCATAGTGCTCATCATAACCCATAATAATCACATAATCTGCCCAGATTCCCTGCTCTGCGCGATTATAATGTGCCGTGTATTCCGTAGGAACATAGTTATCAACAGAAAGCACGATTCCTTTATTGCGGCATGCCACCGACAATTCCCGGATAAACTGGATATAATCCTCTCCGGCCTGCATGTTGACCTGTTCAAAATCCACATTAATTCCATCAAAGCCATACTCTTCCACCGCGGCAATCAGATTTCTACACAGAGTATTGCGGGCTGTCGTAGAGGAAAGAAGCTCCTTGGAATTCACATCTGCACTGGGTTCATCCACATTGCTGACAAGCGCCCAGACCTCTAATCCCATGTCATGAGCTGTATCCACATAATTTTTGTTGGCAATATTCAAAATATTACCCTGATTATCGCTTAAGAAAAATACGGTGGGAGAAACCACATTGATTCCACTGGTTCCTTTCAGCCCTTCCCTAAGATAACTGCCGTCCTGGGCTGACCAGAACTGCTGCCATACCATATTGATCTTATAATCTCTCTTGATATTGGTAAATACCGGTTCTGTGAAATCCGAGGCATAATCAATGGCCACCGGTTCCACATTGCCCAGTCTCTTGTTTTCCACATAACCGATAAAGCCGTCGATGGTCTGTACCTTCGACCACTCATCCATCTGTTCCAGCACAATAACCTGCTCTCCAGCCTCCCGTTTGGTCAGGATTGCACTCTTGACACCGCCCCGCAGACGCACTGCAGTGTTTTTATTGATGGTTCCCTCTGTCCGTTCACTCTCCTGCGTGTCAATCCACACACGATTTGGATCTGTATAAGGATAATAATGAAGATCCGTATATTGTGCCACGTAATCAGCTGCAATATACAGAGTATCATCTTTATAATAGGAAATCCTATAATCAGTGGCGTTATCCACCGGCTGCTGGTTTTCATCTGTATAACTGTACTGGGAAGTTCCAAATGTAGTACGGATCACATAGGTTGGCATGGTATATAACAAAAGCTGTTCCTTTACATCTGCATAAAAACGTTCGTTAAAATATTTATGCACCGTGTCAAGATCAAAGTATACTTCACCATCCACATACTGGGCATGTTCAGGAACGATGGTATCTTTTAAAATAATTGCCATGTCCGTATCAGAATATAAATTATAATATTCGTTTAAATCCGCCTCATCCTGTGAATAGGAATATTTCTCATAGAGTTTACTGCCAAAGGTAACTCCTCCAATGATTAAAATCAAAAAAATGGCAACGAACACCGGAATTGCTTTTTTCATCTGTATAAACTCCTTTCCGATGTTCCATATTATAACAGACTATTCCTTTACCGTCATTAGTTTTCCTCAGAAAAAAATTCCCATAAAGCTTTTCACTCCGTTTCGTTAAAAGTCTTCCCGATTGGGCAGACTGTCATAGAGGGGTTTCCGTGTGAGCGCACTTCATGGCACAAATCTGGCAATCTATGGCTTAAAATAAAGTTCGTTTATCTTGTCATATCGGATCTCCCGTACAACACCTGCATCGTCCATGATATAATCCGGCATATAGATCTCTTCGCTTTCTTCCCGAACGCAAATATTTGCGGTCATGTCCGGTGTGCATGGTATTCTTTCCTTTTTGATGGAAATTCCCTGCAGCATGGCATACGCAAGTTGTTCCGACAAAATCTGTTCCCGATCACGAATCGTGATCACCTCCTCACATACAGAATCTCAAAAAGAGGTATGTTACGTGATACAAAATCTTTTTGATGTGAAGATGACGGTAAAAGGACAATCTGACGAGACACCCGAACGCGTAAAAATTTTTGAATTATGCGTGGAATTTAAAAAAGAAGTATTCTATAGATAGCAATAGCAAAGACAAGCTTTAAAGCTTTAAGACATCCTAAATCAATATGAAGTTGAAATAAAATGAAAAACAAAGGATGATAAGGAACCGATCTGTTCCCTGCTGACTAACGATAGAAAAAAAGAATCATTTTGATACCTCCAGACATTACTGATTGTCCGCAGCGTCTCATGTGTATAATCATACAAAATATAATTGGATTATGCAAGCTTTTTGCACAAATTCCATTGATTAAATTTTTCTAAACTCTCCACGCTTCTATTGACTAACGCTGGGACAGAGTTTATCATAACTTAAATATAAGAAATTTGTAAAAAGAAAGGAGTTTATGCATCTATGAAGATCGAAAAAGTAAATGATCATCAGATTCGCTGCACCCTTACCCGGGAAGATCTGGCAGTCCGTCAGCTAAAGATCAGCGAACTGGCTTATGGCACTGACAAGGCAAAACAACTCTTCCATGATATGATGCAGCAGGCCTCCTTCGAATTCGGTTTTGAAGCAGAGGATATTCCTCTTATGATAGAAGCAATTCCGTTAAATTCCGAGTGCATTGTGCTCATCATCACCAAAGTGGAGGATCCGGAGGAACTGGACACACGTTTTGCCAAATTTGCCCCCTCTATCCATGACACCATTGACGAAGAGACTCTGGAAGATCTGGAGGAACTCCCTCCCTCCCAGGAAAAACCTCTTTCCGAGGAGATTGCAGAACTCTTCCACAAGATCCAGAAAGCAAAAGGAGATGCTCCTGCCGCCCAGGCCTCCAAAGAAGGCTCCGGTGTTTCCCGGAAACAGGCTTCTCCAGCACCGATCTGGCGCATGTTTTCTTTCCAAAACCTTCAGTCCTTGATTCGTCTTGCCGGCATTATCGGTCAGGAACCGTTGGGTGACAACGCCTTATATAAAGCAGAAAACGGCAGCTATGTACTGGTTTTGGGACTCGGTGAACAGACCCCTGCTGCCTTTGGCCGTATCTGCAACATTGTTTCCGAATATGGAGATGCCATGAAGCAGCTGCCCGGAAATGAAGCCTACTTTGCAGAACATTTCTCTCCGGTAATCAAAAGCCGTGCCCTGGAAAATCTGGTGGCACTTTCCAGATAAATCTGATGACAGCGTAAAGAATTTCCTATGATTTAAAAAAGAGGTATCACCCGCAAAAGGTGATACCTCTTTCATTTACGCTGTATGATCTATGCCTCTTCGATGGCTGTCATTAACTCATCGATATCAATACCGTGTACCATGGCAGCCTCCTCAATGGATTCGCCCTGTGCGGAAGGACATCCTAAGCAGTGCATTCCAGCACCTAACAGAATCGGCACTACGGCTTCGTTGGTACGGATTGCCTCACCGATGGTCATTTCTCTTGTAATTCCGGTCATTTTATATTCTCCTTTCGTTCAAAGTGTTCATAGTATAATACTTTTCCCGATTTTTCGCAAGATATACGTTTTCAAAAGAGCAACCGAAAACGCTAAAAAGGAAGAATAATACTCTTGTATTTCCCTTCATTTTATATTACAATGGGGATATCAATTTGATAAATAAATATCAATTACCAAGATTGATATACACAGTCAGGAGGAAAATATTATGGCATATGTAATTAGTGACGCTTGTGTTAGCTGTGGTGCTTGTGAGTCCCAGTGCCCCGTTGGCGCTATCCACATGGGAGATGGTCAGTTTGAAATCGACGCTGACGCTTGCATCGAGTGCGGTTCCTGCGCAGGTGCCTGCCCTACCGGTTCTATCTCTCAGGGCTAATCAGCAAATATACAATAAGAATGAAAGGCGTCCAGTTATTCGACTGGACGCTTTTTTTGTTTCTTTCTCAACAATTCATCCAATTTTTTGAAATGTTCTTCTTCCTTTGCCGCACGTTCTTCGTTCTGCTCTGTTACCGTTCGCAGTTCATAATCCAGTTCCTTCAGAATATGCTCTTTTGCTTCCTTAATTTCTTCTGCATGTCTGCAGGACAACTCCCGGGTCTGCTTTTCATTCACTTCTGTCATTGCCTGTACCATTGCCTGTTTAAACAATTCTGCCATCCTCCTGAGTTTCTGTTCTCTGCTTTCCTCCGGCACTGTCACCTGGGTGGTTTCCCCTGTGGAGGGCAAGGCTTCCTCTGACATTTTCCCCACCGGCGTTTCCTCCGGCTGTCCGGTAATCGTCTCTAAAGGGGTAAGCTTTCCATCCTTTAAAAGCAGTCGGATTGCCTTCAGCTGCAGTCCCTGCTCCTTTAGATTCTTAATACGGATAAACCGTTCAATATCCTCTGATGTATAATAGCGATGCCCCAGTTCATTCCGTTTAATGGGCAATGCCAGTTCCTCTTCCCAGTAGCGCAGCACATGGCTCTCCACCTTCACCTTCTTGGCTGCCTCTGAAATTAAATAGTTCATGTTTTTTCCTCCTATCCAAAT
>CAKRTZ010000015.1 GCA_934402515.1 uncultured Lachnospiraceae bacterium
CTACCCCTGCCACTACGACACCGAAGGAAACCACCATCACCGTTCCCTTACAGGCTGACACCCAGGAATCCACCCTGGAAACCGGAAATCTTCCCACCAACCTCCAGCAGAGAGTGTTGAACCAGAAGATTTCCCACACCGTTCTCAGCTCTGTGGAAACCGGCGTAAAAGTAGGACTGGATATTGAGGCAGTGCGTTCCATCAGCGGACAGGCGCAGGGAGACGCCAGCGTGGTGGTACAGAAACTGGACAACACCGCACTGAAAGGTAGTGCGGCAGCAGTCATCGGCACACGCCCTGTTGTCACCGTCCGGGTACAGGATGCCGCAGGCAAAGCCATTACCGACCTGGGAGCAGGCAGCGTTCTGGTGGAAATCCCCTATGTATTGCAGAACGGGGAGAATCCCGGAAACATCTGCGCTGTTTCTACCGATGCAGAGGGCAACGTGCAGTGGATTTTGAATTCTGTCTATGACAGCGAGAAACAGGTGCTGCGTTTCCGTACCCTGCAGGGCGCAGACTACGGCGTAGCCTCCATTCCAATGGGGATTTACCAAGACACCACCGGCACAGACAAGCAGGCGGACATTGCCTTTGCCGTGAGCCGTGGACTGCTGACAGGGGATGCCAAAGGACAAGCCTTTAACCCGGAGAAAGCCGTAACCATGGAAGAATTCGCCACCGCCCTTGACCGGATGACCGGCAAAAAGGTGAGCGATGTAGTGCTGGGCAATTTTGTACCGACTCAGAGCATTACACGGGAAGACATGGCAGTCCTTCTGGCAAAATACGCAGATACGCTGGGTATTGTTCTTCCCAAAGTCCAGACAGCCAGCACCTTTGCGGATCAGAACCGGATCCAGACCGAAGCCTTGTCTGCGGTGCAGCGTTTACAGCAGGCAGAGGTACTGGAAGCAAAGGAAAATCAGAACTTTGCACCTAAGGAAGAGGTCACCAGAGCAGAATGCTGTACCACTCTGCGTCTCTTCATGGAAATGATGGTGAAGGGTACCTGCAGAACAAATTAGAAGGGTGAGATTGAAAAATAAAATGTGCGCAGGAATGGGGAGCGCTTTGAAAACGGGAAAGAGCCGTACGCGGCTCTTTCCCGTTTCGCTTTCCCGTTTCGCTACATTGACCAAAGGATGGAAGAATGCTACAATGTTTATATAGAAAAAATGCCGTAATATTTTTATGAAAATATTTTGGCAGAGGGAGGACACATGAAAAATTTAAAAGTAAGAACAAAATTGATTCTGATTCTGCTCATTGTGATTTTCACCGAGGCATTTACCTGTGTCATATCGCTGCAAAGTATAATTCTGATAAAAAGGAAAGCGGTAGCGACTACAGAATCAACGATTCGGGAGAATTATGACCAGACAATCAAACAGCAGGTTGGTGTTGTAATTTCATTGCTGAATGAGATTAATGGTGAATATGAAAATGGCAAATACACCCTGCAGGAGGCAAAAGAGGTTGCTGCGGATGAGGTACGCCAGCTGCGTTATGGGGATGCCGGCTATTTCTGGATTGACCAGGCAGACGGAACGAATGTGGTTCTTTTGGGAAATGATACAGAAGGAACCAACCGTATGGAAACAAAAGATGCCAACGGCTATAAGATGGTAAAGGAAGTCATCCGTGTGGCAGTGGAAGAAAACGGCGGATACGTGGACTACGTATTCCCGAAGGAGGGAGAAACCGAACCCTCCCCCAAACGTTCCTACAGTGAATATTTTGCGCCCTTTGACTGGGTGGTTGGAACCGGCAATTATACGGACTATATCGATCAGGAGGTAGCTGCAAGGGAAGGGGAGCTTACTTCCTTTGTAACCACGACCACGACGACCATTTTTATAGTATGTATTCTTTTACTGCTTCTTTTAACTGTTTTGATTGTACTGATTGCAACGGATATTACCAAATCCTTAAAGAAGGTTTCTGCCAGCATCGATGTGATTGCAGGAGGAAACTTTGCACAACCTGTTCCGGAACAGTTACATAAGCGGCGCGATGATTTCGGAAAACTGGCACAGAAACTGGAAACCATGCGGGATTCCGTGCGTGGACTGCTGGCAAAGGTAAAAGACGAGGCTGCCAATATTGATGTTGTCGTAGAGAGCATTGACAAAAATGTCTATGCATTGAACGGAGAAATCGAGGATGTATCTGCCACCACCGAGGAACTGGCAGCAAGCACCGAAGAAACAGCAGCTTCCGCGGAGCAGATCAATACCATGACCCAGCAGATTGACGGGGCAGCCAGAGAAATTGCCGTGCGTGCACAGGACGGCGCAGCAGAGTCTGATTCCATCCATAAACGTGCCTCCGAGACCAAGACAGCAGCAGTTGCAAACCGTCAGAAGATGGCACAGATGCGTAAAGAAATCCGTGGCAGTCTGGAACAGGCTCTGGAGGAGGCAAAGGTTGTGGAGCAGATCAGTGTACTGGCAGATTCCATCCTTTCCATTACCGGTCAGACCAATCTCCTTGCGTTAAATGCATCCATTGAGGCAGCCCGTGCCGGAGAAGCAGGAAAAGGCTTTGCCGTTGTGGCAGAGGAAATCCGTGTGCTGGCAGAACAGTCCAAAGAGGCGGTTGCCAATATCCAGAAGGTGACAGAAAATGTAAACCATGCGGTAGAAAATCTTGCGAAAGACTCGAATCGCATGATGGACTTCGTGGATCATGATGTGGTGGACAGCTTTAATCTGTTTGAAAAGATGGCTGACGATTACAACAACGACGCGGCTGCGGTTAATGACCTGGTGGCAGATTTCAGCGCGGCCTCCCAGGAACTGGTAGCTTCCATCAACAGCATTACCGAGTCCATCGATGGTATTACCACCGCTTCCAACGACAGTGCCCAGGGAACCACTAGTATTGCCCAGAAAACCGTATCCATTTCCAGTGGTTCCGCCGAGGTAATGAAGAACGCAAAACAGGCAGAACAATCCGCCGAAGAACTGCGTAAAAATGTGAATAACTTTGTCATCGAATAACGGAATGTAAAAAATATGTAAAGTGCTGGAAAAATTCATGTAAAGTGTATTATAATCAAAAGGAAATACAAATAGAGTAAAAACGACTAGAGAGTAAAGAGGACACTTTCGTGAACAACATTACATTGATTTTAACACTGTTAAGTGGTGTGGCACTTTTCCTGTTTGGTATGTCCCTGATGGGGGATGGCTTGAAAAAAGCTGCCGGTGAGAAACTGGAGTTGATTTTATACAAGCTTACAAGCACCCCCCTGAAGGGAGTACTTCTGGGAACGGTGGTGACGGCGATTATCCAGTCATCCTCCGCGACCACGGTTATGGTTGTGGGATTTGTTAACTCAGGCATGATGAAGGTATCCCAGGCAATCGGAATTATCATGGGAGCCAATATCGGTACCAGTGTTACCGGCTGGATTCTCTGCCTTTCTTATATTGATGGCTCCAGTGGAATAGCACAGTTACTTTCCACGGCAACCATTGCTGCTGTGGTAGCAATCATTGGAATTCTGTTCCGTATGCTTGCAAAGAAATCCACCCACAAAAACGTGGGGGACATTTTACTTGGTTTTACCATACTGATGATGGGAATGCAGACCATGAGTGGTGCGGTTGCACCCCTTCGTGAAAACGAGCATTTCATCAGTATGCTCACCTCTTTCAGCAATCCTTTTGTGGGAATTCTGGTGGGAATTCTCATCACCGCCGTACTGCAGAGTGCGTCCGCGTCCGTGGGTATTCTGCAGGCATTATCCGTAACCGGAGCCATCACCTTTTCCTCCGCATTCCCTGTCACCATGGGTATCGGTGTAGGTGCGGCATGTCCTGTTCTTTTATCCTCCATAGGAACCAACAAAAACGGCAAACGTACCGCTTTAATCTATCTGATGAATGACCTGTTCGGCATGATATTCTGGTCAATTGCCTTCTATACGGTAAATGCCATTGTTCATTTTGATTTCCTGGACACGGTAATGACACCGGTGGGAATCGCCATTATGAACTCCGTATTCCGTCTGGCAACGGTAATGATTCTGTTTCCTTTTATCAAGCTTATCGAGAAGCTGGTCTTTACCCTGGTCAAGGATACCGCCGAGGACAAAGCAGAGCAGGCGGATTTCGATTTACTGGAGGAGCGTTTCCTGGCGTATCCTGCACTGGCAATTAACCAGAGCCACACTGCCATCAACGGCATGGCACGGATGGCAAGAAAGAGCATCATGCGTTCCATGGGACTGTTAAGCGCCTATACCGAGGAAGATTATCATAAGGTACAGGAAAAAGAGAATATCATTGATAAATATGAGGACAAGCTGGGCACCTATCTGATGCAGCTCACCGGAAAGCCTTTGACGGAAAACCAGACCAAAGAGGTTTCTGTATTCCTGCATACCATCAGCGATTTCGAGCGTCTGGGTGACCATGCATTGAATTTGGCAAATGCCGCTAATGAGTTACATGAGAAGAAGATCTCTTTCTCTGATGAAGCGTATTATGAGTTGAGCGTACTGGGTGGAGCCGTCCGGGAAATTTTGGATTTAACTGTTAACGGATTCTGTGAGGATAACCTGGAAACTGCGGTAAAGGTCGAGCCTTTACGGGAACTCATCGGCGTCCTCTGCAACGAGTTGAAGAGCCGTCATATCGCCCGTCTCCGTGCCGGAAAATGCGAAATGAAACAGGGCTTTGCCTTCAATAATATATTGACTGATTTTGAGAGAATCAGCGCCCACTGCTCCAACGTGGCAGTTGCCATGATTGAAACTACTTCCGCGGATTTTGATACCCACAAATACTTAAAGGGCATCCGGGAAGTGGAAGGCGGAGAGTACAGCCAGCTGTATGACATCTATCAGCAGCGCTATGATATTGACGGTTACAAACAGTACCGCAAGCTGGAGAAGGAGAAACAGCGGGAGCGGGACAACGCCAAAGAGAAAGTCAAGGACAAGGATTCCAAGAAAAAGAACAAGGATTCCGATTCCAAGGGCAAGAAGAAAAAATAGAATTGAAAAAACACTTGCAAGAAACCCCGAACGGATGTACGATGAGTACAAACATATGTTCGGGGTATTTTTATGAAACTGACACAACAAATGTCTTTGATGGAAAAATTACAGATTCTTTCCTCCGCTGCCAAGTACGATGTAGCCTGCACCTCCAGTGGGACAGACAGAACGGGGACGAAGGACGGTGTTCATGCCAGAGTACCCTGTGGAATGGGGAATGCCCGCACCGCCGGCATCTGTCATTCCTTTAGTTCCGATGGGCGCTGTATTTCTCTGTTGAAGATTTTATTTACGAATGAATGTATCTATGATTGCAAATATTGCCTGAACCGGAAGAGCAATGATGTGCCCAGAGCCTCTTTCACACCGGATGAGGTTTGTAAACTCACCATGGAATTTTATCGCAGGAATTATATCGAAGGGCTGTTTTTAAGTTCCGGAATTCTGGAGAATCCCACTTACACCATGGAACTTCTTTATCAGACCCTGTACAAGCTGCGGAACGAATACCATTTCCTGGGCTATATCCATGTGAAAGCCATACCGGGAGCAGACCCCAGGCTGGTACAGCAGATTGGTTTTCTGGCAGACCGCATGAGCATCAATCTGGAACTGCCCACGGCCCAGGGATTACGGCTGGCTGCGCCTAATAAAAACCGCAAAATGATTCTTTCCCCCATGCGGCAGATTCAGAACGGCATTGAACAGTCAAAGGATGAACTGACGGTATACCGCCATGCACCCCGGTTTGTAAATGCCGGGCAGTCCACTCAGATGATCATCGGAGCCACTCCGGAGACGGACAATCAGCTCCTGCAGGTGGCGGAAGGACTGTATCGTCAGTTTGGATTGAAGCGGGTGTTTTACTCCGCTTTTGTGAATGTGAATGAGGACAGAAACCTTCCTGCCACCACATCAGACCCCCCGCTCTTGCGGGAACACCGGCTGTACCAGGCGGACTGGCTGCTGCGGTTTTATGGTTTTAAGGCATCGGAAATTCTGGACGAGTCCCACCCCAATTTAAATGTGCTTCTCGACCCCAAGGAGGACTGGGCAGTGCGGAATCTTCAGTATTTTCCCGTGGAGGTCAACCGGGCAGACTATCAGGTACTCTTGCGGGTTCCGGGAATCGGCGTGAAAAGCGCCAGACGGATTGTACAGGCCAGGAGGACGGCACTGTTGCGGTTTGAGGATTTGAAAAAGATTGGAGTCATCATGAAACGGGCGGTGTATTTCATCACCTGTAACGGGCGGATGATGTACCCCACCAAACTGGAGGAGGACTATATCGTGCGTCAGCTTACAGATGCGCCCACCCGCCAACAGTTTGGCACAGACGGTATGAGTTACCGCCAGATGACCCTTTTTGATGATTATTCCGTGCAGGCTCCGGCGAAAGTGGACACCTTGCAGAAGGCGATAGGAGGGCAGTTCTGATGGGGACGATTCTGGTATGTGAAAACTCTTTGGAAGGAATATTCAGTGGCATCTATGAGGCGTATGCAGGACGACTGCCCCATGGGGAGACGAAACTGCAGACTGCCGAGGAGTATGAGCCTTTGTTTTTCTGGGAAAACTATCCAGTAGACACCAATGAGGAACATTTTATTAAAGTACGGCGTACGTTAATAGAAAGACTGGGCGGGGAAGTGTATGAGTGGATCTGCATGGCTTTGGCTCAGGAGAAGGAAGGTATGGCAGACGCGGTGTACCATACCGTAGTAAAGGCACTGGGAAAGGGACCCAATACGGGACCGTATGTGCTCCAGGACCTGGCAGATGATGATGTAAACCGGGTGTACATGGCAGGACAGCGTTCTTCCAGGGAAACTGACCATATGCGGGGCTTTCTGCGGTTTGAGGAACGGGGAGAACAGGAGCGGATTTTGTATACAAAGTTTGCCCCTGAGGGAAACATTATTTCCTTTCTGGCACCTCACTTTGCAGACCGTCTTCCCTGCGAGAATTTTATTATCCACGATGTGAAACGGGGACTGTTTGTGGTGCACCCTAAGGAACGCCCCTGGTATGTGCTGGTGGATAGCGGAGAGCAGCTGAAACTGCCGGAATACTCCCCAGAGGAAAAGGAATATCGGAAACTGTTCCAGGCATTCTGCCACAGCATCGCGATAAAGCAGAGACAAAATTCGGGGCTTCAATTGCAAATGTTGCCATTAAGATACCGGGAATTCATGGTGGAGTTTTGAAAAAACTTCTCAAAAACCCCCATTTTACGCGAATTTTTTTGTATAGAATCCTATATGTACAAAGGAGAAAATCGGTTATAATCTAATACAACAAAATTCATTGGTATTTTTAGAAGGAAGTGTATGTTTTATGGAAAAAATGATGAGAAAAGCAATTAAAATGACACCGGATCAGGTGGCAGATTTCGTCAGAATAGCTTCCAAGTGTGACTTTGATATTGATATTTCATATAATAGATATATAGTAGACGCAAAGTCATTCCTGGGCGTATACGGAATGGATCTGACCAAAGTTTTGACGGTAACCTACGATGGTTACAACCCGGAGTTTGAAAGCATGCTTACCCAGCTGGCAGTAGCCTGCTGACAATGTTACAACGCAGCAGAAAAGCTGTCGCACATTAGTGCGGCAGCTTTTTTTCTGTTGGTGCCGCATAGGAAAATTCATGGTCAAAAGTTCATTAGGTTTTGCAAAACTATATTCTTTTGTGCAAAACATACAATCGGACAACGAAAATATTGGATTCGATGTGAAAAAATCTTGTGAATTATGCGATGCTTGTACATGTTGACATAAATGAGTAGCCATGCTAATATTAGTTTAACGTAAAACCTACGGAAACAACCTGATATTACATAAAGAACCACGATAATATAGACAAAATCCGCAATTTAAGGGAAATAGTGACGGATTGCGTTAAGTGGTGTAAAATAAAAATAAGTTTTCAGAGGTTTAACGTTAAACAACAAAACAAAACACAAGAAAAGGAAAAGAGAAGGGAGAGCAACATGAAAAAGAAAGTTTTAAGTCTTGTTCTTGGCACCGCAATGGTTGCTTCTGTATTGGCAGGATGCGGAAACAGTAGTGCTCCGGCAGAAGCACCCGCAGAAACAAAAGCAGAAACCACAGCAGCTGCTACAACAGAGGAGACAGAGGCAACGGTAGAGGAGACCGCAGATGATGAACCGGTTACCATCACATTAGGTATCTGGCCTGAGGATACCCTCACCGATGACATTGCTGTACATGAGGGGTATGTAGCTACCATGAAGGAGTTACATCCCAACGTAACCTGCGAGCCTGCATACTACAAATATTCTACCGATACTTTTATGCCTATGGTAGAGTCCGGCAACTGCCCAACCATTTTTGAGTCCTGGTTCACAGAGCCTACCAAGCTGATCAATGCAAACGCTATCGCTGATATCACCGATGAACTGGATGCAAGAGGCTGGCTGGATGCAATGAACCCTTCCATCAAAGCACTGTTATCTGATGAGAACGGACGTGTATATGGTATTCCTCGTGATGGTTACGCATTAGGCTTAATGTTAAACGTTGAGCTGTTCGAGGAAGCTGGTCTGGTAGATGGAGATGGATATCCCCTTTATCCTAAGACCTGGGATGAGTTAGCAGAGACTGCTGCTACCATCAAAGAGAAAACCGGTGCTGCTGGTCTTTGCTTACTGGCAAAAGATAATGCAGGCGGCTGGCACTTCTCCAACATCGCATGGGGCTTCGGTGCAACTCTTTGTATCGACAATGGCGATGGCACCTTTACTTCTAACTTAGCAACTGACGAAGCTATCGCAGCTATGGAATATGTGAAATCCCTGAAATGGGATTACGATGTACTGACCGCTGATCCTCTTAGCGAGGACTGGGGAACCGGTTTCGCACAGTTAGGTACCGGCAATGCAGCTATGTACATTGCAGCAAACGATGCAGTAAATCAGCCTACACAGGTAAATGGTCTGCCTGTTGACAAACTTTCCATCGTTCCTATTCCTGCAGGTCCTGCCGGACAGTTCTCCTTATACGGTGGTACTCCTTACATGTTCTCCAAGGATGCAACTCCTGCAGAGATTAACGCAGCTTTAGATTACCTGGAAGTTATGGGTAAAGCTCCTGTAGCTACCGATGCAGCTGTTGAAGGTATGAAGGCAGATGCTCAGAACAAAGTAGACAATGGCGTTCCTGTTATCAAGAGATTCCCTTGCTGGGTAAATCAGGATGTACTGGATGCTGAGGAAGCAATCGTTGAAGAGTACGGCAATGTAGATCCTAAGTTGTACGAGGCTTATTTTGAAGCAACTTCTTCCGATGGCTTACATCTGGAAGAGCCCGGTTCTACTCAGGATATGTACGCTGAATTAACCAAAGTTTTACAGGCTGTTCTGACTGACAAAGACGCTGATGTTGCAGCATTAATGCAGCAGGCAAATGATAACTACCAGAAGATCCTGGATGAGACCTACGGTAACTAATCCTATTTCAATAATTACTTAATGGGAAACTGAAAGAGTATGCTTCCGGGATCGGGAATATGTGATTCCCGGAAGCCTCATTCAGTTTTTTTCATAGGATCAATTCATTCATTCTTTCGTGCAAAAAAAGGAGACATGGAGTGAAAACAACAGCAAAAACAAAAAAAGAAAAATTCAGAAAAAGGGATCTCATGGGCTGGTTGGTAATGCTTCCCACTTTAGTCCTGTTTGCTTTTTTTGTATGGGAACCCTTGGTTGAAAATATCAGGCTGTCTTTCTGCACAGCCAAAATGTATGAGATTACAGGATTTGCAGGATTGGATAACTACCGGAAGGTCATTTCCGATGTAGACTTTATGGCAGCATTTACCAATACCTTTTCCTACACCTTCTGGTCGCTGCTGATCGGTTTCTTTATCCCTATGGTAGTGGCAGTTTTGATTACGGAAACAGTGCATTTGAAAGGCCTTTTCAGAACAGCCGTATACTTCCCCAACATTATGCCCGGTCTGGCAACCATCTGGATTTGGAGTTATTTCTTCCTGCCCGGTGACACCGGTGTACTGAATATCCTACTTGGCAGATTGGGAATGGAGCCTTTAGAGTGGCTGAACAATCCACATTGGACGATTCCCCTCATTATCATCACGATGACATGGAAGAGCGCAGGCTCTACAGCCTTGATTTATATGGCAAACATCAGTGGTATCAGCCCGGATCTGTATGAGGCAGCGACCATCGATGGTGCTGGCGTATGGCAGCGAATTATACATATTACCATGCCCAGTGTGTTAAAACTGGCGAAGACCATGCTGATCTTACAAGTCATCTCCGTATTCCAGATCCTGTATGAGCCCCTGGTATTTAAAAATGGTGGTCCCAACAATGCAAGTATCTCTCTGATGATGTTAATGTATCGTTATGGTTATCGTGATTACAATGTACCGAAGGCAGCAGCCTTGTCTGTACTGATTTGTGCAATCTTAGTTGTTCTGAGTGGTATTTACATGAAAGCCACCAAATCCAAAGAAGAATAAAGGGAGGAGGAAAAAGCGATGTTCTTTTCAAAATATTCCGACAAAAAAGACGGTGCAATCCGTGGTTATGATGTCAGATCCGGGAAAGTAAAAGCACTGGCAATTGCTATTATGGTCATCTGCTTACTGATTGTAGTGATCTGCCTGTTCCCTGCACTGTGGGTATTCTTTGCGAGCTTTAAGGATATCAAGGAGTTTACCAAAAACGCAACCATTCTGCCCCAGTCTTTTGAATGGAGCAGGATTGCAGAAACCTGGAATGCATTCAAGTTCACGAAATATTACACAAATTCCCTGATTTCGGTAGCCGGTAGTGTGGTTTGTGCCGTAATCTTCAACGGACTGTTGGCCTACGGTCTGGCAATCCTCAAACCCAAGGGACATAAGATTGCTTACGCTTTGGTGATGTGGAGTCTGATGATTCCGGCAACGACCAGTATTGTCGCATTGTTCCGTAATATTAACTTAATTGGCTTAAAGGGAAGCTTTCTCCCCTTATGGCTGGCATTTGGAGCAAATGCTTTTTATGTAGTTTTGTTTATGCAGTTCTTTGAAGAACTGCCCAGTGAGTTACTGGAAGCAGCCAGATTGGACGGCTGTGGTGTCTGGGGAATTTTCTCCAAAATTATTTTACCACTGTCCAAACCTATTATTGTGGTGGTAGCGATCTTTGCCGTAACAGCAGCATGGTCAGATTTCCTTCTTCCCTATCTGGTATTGCAGGGATCGGGAAAGGAGACGGTTATGGTGAAATTGTTCTCCTTCAAGGATACGCCTACGGATGCGGTCAGTGTCCTGCGGGCAGCACTGTTTGCCATTATCCCGCCCACCATTATTTTTGCAATTTTCCAGAAACAGATTACAGACGGCGCCGCAATGGGTGCTGTGAAGGGTTAGGTAAATCATGGCAAAAGCAGCAGACAGATATTTTAAAGTGGATCCCTGGTGTATCGTGGAAGAGGGATTCGCACCGGGCTATGGACTGGTTTCGGAGTCGGTGTTTTCACTGGCAAACGAGTATATGGGAGCCCGTGGCTATTTTGAAGAAGGCTACAGCGGAGATAGATTGTTGGGAAGCTACTTCAATGGAGTATATGAGCGCAGAAAAGCGGAAGCCCAGGGATATAAAGGAATTGTGCAGGAGACAGAGTTTATGGTCAACAGTGTTGACTGGCTCTATCTGCGGATTCAGGCAGGGGAGGAAAAACTGGATCTTGCCAGAAGTACCTTCAAGGATTTTAAACGGAAACTGGATTTAAGAACCGGTCTTCTTACCAGATCCTTCGTATGGAAAACAGAAAAGGGTTCTCTCCAGATTAAACTGGAGCGTTTGATCTCTATGGTGGAGAATGAACGCGCTGCACAGAAACTGACAATTGTATCAGCAAATTATCATGGACCCGTTACCATTCAGGCAGGTCTGGATTTTAATACCACCCATGGCGGTGAAAAACTCGCTCTCTGGAAAGTCACTGACAGAGATGCAGATAATCAGTCCTGCATTCTGCGGGCACAAACTGTCAATACAGGCATCGAAGTGACCAGCAGCTGTCGTTTAAGCGGCAGTGTGACGGAACTGGGAAAAGCTACCCGCGTTATCCAGGAAAAACTGGCTGCTTATAGTTATGAAATTAACTTAAATGCAGGACAGGAAGTGATTCTGGAAAAGGAAGTATGCAATCTGACACCTTTGTCACAACTGGAAGATGCAGGAAATGAGAGCTTTTCCTTTGACAGACTCTATGAAGAAAATGCATCCTGGTGGAAACAGACCTGGGAGAAATCTGACATTGAGATTCAGGGAGATGAAGAGAACCAGCAGGGAATCCGTTTCTGCGTGTTCCAGATGTACCAGACCTATCACGGTGCAGTAAAGGGAACTAATATCGGAGCAAAAGGGTTGACCGGCGAAGCTTACAATGGCAATGCCTTCTGGGATACAGAGACCTACTGCCTGCCCTTCTTTCTGTTCCATGATCAGACGGCTGCAGAAAATCTGCTTTATTTCCGTTATGAGACTTTGGATGAGGCAAAGAAGCGTGCAAAAATGTTAGATTGCAGGGGTGCCTTTTACCCCATTGCAACAATCAGCGGTCGCGAGTGTTGTAATCTGTGGCAGCATGCGAGCCTGCAGCTGCAGGCCTCTACTGCAGTGGCATACGGAATCTGGCTGTATGAAAAGATCACCGGAGATACCGCTTTTACCAGCGAGTACGGATTGACGATCCTGATTGAGATCTGCCGGATGCTGGCTACCAGAGGAGATTATAACGCGGAGCATACCCGTTATGGTTTTTACGGAGTCATGGGACCGGATGAGTTCCAGATGATGGTAAATCATAACTGCTATACCAACTATATGGGACAGTTTACGCTGCAGTATACTCTTCAGATATTACAGCAGATGAAGGAGAATGCGCCGGAACGTTTGAAACAGGTTCTGAAGCAGTCAGGACTGACCCAGGAGGAGTGCAGAGACTGGCAGGAAAAAGCGGATGCCATGCATATCCCTTATGATGGGAAACGCAAGTTGTTTGAACAGCATGTGGGATATTTTGACCTTCCTCATATTGATGTGGATGCCATACCGATTGAGGAATTCCCTCTTTACAGTCATTGGACTTATGACAGAATTTACAGAAATGACATGATTAAGCAGCCGGATGTGCTGATGTTCCTGTTTCTGTTTAATTCCAGATTTTCAAGGGATGTATTAAAGGCAAACTATGAGTTTTATGAGCCCCGCTGTATCCATGAAAGTTCGCTGTCACCTTCTGTGCACTCTATTCTGGCGGCACAGCTGGGAAAAGAGCAGGAAGCTTTTGACTTCTTTGGATTTGCTACCCGTATGGATTTGGACAACTATAACCGCAATAGTGGCGAGGGCTTACATACCACATCAATTGCTGCGGCATGGATGAATATTGTGTATGGTTTTGGCGGTCTTAGAAGTGACGCGGAAACACTCACACTGCGTCCCACAATCCCGGAGAAATGGGATAGTTATCGTTTTCGCATTGTATATCGTGGAGAAATTCTCTGTGTCCATGTGGAAAAGGGACGGGTATCCTTACAGACAGTAAATGGCGGCAGCCTGGCACTTCTCTTTTATGACGAGCCTATTACAGTCACAGGGGAAGAGCAGTGGTTCGCTATCCCGAAAAATAACTAGGAGGCACTGAAATGGTGGATTGGACGATCCGTTCAGAGAGCTATGACGAGGAACAGGCAGCTTCTCTGGGGAACCGTTTCCTGATCGGCAACGGTTATCTGGGAATCCGGGGAACGCTGGAAGAATACGAGGCAGATAAACTTCCTGCCATTAACCTGGCAGGAGTACATGATCAGGTGGGCAGTGGCTGGCGTGAGCCGGTCAATGCCCCCAATGGATGTTTTTCCTATTTAAAAGTAGATGGGGAAAAGTTTCGCCTGCCGGAAGTAGCTCCCGCGTCACATAGTATGGAATTAGATTACCGTCATGGTATATTCAGCAGAAAGACCACATGGAATACCAGCCGCGGAAATATTACTTTAATGACACAACGCATTGCCAGCATGCAGGATGTATCTTTAATCGGCATGCGTTTTGAGGTTCAGGCAGATTTTCACGCAGATGTGGAACTGGTTACCGGCATTGACAGCAAGGTATGGGATTTAAATGGTCCACACCTGGAAGAGGTAAAACTGGAAGAGTGTGAGGGGGATTTGCTGGTAACGGCGGTCACCCACGAAAAACGCATTCCCATAGCTGTGGCCAGTGCTGTACATACGGACGATTCCTGTGAAATCAAGATTGCCAGGAAAGAAGATAAGATTTTACACCGCATTTGTTTTATTACCCGTCAGGGTGAAAACTTTGTGGCAGAAAAATGGGTGAGTGTACTGACCGGACAGCATCATGATGATCCAGGGGCAGAGGCACTGAAACAGGTAAGAGAAAAGAAACAAACCGGCTATCAGAAAATGCTGGATGAGCATAAGGCTGCCTGGGATAAACTCTGGAAACATTCAGAGGTTCTCATCAAAGGTGATGATGCAGCAATGGAAGCGACCAACTATTCTCTGTATCATCTTCACAGTATTGCACCCAGACATACCGGGAGTCTTTCGATTCCGGCAAGAGGTCTGTCCGGTCAGACTTATAAAGGTGCGGTATTCTGGGATACTGAAATGTTCATGCTGGACTTTTTCCTCATGACAGATCCTGCAACAGCCAGAACACTGATGCGCTATCGAATCGATACTCTGGGGGGAGCATTGAAGAAAGCAGCGCATTATGGTTTTGACGGCGCATTCTATGCTTGGGAGAGCCAGGAGGGCGGTTATGATGCCTGCACCGATTACAATGTGACGGATGTTTTTACCGGAAGACCGGTGCGTACTTACTTTAAGGATAAGCAGGTACATATTTCTGCGGCAGTTGTCTACGGAATTATGCGGTATGTGGAATGGACCGGCGATGAGAGTATTCTGGATGAACAGGGTATCCGGACAGTCATTGAATGTGGGAAGTTCTATTATAGCCTGCTTCTTCACAGACTGACCAAGGATTATTATGAGATCCATGATGTGATCGGACCGGATGAGTATCATGAACGTGTCAACAACAACGGCTATACCAATCGCATGGCCATTTATACCATGGAAAAAGCGGCAGAAGTGGTCCGTAAGGCAATGGAAAACGGAACACTTCCCGGGAAATATGATGGAGAACAGCTGCTGTCCTGTTTTGAGGATGGAGCAAAGAAACTCTATCTTCCCAAACCGGATGAAAATGGAATTGTGGAACAGTTTGACGGATATTTCCAGTTGGAGGATACCACACCGGATGTGGTGAAAGGAAGACTTCTCAATCCCAAGGAATATTGGGGCGGCGGCCATGGGGTAGCTTCCCAGACCCAGGTAATCAAGCAGGCTGATGTTGTGACCTGGCTGAACCTGTTCCATCAGGAATACTCCAAGGAGATCCTTCAGGCAAACTGGAATTATTATGAGCCCAGAACCGAACATGGTTCTTCCTTAAGTGCCGGAATGTATGCAATGCTGGCATGCCGTATCGACCAGCCGGACAAAGCATATCCTTTCTTTATGAAGTCTGCAATGGCGGATTTACAAGGCGGTGGAAAGGAGTGGGCAGGTCTCGTTTATATTGGCGGAACCCATCCTGCTGCAGCCGGAGCTGCCTATATGACAGCGGTAGAAGGCTTTGCCGGACTGGAAATTGAAAATGGCAGATTAGTATGCCATTCTCATCTTCCGGAAAGCATCACAGAAATGCAATTTTGCGTAACCTACTTGGGAACAGAGTACAAGGTGCATGTGACCAAAGAGGATGCAACTATAGTAACGATTTAACACTACTGCGCTCTACAAGGCGGGTGGGGAGGATGACCTCATGGGAAGACAGCGGATTTTTCTGCAGCAGCTGCAGCATAAAGTCTACAGCGAGTCGACCCTTGAGGTTCATATCCTGATGAATGGTGGTGAGAGGAGGAGTTACCAGCTGCGCCATGGGAATGTCATCAAAACCAACCACGGAGATATCATCCGGGACATTTAAGCCCTGCTCTCTCAGTCCGGTCATAATGCCGGCCGCCATGATGTCTGCAGTCACAACCAGCCCCGTAATGTTCGGATGCTTTGCAACTTCGGCGCTGACTCTCTTACAGGATTCGATATCCATTTCCTGCTGGAATACCAGCGTCTTATCAAAGGGGATTGCGTTGTCTGCCAATGCAGCCTTGTAGCCCAGGAAACGTTCCTGAAGCACACCACCGTCTTTAATGTTGGGGGAAGCGAAGGCGATACATTTGTGTCCTCTTTGAATCAAATACTGGGTAGCCTGATAGCTTCCGGTAAAGTCTTCCAGACCTACATTACAAAACTGCGTGGATTTGACATAACTGTCGATGAGTACCACAGGAATATTGAGACCGGCAACGGAATCAAAGAATTTGTCTTTGAAAATTCCGGTAAAGAACAGGCCGTCCACGTTCCAATTCTGCAGGAAAGTAACTAATTCTTCAGCGGTGGTCACCGTGCGCAGCATCAGGTAATAGTTATTTTCACGAAGTGCCGTCTCGATCGTACCAATGGCGGTGGAATGGAAAGGATCCTCCATCACGTTGGTATTTTCTCTGGTGACAACATGGTTGACGAAACCGATCACACGGGAAGAGTTGGAAACTAAGGAACGGGCAGACATATTAGGAACATAACCGAGACGCTTGATGGCATCGTTAATCAGCTCAATAGTCTCTGCGGAGACGCGGTCATCCCGTCCGTGGATGACATTGGATACGGTGGTGGCGCTGACATTGGTTTCTCTGGCGATATCTCGAATGGTAACCATATTTGTAAACTTCCTTTTTTTTCGACTAAATGTTATGAAATCAAGGGGTTTAACATTAAACCCAGATTAGTGTAACATGAATGGAAAGGCACAACAAGTACAGAAAAAGAAAAAAGTAAAAAAAGCAAAAATTACAGGGAGGATTTAGGATGATAAAGGGAATTATTTTTGATTTGGATGGAGTGCTGGTATCCACGGATGAGATGCACTATCTGGCATGGAAACGTCTGGCGGATGAATTGGGAATTACCGGCTTTAACCGGGAGGATAACCGGAGACAGCGAGGTGTGAGCCGCATGGCTTCCCTGGAGGTTGTTCTGGAAAAATCCGACAAAACATATACAGACGAAGAAAAGGTAGAACTGGCTGAACGGAAAAACGGTTATTATCTGGAACTGCTGAAAGATATGGATAACAGTGCAGTATTAACCGGTGTCTATGAAACACTGGAGGTTTTAAAACGCAGGAATTTGTTGCTTGCTGTTGGTTCAGCCAGTAAAAATGCTCCTGTTATCCTGGAAAAAACCGGTTTGCTTCCTTATTTAAATCAGGTGAGCTGTGGTCTGGATACCACCAAGTCCAAGCCAAATCCGGAAGTTTTCCTGGTAGCAGCGAGAAAACTTCAGTTAGACCCTGCACAGTGCCTGGTAGTGGAGGATTCCGCAGCGGGTATTGAGGCGGCCAAAGCAGGTGGCATGAGATCCCTGGCAGTAGGACCGTTCTTCCAGTCCTTGGGCGGTGACTTTGCAGCTCCCAGCCTGGGAGAAGTTGCAAACTGGGATGAAGTATTGGCATAATCTGTAACAATTTTTGATGGGGAAATCCGTGCAAAAAGAAATGGATGCGCGGCTATGGAGAAGATAGCGATGAAAAAAAGCAGATGGGGAAGTATTGTATGCGTCATACTTCTGGCTGGACTGGCTGTTGCCGGAGCAGTGGGAGTGAAACGTTTACAGGAAATCAAAGAAGGACAGGAAATGTGGACAGAAATTGAACAGGCAAAGGTGGTTCTTTACGAAGGACCGAAATCTCTGCGGGATGCCACAGAGGAGGACTTAAAAAATACATCGGAACAGGGGAGAGATTTTTCTCTTTTACACTGTACAGACACCACTGTCACAGTAAACGGACAGGAGTGTTATGTGTATGACACCAATGTCAACCATACCAGACAGTGGGTGAGCGACTATCTGCCGCCCCAGTCAAGGACTCCCATAGCCTACTTTGATTTTGAAGGAACGGTGGAGGTGACGGTGACAGCACCGGACAGACTTTGTGGGACCGTTTCTGTCAGTCCTCTTTCGGCTGGAATTGAGCCGGTAGTGGATACAGAGGCACATACCGTGACTTTCCGCATTGATAAGCCGGGAAATTATACGGTACAGTTTGACGGAAGCCCGGAAAGAGCATTACACCTCTTTGCAAATCCTCTGGAAACGGAGGTGCCGGATCAGAATGATCCCAATGTGATTTACATCGGTCCCGGAGAGTGGAATATTGAGTCCATTATGCTGAAAAGCGGTCAGACCCTGTATCTGGCAGGTGGAAGTGTCGTGCATGGCATCGTGAATTCCAATTTTGAACATGACATTAAGGTATGCGGAAGAGGAATTCTGGATGGTTCCCAGCTGGAAGGATGGCAGGGTAAAGCAGCCTACATTCCTTTAAAATTTGATCATTGCCATGATGTGACACTGGAAAATATCATTGTATTAAACAGCAATGCATGGGCATGCCAGGCCTATGACTCCAACAATGGCATCATTGATGGAGTGAGAATCATTACTTCCCGTCCGAATGGGGATGGAATCAGTTTACAGTCCTGTCAAAATTATGAAGTAAAGAACTGCTTTGTCAGAACCTGGGATGATTCTCTGGTTGTTAAGAATTATGATCAGAATAGTACAGACATTTCTTTCAGCAATACCCAGGTCTGGACGGATCTGGCACAGTCCATGGAAATAGGATATGAAACCAACAAGGGAAAACAGCCGGATGCAGTGATGGAACGGATTTCCTTTGAAAACATTACGGTGCTGAACAACTTCCACAAACCTGTCATTTCCGTGCACAATGGAGATGATGCGGCAATCAGTGATATCACATTCCGCAATATCACCGTGGAGCATGAGGAAGTGGGAAGCGGCGATGCGGATGAGATGCCTTATCTCATTGATATCAATATTATGCAGAGTGGAAACTGGTCCACCACGCTGGAGCGTGGAACCATCGATAACGTAACCATTGATGGATTTCATGTTTTATCCGGCAATCAGGCAACTTCCCGGATTCAGGGATATGATGAAACGCATCAGGTATCCAATGTGAAAATCACAAACTTTGATCTGCTTGGGAAGGCAGTAAAAGACGGAACAGCAGGCAACTTTGAAATCGAAGATGCAACCACAAATAACATTGTTATTGAATAACAAAGGCTCAGGCAGGAGGTAGTCATGAAGAAAATTAAATGGATTGTACTGGCTGTGGCAGTGGTGGCAGTGGCAGGTATCTGGGGAAAGGTGTTAGCCTCACAGGGCGCTGAGGTGGCCCATGGCTGGGGAGACATCGCCGTGGTAGAAGCGCCGGAACAGACCCAGAGCCAGGAACACCCGCTGTTTATCAAGGAAGTTTATGAACCGGTGATCCCGGATGGAGAGAATATTGTCCGCGACACCAAAATCGAGGATAACGGCTACAATGATGTATACAATGCCCGGAAGGTAAAGGATAATAACGTAAACGGGCAGTCCTACTGGGAAGGAGTCAGCAATGCTTATCCTAATATCCTCACTGCAACTTTTGAGGAAGAGACAAGTATTCACGCCATGAAACTTCTGCTTTGTCCGAAACCTATCTGGAGTGCACGCACCCAGAGTTTTTCCGTGGACATCAGTACAGATGGAGAAAACTTTACAGAGTTTATGACGAAACAGGATTATGAATTTACACCGGACCGTAATAATGAAGTGGTGTTGGAATTTGATGCGATCACCGTGAAGGCCATTCGTTTGAATTTTTATTCCAATACAGGTGCGGAGGGAGCACAGGTAGCGGAATGGGAAATCTATAGTGTACAGGAGTAAACCTAGTGGCGAGTAAAACTTACCACACCAACATCGGGAGGAAGAACTATGGATAAATGGAAAAAGAAAGCACGAAAACAGAAAGCCTCTAAGGGAATGCTGCTTTTCAGCATCCGAAATAAGATTATTGTCAGCTTTCTTGTGCCTGTCATTTTTATGATCATCATCGGTGTCTGTGCCTATCAGAAAGCTGTCTCCGGTATGAGTGAGAAGTTTCAGGAAACCGCCGGTCAGACAGTAGATATGGCAGAGGACTACGTGAGCATGGTTTGTTCTTTTATCGAGTCTGAAGGCATGAAGTATGCCTATGACAGCAAATTGTCCGATTATTTTTACGGTATGTATGACAATGACCCGAAGGAAAAATCCAATCTGATTACTACGATGAGAACGCAGGCAATCACTTCTAAAAATACGAACCAGTATATTTCAGATATCCATATTGTAACCAAACCTGGAATCAGCATGATTACCTCCTCCGGAAGTACTTACGGTGGTTCGGAACATGATGGTATTTTTACTGCGTACAAGGAAAGTGTGGCAGATGAGAGTGGCAAGGGCATTGAACGCTG
The DNA here is from genome assembly GCA_934402515.1 of uncultured Lachnospiraceae bacterium. Taxonomy (GTDB): domain Bacteria; phylum Bacillota; class Clostridia; order Lachnospirales; family Lachnospiraceae; genus UMGS2037. The sequence goes on from CAKRTZ010000015.1 coordinate 20,531, forward strand.
GATTGACGACCATACTGTGCTGGATGAGGCAATCGGCTTGAAAAAGGACTCCTATATTATGGCATACCAGCTCCTTTCACAGAAAGGCAATGCTTGTGTGGTAGTGGATATCAAACCTTCTTCCATTCAGGATTTAATCGGACAGATTGATTTGGGCGATGGAAGTATTGTAGGATTTGTAACGAAGAATGGAAGAGAACTGATTAATGAAAATCTCAAGGAAGGAGAAAGTAGTATTCTGACAGAGGGCGAGAATGTTTTCTATGGACAGGAATTCTTTCCTGATGTGGCATCCATGACGGAGGATGAAAGCGGTGTGAAGCAGATTACTTATCATGGACAGAAATACCAGTTCTTCTACAGCACCAGTGTGAGAATGGGCTCTACCGTCTGCGCGATGGTTCCGGTATATACTATTGTAAAACAGGCGGAAACCATTCGTAGCATTACGGTGATTCTGGTGGTACTTGCCTGTATCGTTGCACTGACTATCGGTATTTTTACAGTAGTAGGTATCCAGACCAATATGAGCCGTTTTTCCAGAAAATTTGGAGAGGTCGCTAAGGGTGACCTGACAGTTGAAGTCAAGGTAAAAGGGCGTGATGAGTTTAGAAATCTGGCAGATTCCGCAAACCACATGATTCGTCATACAAAGAAATTAGTAACCAAGGTAACTGCTGCAACCGAAGAATTGGAGCATTCGGCAAAGGATGTAGATGAAGTATCCGGTATTATCAGCAGTCATTCCACAGAAATTACCCATGCAGTGGATGAGATTAATGAGGGAATGATCAGACAGACCTCACATGCCCAGGAGTGTGTGGAAAAGACACAGCTGCTTTCCAGTGAAATGCAGGAAGTCAGTGAAATTGTAGCAAAGGTAGAAAACCTGGTAGGTGAGACGGAGGAAATGATTGCTCACGGAATGGCGATTGTCAGCCAGCTGGGTGAAACAGCAAAGAAAACCAACGATATCACGAAACAGGTGGGCGAAAGCATTGAATCACTGCGTGAGGAATCAGACACCATCAACTCTTTCGTGTCAACAATTACCGCAATTTCCACACAGACCAATCTTCTCTCGTTAAATGCATCCATTGAGGCAGCAAGGGCGGGCGAAGCTGGACGAGGCTTTGCAGTAGTAGCTGAGGAAATCCGTAAACTGGCAGAGGATTCTGCCCAGGCAGCGGGACAGATTCGCAATAATGTGGAGCATATCACAGAGCAGACCATGAACAGTGTAGAAAGTGCCCAGACTGCACAAAATATGGTAGCAGCTCAGACGACAGCTGTAGAACAGGCCATTAAGTTATTCGATGATATGCAGGAACGTATGAATGCTTTGGTAAAGGGCTTGAAGAATATTTCCGATAGTACCAATAATGCAGACAAGGAATGTGGTTATACTGTAGAAGCAGTAAAAAATATTTCTGAAATCATTGAGGAAACTACAGACAGTGTAGAAGTGGTAAGAGAAGTTATCGAACAGCTGATGACAGGAGTTAAGAATCTAAATCAGACTTCTGATGCACTGGGTGAGAATATGGAAAGTCTCAAGACAGAGATTTCTGAGTTTTCGATCTAATATGAAAAATTGTACGATATACTCATAAGTATAATTAAGAATTAACAAAAGCCATGTATGGGAGTACATGGCTTTTGCTTTTTTAAAAAATACAAGGACATGAAAAAAACGGGTTTACATAGTTCGACAAATATTGATTCAACTCGCGTATTGTGGTACTATTGATCCAGAATTATACAATAGGAGGAGTGAAAGCAATTCCGACCTCCCATGGAGAATATGTATGATCGTATCAGACCGCTCACAAATGAAGAGCTCAACCCAGGGATTTTTCCCGGATATTAAGTGCCTGTACAGTATGATTCCCAGAGACATACGGATGCACATGTACCGCGTTTCCCGATACGGCATGGTGCTTTTGGAGCAGGCGGAGCGGGATGGTGTCTGGGACGAAACACTGCCGGAGGACATCTGGGACTATGCAGAGCAGATTTTCCGCCTGCATGACATTGGCAGACATTATGTTCCGACAGAGATTTACAACAAGGTAGAGGCATTGACCGACGAAGAAATGCAGGAAATCAGAAACCACACCCTGTACGCACTGCGTGCAGAGAAAAGCGTTTACTTTCCTATTTTCCCAGAACATATCATGCCTCTTTTTCGTGATGTGGCGGTAATGCACCATGAACGATGGGACGGTACAGGCTACCCCTATGGCAAAAAAGGTACAGAAATCCCATTCCTCGCCAGAGTATGTGCAGTGGCAGACACCTACGATGGCATGGTAAGCTGGAAGCCTTACCGTGAGCGAATCAGCGGCGTAGATGCCAGAAAAATCTTGCAAAAGGAATCCGGCAGACAGTTTCAGCCGGAACTTGTGGAGTGTTTTATAAAATGCGGAAAAGAGATAGAACTGTTGGACATCACGATGAACGGCAAGTAAAAAAGCGGTTTGGGCAGAGGCTTTTCATAAAAAAAGAAGGCGGACTGCGGTTTGACGCGCTGCGCCGGTTCCATTACTGGTGGCTGGGCGGCAGAAGCCTGACCCGCAGCATATTCCGAATCACAGCAGCCTGGCAGGGTGTTGCGATTATCGGCGGTGTTCTGATGACGGGATATGTCATGGCGGCGTTTTATACCGGCGCCGGAGAATTCGTCATCCGCGTAGACCACCCCGGAGAAAAGCGGCTCATCATCGATGACACCCCGGCTTTTGAAGAAGAAAAGATTGTGCTAAAGGGTGAGGCGATTGACGAGGCAGACAATATCAGCATCTTTGATATTGACCCCAGAGTGGCAGAGGTCGATGGCCCCCACAACGGCATCGACTATGTGGCATACACCTTTTATGTGAAAAATGTAAGCTACGACCCCATCACCTACAACCAGACCCTTTCCATCCGTCATGCGGATAAAGGCATCGACAAGGCCGCCTGGGTCATGATGGTGAACGATGGAAAACAGACCATTTATGCGGCACCCCGTTCCGATGGAACGGCAGAATGGCAGTGGTCGGAATCCACCTTTCCCTTTATGGATATGGCAGCGAATCCCGATATGATGGCGAAGGACGGGGACGGTTATCGGCTGACCACGATTCCGTTCCTTTCGGACAAAGTAATAGAAAGCCAAGAGCGTACAGAAATTATGCCCGGTGAGATGGACAAATATACCGTTGTTATCTGGCTGGAGGGCGAAGACCCGGAATGTGTGAATGACATCCTGGGGGGAACACTGGAATTGATATTTAAAATAAAGTATTAGTAGCTGAATGGTTACTAAGTTAGTCAAAAAAGAAACAGAGGGAAAGGAAGCAGAGAGAATGGAAAAGGAAAACAGACAGAGAAGGAAACGAAACAAAAAGGACATCCGGAATGCATTTGTGATGCTCTGCGTCACCATTGCCATGATGAGCACCGCGACTTTCGCGTGGTTTACCATGACGGATTCACCGACGGTGCAGGGAATGAAAATGACAGCGGCCACAACTGGGGGATTGGAGTTAAAGGATGGGAATGAGGATTGGAACAGTTCGATAACCGTGGATTCTGCAACGAAATCATTGAGTCCCGTTTCCATTATTGGAAGTACCGATCAATTTGGCAGTCCTGTGTACACCAATGGCATAGTAACCACCGTGCAGGAGATTTCAGATAGTGGGGAATTGGAAAAATGTGTAGCAATTTATGAGTATCAGATTCGTGCAGTGGGTGCAACCGCCTCATCTCCCGTAAAAGTCGGTTTATTGGGAGGAGATGGAGCTGGAAGTAATCCAACTGGTACTTTTATCGTAAGAAGTAATGCAAATAGTGCCTCACAGCAGGCAGCCTATGCCATTCGTGTAGGATTTAAGATTGATAATAACTGGATTATTTACGAACCCCATGCAAATCAGACAACCGGTGGGACAAAAGCTGATAACCAATATAACGGTCCAACATCGACGGTAAAGCAGAATTCTAATGGAAATTTTGAAAGTGGATCCAATGTGTCAAAGGATATCTTTACCTTATCCGATACGAGTCCTCATAATATAAAAATGTATGTGTGGATTGAAGGAACGGATGACCAGTGCGTCAATGAACTTCAGACAGACGAACTCAAGGGACAAATTCAGTTTACCGTGATTAAATAACAGGACAATAAACCTGGGAGAAACAAGAGATGAACGCCTTTTTTTACTATTTCTATACCATGATGGAACATATTATCGAGCTGTTTATGGCGGTAGTGTATGCGATATGGGATCTCATTGTGGGCATCGTGGATGTGCCGTATTATATCGGCATCTTCCGTACATACCGGGGCGAACTGACAGCGGCAGGATGGGTGTGCGTGGTAGTGGTACACCTGTTGCTTCTGGCGCTGATTGTGCTGGTTATCTATCTTATTTACCGGGGACTGCGCATCACCTTCCGGTTCAAGGTTCCTGTGGTGGAATATGAGAAAATGAAGGACGAGGTGGTTCGTCTCAACAGGGAAGTCCTGAAAACGACCTATGAAAAGGATAAAATCCTTGCCATGAAGGTTTCTGAGATGGGCATGCAGGTCAATCCCGACTTGCTGGAAACCGGGGAAGTGGAACTCCCGGAGACAGAGGGAGAGGAAAAAGAAACGGCAGCCGTGTCCAAAGTGGATGTCAGCGAACTCCGCTTTCCCAGACTTTCCGGTGTGGATCAGTATTTCAAGACCGAGTACACCCCGCCAGAATATGACAACACTGTCACTTTGGAGGAAATCTGTCAGCGGTTCCGCAACTTTGCCGCATCCCGTCTGGGGCTCTACTATGACTTGGAGATTATGAAACGTACCTTCGCCGCCTTTGGCGCAGCCAAGATGGTAATTTTACAGGGTATTTCCGGTACCGGTAAAACCTCCCTTCCCTATGCACTGGGACAGTTTCTCATGTACCCCTCCGTCATTTGTTCCGTACAGCCCTCCTGGCGTGACCGAACCGAGCTGGTGGGCTACTACAACGAATTTACCAAGCGGTACACCGAGCCGGACTTTTTAAAAACTCTCTACGAGGCACAGTATGTGGATGACGTGCGTGTCGTTATTTTGGACGAAATGAATATCGCCCGTGTCGAGTATTACTTTGCAGAGATGCTCTCCATCCTGGAGCTGCCCCGCCCGGAGGAACGGTTCATCAGTCTGGTTTCTTCCACCGCAGATTCTGACCCGGAGAAAATGAAGGACGGCAAAGTCTGGATTCCCTCCAATATCTGGTACGTGGGCACCATCAATAACGATGATTCCACCTTTGCGGTAGCGGATAAGGTGTACGACCGTGCGATTCCCATTGATCTGGACGAAAAGGCAGAGAGCTTTGAAGTGCCGGACGAGCCGCCCATGCACCTGAGCTTTGAACATCTCACCAGCCTTTATGAGAAGGCAAAAGAGAAATATCCCATTTCCCCGGAGATGCTGGTGGAACTGGATAAACTGGACAACTATCTGATTAAACATTTCCGACTGACCTTCGGTAACCGTATTTTGCGGCAGATTAAGGACTATGTCCCCTGCTATGTGGCATGCGGCGGTACGGAGATTGATGGCATTGACTTTATCTTTGCGGCCAAAATTCTCCGCAAGTTTGAGTCGCTGGGCATGGGCTTTATCCGGGATGAGCTGGATGGACTGGTGAAATACTTAGACCATGTTTTTGGCGAGGAAAACATGCAGATTAGCAAGGCATATCTGAACCGGTTGAAAAAACTGGGGGTAAGCTGACGGGAAGGGCATGAGGAAAAATGTCGGAAGAACAGAAAGATAACATGGAAAACGTATATGAAAAACTGGTGAAAAACCTCTCCCCCGATTTGGCGCAGGACAGGTTTTACCAGTATTTCATGAATCTGCTGGAGACAGGCAGCAACTATTGCAGCTACTTCAGCTCCCACATGGTAAAAAATATCGACGAGGAGTGGATAAACGCCATCGAGGAGGCTCTTCCCTCCCTGCAGCATGTGGTACTGAATCCTCGGAAATTCATTGAGGAGGACCGCCAGATTGTCAATGTGGCAATGGCGCGGAACATCACGCCGGAGACGATTCAGCATCTGCTCCAGCACAGCAATATGATTGATAAGGTGAACGAGGACGGCACCGTTGTCCCCAACCGCCTGCTCAATGTCTATAAAGAAGAAAGCTATAATACCTATGAGAACCGCTTTATTGCCACGCTGATTCTGAATCTGCAGCAGTTTATCAATAAGCGGTTTGATGTGATTTTTGACAACAGCCGGGATGAGATGGGAACCTTCTTTGAGATGGAATCCCGCATCGATAATTATACAGAAACCATTGATTATAAGCTGGAGATTAATGTCCGGGAAAAACAGACCGATATGGATAATGAGGAAGAAAATGTGGGCGTGTTTACTCGGATTTCCAAGCTGCATCGCCAGATTAACGATTTGGCAAACGGGGCTTTTATGACCCAGATGCGCGCCTGCCCGCTGGTGCGCCACCCCATTGTTAAGACCAATGCCATCGGCAAAAACCAGCACTACAAGGCGTGCCACAAGCTGTGGAACTATATCCACGACTATGACCGGATTGGCTACAAGATTGACATGGTCAAGCAGGAGCCCATGATTACCAGGGAACTGGAGCAGGATATTTACAACTCCTTTATCTGGGACTACGTGATGCTAAAGCACTATACCCAGCAGAATGATTTTATGAACCTTGAACGCCCCAGGCGGACAAAGGAAATCACGGTGAAATATATCCGGCAGGCGCTGGACGAGATTATCCGGGGCCTGGATATGTCGGATGCCAATGTGCGGAAGCTGATTATGAACGAGCTTTCCGACTTGCAGTTAAAGCGGAAGATGGAAAAAATGAACGCGGCGGCAGCAGAGAAAAAGCTGGGGCGCAGCCCGAAGAACCAGAGGAAAAAGAGCAGAAAAAGGACAGAAAAGTAAAAGATGAAACGTTTGGCGAATAGTTTGGAAATTCTGTTTCTGGTGTTGATGCTGACACTCTGCGGTCTGATTATCGCAGCGGGACGGGGCACGGTGCCTTACCTTTTCGGATACCGGATTCTCCAGGTGGTCAGCGGCAGTATGCAGCCCACCATTCCAAACGACACCTGTATTCTGGTGAAAAAGCCGGTGTCAGAGGACATCCGGGTGGGGGACATCATTACATTTGTCTCCGATGACCCACGCATCCAGGGCTATTACAATACCCACCGGGTGGTGGAGATTACCACCGGGGAGGACGGCTCCCGGATTTTTACCACCCAGGGAGATGCCTACACCATTCCCGATGCCTACCCGGTTTACGAGGAGGACATCGTCGGCGTCTACCAGCGGGAGCTGCCCTTCGGCAAATTTTTGTTCCGGGGGATTCAGTTTTTTGCAGACCGCACCCATTATTTTGTACTGGTGATTGTCCCCCTGCTGGGATGCTGCCTGTCCTATTTGAGACAGCTTTTCCAGGCGTTGCGGGGAGAGAATGAGGAAGAATCAGAGGAATGAAAAGAAACAAAATCATACAGCTTACGGTTATGAGCATCCTCAGCATCCTGATGCTGGTGGGATTTACGGTGGCATGGTTTTCCGGTGATCTGGGTTCTGCTCTGGCAAAAGGCATGCAGCTTCGCGCAGAGGAGCAGGGAGACATCCGCATTGCACTGGAAACAGGCGGCGCCGACATTTCCACCCTGGAAGGGGAGGACAAATATGTGAATGTGGGGCTGGAAGAGCTGACCAACATTGAGTTTGTGGAAAACGGGACCAAGGTATATAAAATGGCTCCGGGAGCTTACGGCCAGGTGATTTTTTATGTCACGCCCTTAAAGCAGGATGTGGGAAGCTGTACCGTGGTGCCGGAGGTACGGTTAAAGGATAAAGATGGAAATCTGGTGGCACAGGATTCCGATGTGTACCGGATTGCCAATGAGCATATCATTTTTTATTATGACAAAGAGGAAAATGGTGGAACGACACAGACGTTACTTAATATGACAACAGTGTCAGGTGCAGATGGAACCCGTGTCACCATGCGGGAAAGCGCAGTGTTTCCATTAGAATGGGACAGCACGGCGAACACAGGAATTGAGAAGAAGATTACGTTGTACTGGCGGTGGGACTATGAGTATCCCACAGACAGGATCTTGCCCTCCTATCAGGAAGGCATTGCCAGCTTGGGCAGTGTTTCCAGCAATGAAATGCTGAAGGACGAGTACAACAGGGAAGATACCACCATCGGTAACGAGATCAAGCACATGAACTTTCATTTTGAATTTACCTCTCTGCCGGGAACGACAGAGTAACAAAGGAGCAACAGGCTTTGAAGGAGAAAGAGCAGGCAAAAAAGCGGAAAAAAGTACATAAAAAAGTCTATCGAAGGCATCGTCCGCGGATTCCGGTACAGCTGGCGGTAGTCCTGATGGTGCTGCTGGTCTGCATCGGTGGAACCTTTGCCTGGTATACCTGGCTGGAACGTGCCGCCAACAGTAAGGATGCGGAGGTCATGGAACCCTATTATCTCTATCTCCGGGATGAGAAAGACAAGGAAATGGTTCGACTTGCTCTGGATAGTTTGTTTGCCGGGGAGACGAAAAATCTTTATTTTTGTGTCAGCAATGGTCCCAATGCGGAGAGTGGAACGATGGGAGCCATGGGTGGAGGTAATTTTGACTACACCATGGAACTGGTGTACACCCAGAATGTCCCCCTGACTTTTAAGCTCTATGAACTGGACAGCTTTGAGGACACGGCGATAGCAGGTGGCGGGACATATCTTACTGCGGCTACGGACAAGACAGCGGATCGCCATCAGGCAATGTTTGGGGATAATCCGGTGGAGGATATCGTAAATAAGGGAAAATACGTTACCTACCTCAATGGCAAGGACGGGAAACAGCTGCATCTGGAAACAGGGAAGGATGGGGATGGCAAGGAAACCTACATGAGCCGTTACTTCCGGTTGGAGGTCACCTGTACTGCAGATACCTTTGACAAATACCGGAAGGAAACGGATATGATTTACCTTCTGGTGAAGGCGGAGCAGCCCAAACCCACCAAACGGGATGAACAGCCATAAAATTAACAGAATCTGGAAAGGGATAGGAATGAAACAGGAAATCGGGAGGAAACGACAGAACATCAAAAAAATCGTAAAGAAGCTTTGGTTTTTTCTGCCCTTATGCCTGCTTTTGTCCGGGGGATATGCTGTCTATGCCAAGTATCTGGCACAGAGCGTGCAGAGAGGAATCACCATCGCCTCCAGCATTTATTTTACCTGCAACTACGCATCGCCCTCCCAGACCCCTGGGGATGATATGACGGACGCGCTGGTGAGCGTTGTCCAGTCCACCGATACCGATGGTAAGGAATACAATTTCACGGTGGAAATCAGAAATTACGAAAATATCCTGCTGTATAACAGCAGTACTGCCCAGATTCTCTACACCGTGGAATTCTGGCTGGCAGATGCCGGGACTGCGGGAGACACTTATCAGGCCACTGCCAAGGTAAAGACGAAAAATGCAGATGGAACCTTTGAGGAGACGACGGAAATCAAAACCATTACCCAGGATAATCCGGCAAGCTTTAACAATATCCTTACCGGTGGGCAGGCATTGAGCGATGGCTACGAAATCAAGGTAACTGCCCCATCAGGGAAAGCGGTGCCCATTTATGTCCGGGTCAAAACCGCAGACGGTGCCCTCCTCACGGAACGGTTAAAGGGAAAGATTATGCTGCAGACCCGCAGTGATGCCGGAAAATTCCTGAAATCCTTCGGATTCAATACCAACGGAGATACGCCGGACGAGCAGTTTAAATACCTACAAAAACAGTCGGAATTCAACTATAAAATTACTACCGGCGGTGTCAGCCAGGAGGACGGTGGAAACACGGAAATGGTGACACTGTACTGGGACGGTACGGTTTATGATATTGACCGGTTTTCCAGTGCCTGGCTTGCCTGGGAAAAAAGTGGAAAGCCGGCACCCAAAACGGTGGCAAAAGCAACCCTGACCGGATATACGGACAGAGACTGGACGCAGTGGAGTGATACGATTTACGCCATCACCGTTCCAGTAAATGCCTACGCTTCCATCAATATCGGATTCTTCCGGGAGACGGAATACGACACTAGGGTAACGAGTGCGGAGGCACAGCAGAATTTTGTTTATGTAGTGAAAGGCAATCAGATTTCAGATTAGATAAAGGAGTTAGTTGTACATGCGGCGTAAGTGGATGCGGACATTTTCCGTTCTTTTGATTGTGTGCCTGTTAGTATCAGACAATAGCTTGTTAGATTGGAAAACAACTGCATATGCGACAGAAGATACCGAAGGGGCTTTGACGGAGGACACCGTGGGCAGTGGCTCTTCCAGCCAGCCGGAGGAAGGAAAGACCCAGGCGGGCGGCAGCACTTCCGGAGAAGGCGAAGGCGGAGGCAGCACCGGAGAAGGCGGCAATACTGGAAATAATGAAAATACCAGCGAAAGTGGCAGTACCGGAGAAGGCGGCAATACTGGAAATAATGAAAATACCAGCGAAAGTGGCAGTACCGGAGAGGGCAGCAATACCGGAGATAATGGAAATAGCAGCGAAAGCGGCAGCACCGGAGAAGGCGGCAATACTGGAAATAATGGAAATACCAGCGAAAGCGGCAGTACCGGAGAGGGCGAAAACACCGGAGACAGTGAGAATCCCGAAGAAGATGAGGAAGATGTACCGGAGGAAGACGAAGAACTGACAGAGGACGAGATTGCCCTTTATGATGGAGAGGCAGATACTCCTGCGGGAAGTAAAGCACTGGCAGATGTAGCGGATGAAACTGCCTATAAGGATTATTATAAAACAGGAATTACCTATTATATCGCCAAAGCAGAGGATTTCCTGCTCCTGCAAAAGCTGACCCAAAGCTATGATTTCGAGGACATCAGCTTTCAGATAGGAACCACCGGAAGTGAAAAGGTGTGGAAACTCTCGGGTATCAGTGGGTTTACGGGCTTTGGAAGTGCAGACCATCCCTTCCGCGGAAAAATGTCCTGCTATTATGACAGCGGTTTTCAATTTGAACTGGATAAACCCCTCTTTGCCTATCTGGGAGAGGGCGCGGAAATCTACCAGTTTGACTTTACCTGTGTGGACGGAGCGTCTGCGGCAATCGCTAAAAACATCCAGGTTTCCGGCGAAAATACGGATGAAATCAAGATTCATGACATTGACATAACTGGTGTTATTAAAAACACCGGTGAGAACGTCGGTATTATCGCAGGCAGCATTGGAGATAACGCAAAGATTTATATTACAAATATTAACTCTGGAATTAACAATATAACAGGAAATAATGCCGGTGGTATCGCGGGCAGTCTGGGAGATAATGTCACAATCACTGCGGAGAATAGTAGCTGGACAGCGGCAAATGTGACAGGAACTGCCGCTGCGGGCGGTTATTTTGGCGTGGTAACAGGCAGTTACACCTGGAATACCTCGGAACTGACACTGTGTAAGGACTTTACGGTACAGAACGGAGACTATGCCGGACAGTTTGCAGGAAAACTGAGCAAGGGAACTGGTGACAGCACCTTGACCGTAACCGGAAACGGCGATATTACCCTCACAGCGAAGGTCAACGGCGGGCAGACAGTAGGTGGCTTGCTGGGCTTCTGTGAGGAAGGCACCACACTGGAAGTGGCGAAACCTCTGACCATAAGCGGAACCGTGACTGCCAGCCGGGAGCAGGGCAGTGCAGGCGGTCTGCTGGGTAAGGTTTCTACAGAGATTACCATAAAATTGAAATCCTACACTGGAAATGCATCGATAGCCACCTCCAATCATAGCAGAGGCTATGCCGGAGGGCTGATTGGTGACATTACCAGTGCCTTTGTGCTGGAAAACGGTGAGATTACCGTTAACGGATATCTTCAGTTCGCCATAGGAGCAGGCGGCTTTGCAGGACGGATAGAGGGCGCGAATTTCTGTGTGCCTACAGTCATGGTATCTGCAACCATGGCAAACTGCACCCATGTAGGTGGAATCCTGGGCTGTCTGAACAACAGCAAAAGCATGGTGAAAAACCCGAAGATTATGACGGGGTGTACATTGAAAGGTGATACCGCTACCGGTGGCATCGTGGGAACGGTGCAGAATGGAAGTAGCCCTTCCGCACTGGCTTTAGACGGAACGATTTCTGTCCAGCCCGGTTCTCTGTCCGGAGGAAGCTGCGGCGCACTGGTGGGCAGCCAGTCGGAGTCTCTCATTTATCTTACGGGAGTGAAGGGAGAAGTAGACGGAGCCTCCCAGCTTGACCTTAACGATGTTGCTAAAAATCTGGAGGAAATCGGACAGTATGGCGGCGTATTCCGCAACCAGGCAGAGGGAGACCAAAAACTCATCGGTGGCGATGGTTCTCTGGAACAGCTTGGAACCGTGAAGAGCTATGCCGTAAGCGGTTCTGGAAGTATTTGGACACTAAAGGGTACAGCAGGGATGGAAACCCTTGCCATTGCCTTAAATACCCAGGGTAATTTCGGCATGGAGGCCTTTGGCAGCAGCAGTTCATCCAATCCCGCAGGAATTCCCGCACTTTTATCCGGGGTATATACCCTGGATGGGGATGCGGATATTTCCTATGAAACCACGGGGATTATTACCGTGAACCGGAATGATAAAGAGAAGGATGATGCCGATAAGAAGTATCTGTTTCAGGGCAGTCTGAAAGGGGTATCAGGGAGTACGACCATTACCCAGAACAGCCGTGGGAAACAGAACAGAACAGGTATCTTCTCCACGTTGGGTGGAACCACCAGCTTTTCGGATCTGATCATCACAGGAACCATAGAAAATGCCAAGGGTACAGGAGGGATTGCTTATCAGTCAAAAGGAGAGGGAATGACCCTTTCCGGTGTACAGATGAAGAAAACCTTTGAAAATAACAGCGATACCATCGGTGGTGTGCTGGCAAAGGAGAGCAGTGACACCCTGTTTACCGTAACTGCATCCAATGTGACACTCGCGTCAGTCATCAATGCCGGGAATGTCAATGAGTATAGCGGATTCATTACCCGGATGGAAAATGCAAAGGTGGCACTGGATAGAATTACCCTTGGAGGGAAATTAATCACGACGAGTGGAGGAAACTGTGGTGGTTTTCTGGGACATACCTGGCAGAAGATGCAGGGAAGCATAAAGAAGGTTGCCGTGGCTTCCGCAGGAGCAGCACTTGATTCCAAGGGAAGTACGGGCGCTCTTTTATTTGCCACGGACACCGTAGAAGAACAATATTTGACCCTTGAGGGGGTGGATTTAAAGGGACTCACGATGAAAGCAGGTGCCAAAAGTGCATTTCTGGCGGCGTATGGTCAGGCTCTGGCAGCAGATGTGGTGGACTATAGCTGTAAGGGCGCCACAGTGGACACAGCAGGAGAGTTTGATGAGATAGTCTATTGTACGAAGGACGGTGACTATACCGGCATTGTTTCTTTACATGACAGTAAGAAAAGCTTCCCGGAATACTGTTATACCAATCAGGCAACGTATAAGAACCAACAGCCCAAGACAGATCAACTGACCGTTTACTATTATGATTTGTTCCAGACAATCAATGCAGATGGAACCATCAACCATGCAGGAGGTACGGCATCTCAAATCACCAGCCACGAACTGGACACACCGGAGAAAATGTTAATCTGGAGTGCCGTTCATAATGCCACCAGCACGCCGAAATCTGTTTTTAAGAAGTGCTTTAGTGAGAATGACTACGGAAATGAGTCCTATACATTAAAGGGAAACCTGGATCTGGAAAATGTCAGCTTCTATCCCGCATCCACAGTAAAGGGCGCATCCCTGACCGGAACAAAGGATGATCCGGCTACGGTAAAATTCCATGCCGATCACATGGACACCACCATGGGACAGCACCAGGGACTTCATGCGGGACTTCTGTACAACCCCACCGGCGGTGTGACAGCGAAGGATTTTACCCTGGAGGGCACCGTTGCCAATCTGGATGGAAATAACAGTGGAGCGCTGATTAGCGGAACCTTAACGGGTGGCGGTACCTTTGAGAACCTCACCTTAAAGAATTTATGGGTACGGGACTATCAGAAAACGGGAAAAGAGGAAGATGGCTTGTTGATAGCCAAAATTGCAGCAGGCACGGGAACCCAGACCACTACCGTGGATGTCACTTTTAACGGAATTTCCATGACAGACTATACCAATGCTAATACTGGAGTGGGCGGTAAAAAAGCGGCAGCAGCTCTCATCGGAGCAGCTGGCGACGACAAGGTCACCAACCTGAAGCTGCAGTTTTGCAATATGCAGATTGCGGATGACGCCGATGCTTCCCAGGCATCCCCGAAACACAACGGAGATGTGCTGGCGTTTGCTTCCTTCCTGTACAGCTATAACTTTGCCACGAATTCCGATCAGAATATCGGCAGAGGCCTGTACACCTTTAATGAGGACGAGGCAGGAAAAAAGGTAACCTGGGGCGCAGAGCTGGACAGCTTGACAGAGTACTGGGTCTATGAGGGGACAGACCCCCATAAACAAGTAAAGAACGATAGAGAAAGCGTAATTACCAATGCAGAAAAAGGATATTACAAGCCTTATGTTTATCAGACACAGCAGATAGAGGTTAATCCCAAGACCGGAGACCTGTTAAAGGGGTGTGGCACCTATGAAGACCCCTATATCATTGAGTCATCCCAGCAATTTCTCACCTTATACCGTTATCTGAGCATGAAAAAGGGTGAGAAATCAGACTTTTTTAACGACTGGAAGGTAAATAAAGTAGGCTCCAATGAGACATTCTGCACCGGAAGCTCCCATACAACACAATATGACTTTACCAAAGCAGATACTACAACGACACAGCGGGAGCTTAGCTCAGCGTATTACCGTCTGGCAGCAGATATAGACCTGTCAGGAATTACCAGTGGAACCTACAAGGTTATTGCCGACAGCTTTACAGGCTTTGGAACCAGTGAAATCCCCTTTACCGGCGTCTGGTATGGAAAGGATGAAGCTGGCAACCTTCATAAAATTACATTGCCCTCAAAAACCAGCTCACAGGCTTATACGGTCTATGGGTTTATTCAGTATGCCAAGGGTGCTGTGGTAAAAGACATGAAGATTGACATTCCAACAGGAGGAACAGCCGCAACCCGTACTATGATAGCAAACGGAGGAGCAGCCGGAGGGGTTATGGGGTGTATCCTGGGCGGGGATAATGTGATTGATCATGTAGAGATTACAGGAGAATTTTCACTACAAGCCCATTCAGGAACCATAACCTTTGCCGCAGCCGGTGCTTATGTCGGTATGGTTAAACGGGGTGGGTTGATTTTACGGAATGTTGCACTGCAAGATGATTTAGGAGCATTCAAAATTTACGGAGATAATGGAACGGAAATTACCGGAACCACTAAAAACTATACCACCTATTTTGCAGGAGCCTTATGCGGGAAGGTGGAAGACGGATATGTTCTATATGAGGGAGATAAGAACAGCACTTCTGCAATCTGGAACAAGGATGTTAAGGCAGGATCTGGCAATCTGTCCCTGATTCCTTACTATGATATTGTAAATGGTGCTTATCTGGATGCCCAATTGAATACCAGTGCTGTGACCATAACAGGGCCTGTGGATGGGAAGATAACTGTGACCCTTCCCAATGCGGCGGCATTGCAGGTTATGAGCATGGCACTCAATGCAGGTGCCTTGAACACGATGTCCAATGACACGAAGGTGAACTATGGCTATACCGAATTATCCAAAAGCCGTAAGGCAAAGTATGATACGATTGGTGCATGCAGTAATGCAGGAGAAAGTGACTATCAGGCAGCAGTCAGGTATGATAATAAAGTGACTTATCCCTATCTGTACAGGTATCTTGGCATTAATGAGAGCAATTATCAAGCTTATATCCTTGGAAATGCTTCTATTTTAAATGCAGCGGGAAAAATAAATAACACAGCCTACCATACTACCTGGAAATTAGCAGAAAACAAAACCTATGATTTGACCTTGTTTGGACAGGCATTCCGAGGAATTGGAGCGTTATATGATGTGTCCTGTTTCACATTCCGTGGAAATTTTGACGGGAATGGAAGTACGGTGAAGTATGCCCTGCAAGAACTGGCAGTGGATTATACGAAGAATACCACAGTTGGAACCGCGTTCCCGGCCTCTTCAGGCCGCAGGGGGTTGTTCAATACGCTGACGGGGTACAGTGATGCAGACTGCTATGAGCCTGACGGATTTACGATTCAGAATCTGAAGCTGGCAGGTTCCATCAAAATAGCCGGTTATCCGGTGCTTACGGTGGATGCAGGAGGAGTGGCAGCTTATGTTAATAATGCCAGAGTGACACTCAGCAATATTGAAGTAACAGAAGATTTTCAAATTAATGCAGGAACCTATAAATATGACTATCATAATGGAAAGCACTCCACTGGAGGTCTGATCGGGAGGGTGGTAAATAACAAGCAGAACCTTACAATAAGAAATTGTAAGGTAAGCGGTACAGCAGGAAAACCGGTCAGCTTAACCAGCTTAAGTCATATAGGCGGTTTTATAGGATATGTAGATTTAGGGTCAACTGATGGTGAATTGTTGATTGAAAACACAGAAACCGATGCGGCTATTGACAACCTGCAGCTTTTCAGTACCAAGGAAATAGCAGGTGCGGTGGTAGGTTATATGTATCGGGGAAAACTGACGATACGGGGTACGGAGAATAAACCTGTCACCGTGCAAAATACTACAGTGCAGGGCTGGTGGAATGTAGGAGGCATTGTAGGGGAAACCAAGGAGGGGGTTCTGGTGACAGGAACATACCTCACAGTAAAGGATACAACCCTGACATCCCGGAAAGCAACCGGTGGTATTATTGGAGAGTATGGTGCATATACAGCAGGAACCGGCAGTACGCTGGAACATGTAAAGATTACCGATGTGAAGGTGCAGGAAACATCCACCAGCGATACAGAGACCTATGGCAGTGTAAATGGACAGGGAGGTGTTGTAGGCAATTGTTGTGGGTATTTGACCCTGAAAGATATTACTGTCAGTACGGCAAACCCCACGGACAGCAGTAAGGAATGTAAAATTGCAGCGGTAGCTAATAATCGTGTAGATGCAGATGAAAAAGAAAAAGGTGTCGGAGGATTAGCCGGAGCTGTCACTTCAAAGGCAAAGCTGACGCTGAATAACTGCACGGTATCTCATATAACGGTAGCGGCAGAAAAGGGAAAAGCGGCGCAAACGAACATGAACTTTCCCGTTAGTGCAGGTGGTGCCGTAGGGTATTCAACGGGAACGATTCTGGTGGATGGAACTCTTAAAACGGAGAAAGTGACGGTTACCACTTATGAAGATAGAGTAGCACTAGGCAATAAAACCAGGGAGCAGGTGAAACATTTCTCCGCAGGAGGTGTGGTAGGCTGCCTTAGAGGAAAACTGACAACCACATCCAATGATTATGTGAGTACGATAACTGCAGAAAGCAATACGGTAACCGGTATGTATGCAGGTGGCTTTGCCGGAACTGTGGCTTCCTATGGCAGCAGTGATCTTCCCATCAAACTACAGGGAAAAGCTGGCAGTAAGCTAGTGGACGGTGGAACCGTAACCGGTGGTCAGGCAGCGGGAGGACTTTTTGGTCAGCTTGGAATGAGTACAGGCAGCCTGTATCTCAATCCAGAAAAGGGAACATCCCCCCTTGTGGTATCCGGGGTAACCGTTTCCGGCATGGATGCCGGCGGTGTAGCGGGAAGTATCAGTGCCTCCAAGGACACCCGTATAGAAAATGTCCAGGTGGAGGGCTGCACCATTACCGCCTCCATCCCGAAAAACGGGGATGCGCTGGTGGCAGGAGGCAGTGCCGCCGGAGGACTGATAGGAGCCTGCACCCTGACGGGAAACTTGAAACTTTATAACAGCAGGCTGGACACCAACAAGATTTTGTACCAGACGGACAGCACCACTCTCCAGGACAAGGAGTGCGGCAGCGATGAGAATTTTATCTCAGTAGGAGGTGTCATTGGTACTGTCAGGTCAAATGCAGGGACTGGAACGATACAGGCAGATAACCTGGTACTGTCTGCAGACAACCAGTTAGGCGTCCGTCAGGGAGCGGATGGCAAGGTACAGCTTATCCAGAAAAAGGGCAGCAGTTATCAGCTTGCGGATTTGGCAGCTCCCACAGGAAAGACAAATCAGGAAGCCTTAAACAACCTGGTGGACAGCGAGGGCTTGTTCGTGGGTACGGTCATCGGAACCCTGAATTCCACCAATGTAACCATCAACATGATGAACCTACAGTCCCTGCTGTCACAGGCGAATCTTCCTGTAGTGGATGTGGGCAGAACGGGAAGTCAGAGCAGCTATGCTTACCGACAGAACTGTCATATTTTGTACGGAGATGAGAAGTCCGATACGGCACAGGGCAACCTTGCCAGGATGAAACAGGAAGTGGAGAACAGCATTGGAACGTATAATAGTAGTTCAACCAATATTCCTGTGCTGTTATCTTATTATCGCTTGAACCAGGTGGGAGACTGGGGTACCGGAAATACGCCTCAGACTCCGGAAGCAATCTGGCAGGATGTGTATCCTTTGACATTGGACATAAATGGTGGGAAAAAGGAGATTCCCATCCTTGTATGTAAGCCGGGAGCCCGTTCCCTGAACGAAACCATAACGGCGTTATCCGATATTATGACAAATGTGTCAGGTTTATCTTCCTCGAAGATGGACATTCTGACTGTCACTGCCACACCGAAAAAGTGGGATGTGACCAAAACTGACGCGAAAGGCTATAACGGAGAGGATGCGGACAGTGGTGTTAAATCGCATATCGCAGTGACGAAAAGCGGTTCCGGCTATACCTTTGCCTATCTGGACAGCACCACAGGAAGTGGGGAGGAGCTGTTTGACCAGTACGATAAAGCCCAAAATACCCTCACCTATACAGAGCTAACCTACACCTATCAATGGTCAGATGGCAGTGGCGAACACAAACGTGTCTATGTTCTGCCCATCTTCGTGGAGGAACCTCTTCAGGTCGATGTGAAAATGAGCATTCAGGCAGGACGGGTCAACAGCGTGGAGGCAATGAAAAATGCCTCCAAAGACCGTGTCGTTATGGCAAATGACAGCGACAGCACCCTTTTTCTGGAATATACCTATGGAAAAGCCCGGAAGAGCTACGCCAAGACGATGCCTAAAAAAATCTGGATGACGGAGGGAACGGCAGGTAGCCCCCGGAAATACAGCGAGGGCACGAAGCTTCTGCTCATTGATGTGACAGGAGGAAACAAGCCTTATTACTATACGGTGAGCGACAGAACCGGTGACCAGATTTCCTTTACGGATTTTACGGACAGTGCGGGCAGCCCCTACCAGGAGAAACTGATAAACCGGGAGGAATTTGAAGGAACCGAACAGTTCCTGTTACAGACCATCCGCGGAGACAATCAGGCGAAAGAGAAAACGATGTATGATATCCATACGGGAATTTGTGACCTGGATGGGGAGCTGCAAAACAAAATCCAGGGAACGCTGGAGGACAAGATTGCAGTGGACTCCATTCCCGGAATTACCATTACACTGATTACATCGGATCATAAAACGAATGTGGAAGGAAAGCTGACGGCCAACGGCGAACTGGTTTACACCATGCAGTTTTCCATTACTGCAGAACAGGCGTATTGGCAGAAGGAAAACACCATCGACAGTGCCAACAACGATAAGTATCTGGATTTGGCATGTTACCTGATGGACGCGGAGGAGAAGGAACGTGTGTCCCTGCCCGCTGGAACCAACTTCCAGTACCGGCTGGAGGATGGCAGCAGCTACAGCGATTTGCAGATGATTCCTGACCGGTCCGGTATCTACTATTATAAGGCAGTGCGGGACAAGTATGACAAAGAGGATTCCAAATTCCTCATCCGCGGTGTGGATGAGAACGGCAAAACCGTTGGTGTGACAAAGGATACCACCCTTCCCCTCCAGGTAAAATTCAAGCTGCCGGGAGAACTGACGGGACTCAGCGATTCCCATTACACGGCATGTATTGACTTACTCCGTACCGATGACCCGGACTACCCTTCCGGCTATGAGGATGCGTTAGGAAAGTATCGGAAGGATTTGGATGCCACCGTGGTTCCCGACATCGGTTTTGCGGTGCAGGTAGCGGAGGCAGACTGGGAGAAGCTGGGCATCAATACCTACGAGAGTCTGGATCAAATTTATGAGATTCCCTTCACGGTGCAGATGGATTTCCGGGAAATCCTCCGCTATGCGTCCGGGGAGGAGCTGTTAAAACAGTGGGCAGCGAAGGATTACTGCATGACCTTTGATATTTTTAACAAAGCCAAGGATAAGACCTACGGAACGACACCGTTTCAGGACAGCAAGTCCTTTACTGACCCGGATGGAAAACCGGTGGAAACCATGCAGATCCGCATGGCTGGCGGCGAGAACACCTGGATGTGGGATGGAAGTGCTTATGCGGCAGTGGACGCCGGTTCTTACGCCGACAGCAAGCAGGGAGAGCTGACCATGAAGTACCGTTTTAGCAAAGACCAGCTGGAAAAGACGAAAAATGGAGACCCCATTACCCTGACAGGAACCCTTCGGGTGAACGGTAAGTCACTGAAGGAACTCAAAACTCAGGAAGATTTTGAGAAATACCTTACCAACTACCGGATGAACGCCTCCTTGAAGATTACGGAGGCATCCGACAGCCTGCCCACCGGAAACGTGGACACCTATGATTATTTTGTATACACCATAACCCGTCTGAAAACAGACATGTAAGAGAGGAAACACCATGATTGTTGGTCTGTTACTGTTACTACTGCTGGCAGCCACGCTGATTCTCTATCTGCTGTTACGACTCCGGCAGGAAAAGAGGCAGTATGTCAGGACGAAAAAGCGCCTGAACAGAGTAAAAAACCAGAGCACCAGGGAAAAAGAGAAAATCCAGAATCTGGAGGAAACCATTGAGGATTTGCACGAAACCGCTTACACGGATATTACCACCAAGATAAGCAATCGTGACTATTTCATCAAGCGGACGCTGGAAATGCTGCAGGAGGATGTGGAAAAGCCCTTGACCCTGGTGGGGTTCGGCGTGACGAACCTCTCCACGGTACAGCGGCTTTACGGTCCCGGAGAGGGAGACCGGCTGCTGCGTTTTGTAGCAAACCGGCTGAAAGCCTATGACCTGGGAGAAGGGTTCTGTGCGTTGGTGCAGACCAACCTTTTTGCCCTCCTGTTAAAAGACAGGGAGGAGGGGCAGGTGGTGGAACTGATTCATCAGATTTCCGATGAGATTGAACATGCCACCGACATTTTCCAGATTGAGACAGCCTTTGGGATTTACCAGATTACGGACAGAAACGAGCGGGTTTCCGAGATGCTGGACCGCATGGTGCTGGCGCAGCGAAATGCGACCGCCAGAGAGGGTGTGAATTACGCCTGGTTCGATGCGGATATGAAGAACCAGTACGAAGAGAACAGGCGGATGTGCCAGGAGATGGAGAAGGCGCTGGATGAGCGGAAGTTTGTCATGTATTTACAGCCCATGGTGGATCTGCATGCGTACCAGATTTACAGCGCGGAGGCGCTGGTGCGCTGGGAGCATGAGGAAAAGGGCCTGCTTTCCCCTTATGCCTTCCTGCCCCTCTTTGAGAATACCAACCTGATGTTAAAGCTGGACTACTACATGTGGGAGGAGGCGTGCAAGACCATCCGCCGGTGGATTGATAATAAAATGAAACCCCTGCCGTTAATGTTAAATATTTCTCCCATCCATCTGGGAAACGCGGGCTTTATCACGGAGCTGTCCCGGCTGCTGGAGCGGTATAAGCTGAAAAAAGATATGCTGGTGCTGGAGCTGCCGGAGCGTGCCCTGACCGGTGGAGACGGGGAGGTTCGGAAAACGGTGCAGGAGCTGGCAGACTGTGGGTTTGTGCTTTCCGTGGATAACTTCGGCGGAATGCACTCGCCGGTCAATCTCCTCCGGGATATGCCCTTTTCCATGGTAAAGCTGGATCGCAAATTCCTCACGGAAAACAGTAAGGACGAGGAAGGTCAGACCATTCTGCGTTATCTCATCGCCATGGCGAAGGAGTTAGATCTTACGGTGGTGGTAGAGGGTGTGGAAACCCAGGGGCAGGTAAATTTCCTCACGGAAATCGGCTGTGACATCGCCCAGGGTTACTTTTTCTCCAAGCCGGTAAGCCTACGAGATTTCGACCAGTTAAATAAGAAGATTATCCGTATGGGGTTCCGGCCTACGGAGTATTATCCCACCTTTGAAGATTTGGAGAAAGACGTGGATTTGATGGAGAAAATGCTACACAATAGTGGAAAACTTGACAGTTAAGAAAGGATAAGCGCCACCGGACAATCACAATCTGGTGGCGCTTACATTATGGATTCGTTATTTAATTGTTCGTTCATGCTGCACCTGCGTTAGAATTTGTCTGCGAAACTCTTGTAGTATTCCTCGAAGAACTCGTTTACCTTTTCCATAATCTTTTTCATAGTGTTTACCTTTCCTTTCTGTGACTAAGGTGTTGTTCCTTTTGATGATTTTACTTTAACATATTGCACTTATAATGTGAAATACATATAATAAAAGCATGGTAATACCTAAATGGTATCAAAAGAAAGGGAAGAAAAGGGAGGAAAAACGGCATGGAATTACGGCATATCCGGTATTTTAAGGCGGTGGCAGAGGAGAAAAGCTTTACCAGGGCGGCGGAGAAGATGGCGATTGCGCAGCCGCCCCTGAGTCGTCAGATTCAGGACTTGGAGGCGGAGCTGGGGGCGGCACTGTTTCTCCGTTCTCCCCACAAGGTGGAGCTGACGCCGGAGGGGGAGCTTTTCTTACAGTATGCCTCCCAGATTCTGGATTTGGTGAACCGCTCCGAGGAGGATGTGCGGGAGCGGAAGGAAGGACTGCAGGGCACGATTTACATCGCATCGGTGGAGGGCTGTGGCCCCCGGCTGTTTGCGGGATGGATTGCCTCCTTTCAGGAGAAGCATCCCCATGTGCAGTACAATCTCTGGAATGGAAATACGGATGATGTGAATAATCGGGTGAATAAGGGACTGTGTGAGGTCGCCATGATTACGGCGCCCTACAACACGGAGGAGTGCCATGTCCTTCCGGTGTATGACGAGCCATGGGTGGCAGTGATTCCCAGTGGGCATGCGCTCTATTCCGATACCCATGAGCCGGTAAAACCGGCGGAGCTGCTGCCCTACAACTTACTGATTCCCTCCAGAGAGTCCCGGAAGGGAGAGATTGACAAGTGGTTTGCCCAGACGGGACAGACACCCACCATCCGGGGGCGGGTTGCCCACATGCTAAATGCTTATGAACTGAGCCGACATGGGGTGGGCATTGCCATATATCCTGCCACCATTTCCTCTTTGATTCGGGATAAAGATGTGTGTGTGCGGAAAATCGACCACCCCGATGCCTACGCCTCTTACGCCCTGATCTGGAACAAAAACCATACTCTCTCCCACGTGGCAGAGGCATTTATCAACCATATCGAGGAGGAGTTGAAGAGGGAAGGCTAGGCGGTTTGCTCCTTCTCCATCCGCTTTAATTCAGGCAAAACAGTGCAGAGCATCGTGATAAAGCACAGACTTCCGCCAATGACATTGGAAATCGGCTCTGCCATAAACACGCCGTTGGTGCCCAGGTGGAACGTATAGGGCAGCAGGTAAGTGAGAGGCACCACGATAAAGACCTTGCGCAGCAGCGAGAAAAAGATGGCTTGCTTTTTATGATTGAGTGATTTAAAAATGGTCTGTCCGGTTGATTGCAGTGTCATAAAGAGAAAGGCTGCGAAATAGAGTTTCAATGCAGGAACGGCGTCTGCCATCAAGGCTTCGTCGGAACTGAAAACGTGGATGAGCAGTTCCGGAGTCATGATAATCAGCCCCCAGGTAACTGCGGTATAGATGACACTGAAAAGGAACATGGTCGTGCCAGCTTTTATTACACGCCTGGGACGATGGGCACCGTAGTTATAGCTGATGACAGGAGAAGAACCCTCCGTGATGGCATGGAGAGGAGTTTCAATCACCTGACGTACGCTGGAAATGATAGTCATGACAGAAATATATAAATCACCTCCAAAGACGGACAGCATCTGATTACAGCAAATGGACACCAGACTGTTGGTAAATTGCATAACAAATCCGGAGGAGCCCAGTCCGATGATATTTTTTGCATAATCTTTGTAGGTTTTCATTTCTTTGATTCCAATGAGGCGGACCTTCAGCTCCGCCTTTTTCAGCAGAAACCACAGCACAAATACCGCTCCCAGAATCTGGGAAATGACGGTGGCAATGGCAGCCCCCTTGATGCCCAAATGCAGCATAAAAATAAACACCGGGTCGAGAATAAAGTTGGTCACTGCACCGATAGCGACGGACAGCATGCCGGTGGTGGCGTAGCCCTGGGCGTTGATGAAAGGGTTCATGCCCGTGACAATCATGGAGGGCAGGGTACCGATGAGATACAGCATCATATAGGGATAGGCGTACGGCAGGGCATCCTGGGAGGCGCCGAACAGGGTGAGCAGAGGGCGGGCGAAAACCATACCCACTGCCATGAGTACCAGAGCGCTGGTGCATATCATAAAAAAGGAAGTATTCATAATCTCCCGTGCTGCCTTTTCGTCTCCCATGCCTCTGCGGATAGAAAAAAGAGGGGCTCCGCCGCTGCCAAAAAGGTTGCTGAAGGCGGTGATGATGACAATAATGGGGAAACAGAGTCCCACAGCTCCCAGGGCGGTGGTTCCCGCACCGGGAATCCGGGCAATATAAATCCGGTCTACAATATTATAGAGAAGGCTCAAAAGCTGGGCGACCATCATGGGAAAAGCAGATGCCACAATATGGCTGGTGATGGAGCCGTGTTCAAAATCAATTCTTTTCATAGGTGTAACATGTTCCTTTAGCCTGTAATTCTACTTGATTTCCACTATAGCACAGAATATGATATATGAAAAAGATTTGTTTTGTATAATAAAAGAATAATTTTTATATAGATGATTTTTTGATTCATAGAAAGGAACGCCCATGGAACTGAAACAACTGGAGTATTTCCGGGCAATTGTGGAGGAGGGAACGGTAAGTGGTGCCGCCCGTGTCCTGCACATGACCCAGCCTCCGTTAAGCTACCAGATGAAGATGCTGGAAGATGAACTGCAGGTGCAGCTTTATCTGCGGGGAACGAAGAAAATCACGCTGACAGATGCAGGAAAGGTGTTGTATTCCAGAGCCTGCAGCCTGCTCACCATGACAGATATCACGAAGCGGGAAGTGGTGAAAGCCAGCCAGGCGGCCACCATTCACATCGGTATGACCCCATCCACCGTATCCCGGATGGCGGATTATCTGGCACGTTTTTCCCGGAAACACCCGGAGATTCACTTTGATGTGCATGAGGGCTCCACGTTTAACTTAAAAGATGAACTGGAAAATGGCATGGTGGATATCACCACGGTGCGGACGCCGGTGTTATTAAAAGGGTGCGACACGAAACCGCTGATTCGGGAACAGCTCCGGGCTTTTGTCCATCCCGACAGCTTAAAGCCGGGACAGACTTCCATCGCCTTAAAGGATTTGTCGGGACAGCGTCTGATTTTATCCCATCGATACCGGCAGTACATTTTGTCTGCCTTTGAAAAAGAAAACTATCCCTGTGATATTTATTGCGAGTGTTCAGATGCCAGAACCGCCCTGACTTTCGCGGAGCGGGGACTGGGGGTGGCGATTCTGCCGGCCTCCATGAAGGAATTGTCCCAGAAAATCTGCACCTGCGAAATCACGGGAGCGGATTTGATGACGGAAATCCTGCTGGCATGGCGGCAGGAGCGGCTGCAGGCAGAGGTACAGAATTTTATAGACGAAATGTGATAACTATTCAGAGGTTGGAGCATATCGACACCTGCATTCTTGACTTACAGCCGTCCAGGCTTTTTATCAACATCGGCACCAATGAGCGTATCAACGAGGCAAATGAGGCGGTGAAGGTTACCGTTCCATTTTTCCTGAATTTATGAAATATGCCATGGAATCTAAGTGGATGTAAATTTAGGGGCGTAGATTTAGTGAAAAGCAAACTTGTGTTTGGTATAAAATAATGATAAGATGGCTATAATCGGGTGCAGATAGTACTCCGGGTGTGGAAAGGCACATGGTAGATGTTAAGGAGAAGGGGACACTATGGAGAAATCACAGATTCGTATTTCTGTCCGTGGCTTGGTGGAATTTATTCTGCGAAGTGGCGACATTGATAACCGTCATGTCCAGTCTCCGGAAAATGCCATGCTGGAGGGTGGACGCATCCACCGGATGATTCAGAACAGCATGGGACCTTACTATCATCCGGAGGTGAGCCTGCGTTACCAGATGGAGACGGAACGCTACGAACTGACCATTGAGGGACGGGCAGACGGC
>CAKRTZ010000016.1 GCA_934402515.1 uncultured Lachnospiraceae bacterium
GGATAAAAGTATAATATTCATAAAATTTTCCTTTTCGTTCTATTTTCTGCCATATAGAATCTATTATACTGAAAGTCCGGGAAAATGGAAATACTTGTCCTTGATTTCGTTGACACTTTTTCGGAATTACTGCATAATAGAAATTAGTATTTTGCTTTAAATCTTCTGCTATTGGAGGTATACATGGATAAAATTGCAGTTCTGATCCCCTGTTATAATGAGGCACAGACAATTGAGAAAGTGGTAAAGGATGCCCGACAGGCGCTTCCCGAGGCTACGATTTATGTATATGATAATAATTCAACGGATGGCACTGCGGAAATCGCCGAGAAGGCAGGTGCAGTCATCCGCCACGAATATATGCAGGGCAAAGGAAATGTTATCCGGCGTATGTTCCGTGAAATTGATGCCCAGTGCTATCTGATGATTGATGGCGATGATACTTACCCCCTGGATTGTGCCAAGGACCTGGTGGACAAGGTATTGTATCATCAGGCAGACATGGTGGTGGGCGACCGACTCTCCTCCACCTATTTCACCGAAAACAAACGTCCTTTTCACAATTTCGGCAACAGTCTGGTTCGCGGAAGTATTAACTGGTTATTCCATTCCGATATCAAGGATATCATGACCGGTTACCGTGCTTTCAGTTACCAGTTCGTAAAGACCTTCCCCGTACTGTCTAAGGGTTTTGAAATTGAAACAGAAATGACAATCCATGCGGTATTCAATAATATGCAGATTGAAAATGTGATTGTGGATTACCGTGACCGTCCTGCCGGAAGTGAATCGAAACTGAACACCTACTCCGATGGAATGAAAGTCATCGGCACTATCATCCGACTGTTCCGTAACTACAAGCCCATGGGATTTTTCGGTTTGATCGCATTATTCTTAATGCTAATTGCCATCGGGTTTTTCATTCCGGTACTGGCTGCTTTCCTACAGACCGGACAAGTTTTGAAATTCCCTACACTGATTGTGTGTGTATTTACTGCACTGGCTGCAATTCAGTCCTTCTTCTCCGGTCTGATCTTGGGGAACATGACAGAAAAGAACCGGAAAGATTTCGAGATGAATCTGGTCCGGGTAGATGAAGAATATCGATCCAAAAACAAATAATTTTGAGTATAAAATGGGGATTTGTGATTGACAAAATCACAAATCCCCGTTTTTTAACGTTTATCAATGTGGAAATTATAAATGGAATAATAAGGTTTTAAGCCAATAGAATTCCATACCCCCTGCACAATAAAATTATCAAACTGAGTGCTGGTGATAAATGCTTTCTGCTTCTCATGGGCATAGTTGACAATGGAGGTAATCATCGCACGATACGCTCCGTACTGGCGGTAGGTGTTATCCACGGCAGACAAAATTCCATCCACCGCTGTCTCAGACTCTTCCACCGTCACAAAACCGATGGGACGGTCTTCATACTGGGCAACCATGACGGTATGTTCCCGACAGTTATCCAGACTTTGTCTGATCCAGTTTTCATAAATAATTCCTGCCTTGTCCTGGGTTGCAGGAGAAATGTGATACTGCCCCTGATAGGTACGGAAAGATTCCAATGTCATTTCCAGCAGTAAATCCTTATGTCGATCCACATAAGCCTGATCTGCCCAGAATACAGACAATCCCTCTTTCATTCGAAGTTCTACCTGTTTTCCAGAAATCAGTTCTTCCACTGTGCCACCGCAGAACCAGCCACCACTCATCACCTGGTTATAAGCTTTGATGGCATCCACAATGTGAGAGGGAATTCTCAAATTGTAATAGCCCTTATGGGAATCCATATACTCCTTCAAAGAAGTAAACAATTCCACAAGAATCTTTTCCTGCTCCTCTCCATGCATGGTGTCGATTCCTGCAAAGAGAAACCGCACTGCAAAAAAAGGACTTTCAAACAATTCCGTCAACGGGTGATTCGATGCCACCTGATATCCTGCAATTACTCCATCACGCTCTATATAACAGGTAATCTTTTCTTTTTCCTTTGCAATCCGCTCTGCCAGAGGCTTGTAATCTCTCGCAATAAAACAGGCTGACAGCGCTGAACCCTGATCAATAAATGATACTTTTGCCATTTTTATTCTTCCTCGTCTTTTAACATTACCAGGGCATTTCCGCTCACAACCAGCTCTTCTTTCTGATTGTAGCAATCTGTAGACAGTTCCAATCTGGATTTACTCTCATCCTTATTGGTAATGGTCACACGCACCTGTATCGTATCTCCATATCTCACCGGCCGCACAAATTTCATATCCTGTTTCAGATAAATAGTACCTTCACCGGGAAAATCATTTCCAAGCACACCGGAAATGAAACCTCCTACCAGAATTCCATGGGCAATCTTTCCACCAAACATGGTTTTTTTCGCATACTCATCATCAAGGTGAATCGGATTAAAGTCCCCGGACAATTCCGCAAACTGTCGCCCCATTTCCTCGGTAATCGGAAAGTCTCTTGTCACACCTTGCCCTACCTGCAAATCTTTAAAACAATACTTCATATATTTGAGTTAAATAAAACCTTTCTGATTTATTTATTAGTCTCTCTGAAAAATGTCCCTTGTATACACTTTGTCCTGTACATCATCCAAAACATGGTCGTAACGATTGGCAATAATTGCATCACACTGTTTCTTGAATTCATCCAGATCGTTCACAACACGGCTTCCAAAGAAAGTCGTTCCATTCTCCAAAGTCGGCTCATAAATCACCACAGTTGCACCTTTTGCCTTGATTCGTTTCATAATTCCCTGAATGGAACTCTGACGGAAATTATCCGAACCGGATTTCATGGTCAGGCGGTACACACCGATGGTACAAGGTTTCTCATTCTGCGCATTATATACAGAACCATCATTATAATCATAATAACCAGCTGTATGGAGCACACGATCTGCTATAAAATCTTTACGGGTCTTATTGGCAGATACAATGGCCTCAATTAGATTTTCCGGCACATCTGCATAGTTGGCCAACAGCTGTTTGGTATCCTTGGGCAGGCAATAGCCACCGTAACCAAAGGACGGGTTATTATAATAATCACCAATTCGAGGATCCAGACATACCCCTTTAATGATCTGCTGGGTATTGAGTCCCTTGAGTTCTGCATAAGTATCCAGTTCATTAAAATAAGAAACACGAAGTGCCAGATAAGTATTGGCAAACAGTTTTACTGCCTCCGCCTCTGTCGTCCCCATTACCAGCACGTCCACATCTTCTTTTAAGGAAGCTTCCTTTAAAAGTCCGGCAAAAGTCTGGGCTGCTTCTACCATCTCAGCATTTCCCTGATCTGCACCCACAATGATTCTGGAAGGATGCAGATTATCATATAATGCCCGGCCTTCCCTCAAGAATTCAGGGCTGAATAAAATACGGTCATAACCCAATTTCTTTCTGAGACTTTCTGTATACCCCACTGGAATGGTAGATTTAATGATAAAAATGGCATTGGGATTTACCTTACGTGCTACATCAATTGCAGCCTCTACAGCAGAGGTATCGAAAAAGTTTTTCTGCGGATCGTAATTCGTGGGAGTAGCCACTACAACAAAATCCGCATCCTTATATGCCAGCTCTGTGTCCAGAGTAGCTGTAAGATCCAGTTCCCTGGTTGCCAGATACTCCTCAATCTCTTTATCAACAATAGGAGATTTCTTATTATTAATCAGGTCAACCTTTTCCGGGATAATATCGACTGCATAAACCTTGTGGTGCTGGGATAACAGAACGGACATGGATAATCCTACATAGCCTGTCCCGGCAACCGCAATCTTTAAATTCTGTTTCATGATTTTCTTCCTTTCAGAAAGTAGTATGTCTCATTATAGCATACTTTGAAAAAAGAAGATGCTAAATTTCTTTATAAAGCTGCTTTCTTTGGCGTTCCACTTCCTCCCGCCTGCTATTTTGACGTTTAATCAGACAACCGGAGCACCGCTTCGGAGCGGGAAACCTTTTATTCCGGTAAATTTGCTGCGTCTTCTCTGTTAAAACAAATGGCTTCTGACATTTGATACAATAAACAATTTTATCCACAAACCTTCCCCCTGATTTCGACAAATTTTTTATTTCCAGTATACTATGTTTGATATGTTACTTTTTATTCTGTTTTGTCGAGAATTATTGATGGTCATTTTCTTATAATGTCAGAATTTGTTACAAATCGTTGCTTTATGGCATGAATTCCACTATAATATTTCTACAAATAAGGAATTGGGGGATTCCGATTATGAATGAAAAATTAGTTGTATTATTGATTGAAGACGATCCTTCTGAATGTGAGGCAATTCAGAATTATATTGAGCCATTGGAGGATGTGACTTTAATCGGGGTATCCAACAACAGCGAAAAAGCCCTGGTACTCACCCAGGCACATCTGCCGGATGTGGTTATTTTAGATCTGGAACTGCATCAGGGCGGCGGTAACGGCCTTTTATATCTTTCTGCACTAAATGAAACCACACTTCCAAAAAGACCTTTTATTCTGGTCACTACTAACAATACCAGTGAGGTTACCCTGGCATTTGCCAGACAGCTGGGTGCTGATTTTATCATGACCAAATACAACTCGGATTATAGTGCTAAATCCGTAGTGGATTTTCTACGCTCTATGAAGAGCGTGATTATTGCCCATACAGGCTGTTGTGACATCACCATGCCGGATATGACGCCGGCTCAGAAGGAACGTCTGCAAACCCAGCGTATCCAGCGGGAATTAGACCTTCTGGGTGTCAGTCCCAAGGTAAAGGGTTATCGCTATCTGGTAGATGCCATTCAATTCTACATGGAGGATTCCTCCGAAAATCTTTCCCGCAGACTTGCCGAAAAATACAAGAAATCTGCGGCAAGCATTGAGCGTGCCATGCAAAATGCCATTAACCACACCTGGGAAACTTCCGATACTCTCACCCTGGAGCTTCACTACCGGGCTCGTATCCGCCCCGAAAAGGGCATGCCTACCATGATGGAGTTTATCAGTTATTATGCAAGAGAAATACAAAACGGACGTGGTTCAGAATGATAGGTTTTCAAGATATGAAGGCAGAAAAATAGCCATGTGCCGAGGCACATGGCTATTTATGTTTTAACCACAAATAAAATGATATACTGTTTCAATAAACCACTTATACATATACTTTCCCTCCTTTTTGAGGAAGAGTATAGTTTTGGTAGCTTTATTTTCCTGTTCACTTTAATTATTGTTTTTTGTGATAATATGTTATTTTGAGGTTTTTATGATTTTTACTTTTCTTCGTAATTTTTTCCTATTTTTTAATTGCATCGTTGTTTTTCATAAGCTTTTATATCAAAATATAGCTAATAATTTAAATAAAATAATCATTTTAACATTACCTCTTTTTCTATCTTCTATGCTTGTTTTATGCCCTGAATCTCTTTCTTGGGGAAAGTTTCTCATTTCACTATTTATACTTAACATTTATTTTAATTTTTATACTTCAAATCCCCAAATTGCATTTGTCACTTGTCTTATTTCATTTGGCGTTAGTTTCTGTATTTTTGTTATGTCAATTATTTTAGTAACTGGATTGTTGATTCTCCCCATTTATAAAATGGGGGCATACCCAGAAATCTTTTTTATTACACTCATTGGAATTCTGCAATCAATCTTTATTCAACTGATATTTACGTATAAACGTTTTAAACGAGGAATGCCATTTTTATTTTCATCAAAATTTACTAATATGGGGACATTTCTTGGTTTTCTTTCCATAACTGCTTATTCAGTTGCTCAACTTCATCCATCTACAAATTATATATGGCAAAATATCTACGTTTGGAGCATTATCATTATTTTGTACCTTCTTCTCCGTTGGTGGCAGTCCCAACTCACCAAGGCCTATCGCAAGCGTCTGGCACAGCTGGAGTTGGAATCTCTACGTACAGAGTTGGAGCAGAAGACAGCATTGTTGAAAAAATTAGAAGTACAGAATGAAGAAATGGGACGCCTTATCCACAAGGATAATAAATTGATTCCGGCGATGGAACACGCAGTCAGTACATATCTCGCCTCAGATTTCACAGATATGGATACCCAGATAGCTCAGGGACAAGCGCTGCTTTCTGACCTAAAGGAATTTTCCGAAGCCAGACGGGGAATTTTATCTACATTCACTCCAGTTTCAGCGCCCAAGTACAACACAGGGATTCCTTCCCTGGATGCCATCCTGGTCTATATGTATCAGAAAGCGCAGTCCCAGGGCATTCGCTTTTATGTAGCCGTAACCCCGGAAAGCATGATCGCTCTTCCACCCAGTCTTTCTGTAGAAAAACTGGTACATCTGCTCTCCGATTTATTAGAAAATTCCATTATTGCCACAAAGGTAAGCACGAATAAGGAAATCCAGCTTCAAATCTATGTTGCCAACGGAATCTTTACCATCGAAGTGGCTGACACCGGTTGCCCTTTTGAACCCGCTACTTTAATTTCCTTTGGAATTGAAAAAGCTTCTACCCATTTGAACGAGGGCGGAAGCGGTATTGGTCTGCTAGATATCTGGAAGATTAAAGAAGAAACAAGAGCATCGATTCATATTCATGAATATGAACAAAGCTCGCCTTTTTCCAAGAAACTTTTCCTGACTTTCGATAAAAAGAACAAATATGTCATTCACACATGGAGAGATAAAGAGTTGACGCCACTGGTAAACCGCGGAGACATTGTTATTCTTCCTCAGGAATAAAGGGTGTAAATCCATAAATTATTCTCCGGTTTACATAATCCCATTTTAAAGCCTATAAGCTATGTTAACAGCTATATCTTATATGTACTCTTTCCAAGTCACACCACAGACCTGACTTATAAATGCCACTATAATCAACTCTTATAGGTAGGAATTTAAGAAAAATCATGGTGGCAAACTCATAAATGCTCTGAATGTGGTTTCTTATAGGTAAGATTTTTGAAAAAATCGACATTGCAAGCGCAATATGCCCTCTAAGAGACCCATAAGAGATTCCATAGATCTGCTCTTATATGTAAGTCCTAAGTTTATGAGACTTTCCGCAACACATAAGTCTCCCCAAAAATCAACCTTATAGGTTCGTGCCTTAGATTTCGCAGAACAAAGAGTTAAATTTCTCCGCACAAAGAATCACTTGCCGACTCTTTGCGCGAGCGAGCGATATACGCAGCATAAATTTCTTCTCTGCGGGGCGCGCATCCTTACGGAACATTCTTTCCTCTACGTTTTAATTATATAGGAAGCTATTCAAATACATACGCCGTAGCATAAACACCATCATAAGCCTTTTGATAATTTTTAACATTGGCATTGCTGCGGTAGATCAGATCTACATATTCCTCAAAATCCTTATCCGCACCCATGGTGGAGGAATACACCAGTAAATGGTCTGCTTCACAGATTTCTTTGTCTTCCAACGGCGACAAATTTTCTGTGCTGACAAAATAAACCTTATCAAAGTTCCATAGTTCCTGGGAATCTCCCCAGATCAGGTATTTGAACTCATCCTTATGATAAAGATAAACCACCGTATCTCCGGCATGTTCCCTGGCTGTTTCCACCATCGCTGCCTGTTCCGGGTAAAGAAAATATACCTGCTTCTGAACCAGGCCTGCCACATTTAAAACTAACATAGTTATAGTGAGAATCCCATACAGACCAACCGCAAATTTCTGAGCATGTTTATCTGCTATAAACTCTTTTATAAAAAGATATCCGATAATTCCAATACAAACCAGAATCAACACATAAACAGATACCTGGTATCGAAGCATTGCCTCTTCTCCATACAAAGAAGCCTTCAGAGACACTAGAAAATACCCCAATGTGGGAATAAACAGACACTGTATAAAGGTTTTCAATTCTCTATGATATTTTATCAGTAGCACTGCAAAACATGCTGATGTCAAAAGCATGATGGGAAACATAGCACCATGGAAAACATAATGATTCATCAAACCGGTGAAAAATTGCCAACGTGCCTGCAGATCCGTGAGATTCAACAAGTTTCCCGTCGCCTGTTTTCCACGATACCCGGCAAACATATGACCCAGACATGCCGGATAACTAAGTACTGCCAGAATTCCTGCACCTAGCATGCATGCCCCATAGGCAATAAATCGTTTCCATTCTTTTCCCAGTCTTGGTAACCAGTAGGCCGCCTCCAGGAAAAACAGGAAAATTAAGTAGTAGTAATGGGTCAAGAACCCCACATATGTCAAAGCCCCATTTAAAAAAAAGAATTTCCAGTACCACTTCTCAACCATACACACATGTAACCAGACAGCCAATACCATCCACAAAGTTAGCAATGTGTACATTCTGATAAACATGACATTGCTGATCACTCCGGGATTGATCATTCCTATTAAAGAAATGAAAAAGGCCGCCCACTGATTTCGGGTTATTTTTTCCAGGATCAGATATAAGAAAATCGTAGTAATCAAGGCATACAAAATATTTAATGCCAGCCCCTGCCACATGGAATAGGCTCCGGGTGTCAGGGAACATACGGTGTGTAATAACAAATAAAAAACAGGTGGATGCACATCAAAAGACTGCAAAGTAATGACCCAGCCATAGTGGAATGCTTCCCCATCCCTCACATAGAAATCTTTTGTCATTTCCTCATTGGAGAGCCACTGGCGGTCACTGACTCCTCGTCCACTTGAATTATTTGTTGTGAAATAGGAATAATATTCGTCAAAATGCATGCCCTGTTTCTGATATCCGAAATAAATCAGCACAAGCAGCTGTATAATCAATAAAGTTCCGATGCAAATTACTCTTTTATGTTTCATTTTCCTATGCTCCCGGTGAGTGATTCTGTAAATTTTTATTTTTCTCTCTTATTTCTTCATTGTTTTTTTATAATTATCTGCTACACTTTTTCTGATAGAAAGAGAGATTTATTATGACAAAAAGAAAAGTATATCTTGACATATTACGTGCCGTTGCCTGCTGCATGGTGGTGGGAGTCCATGTTTCCGCACAGCAGATCTCTCTGCTTGGCACTCAAAGTATCAGTTTTAAGTTTATGAATGTCATGGATTGCCTGTGCATTATCGGTGTCCCTTTGTTTGTGATGATCAGCGGTGCCCTTATGTTGAACCCGTCCCATGACGGTTCCATCAAAAATTTATATCGTCATCACATTCTGCACCTGCTCATTGCCTACATTTTCTGGCTGCTCTTTTATAATATCACCGACTATGTAAAAACCAATTCCGTTTTTGCCTGGACCACCTTTAAAGAAGCGGTGTTATTAGATACCCTGTTGGGAAAAGGGATGTATCATATGTGGTTTCTTCCTATGATATTAGGGCTTTATGTTCTTACCCCAGTGATAAAAGAAATGGTGCAATCCCAAAGAATTTGTGAGTATTTTCTTATTCTGTATTTTATCTTTAACCTTTTTTACAATACTATTTTTAAATTTCAGGTTCCCTTTGAGGATGTTACAGAAAGCCTCTTTCTGCGCCTGCCCTTAAAAATACTGGAAGGATATATCGGCTACTATGTGCTGGGATATTATCTGGATAAATATTTTGTCCGTATCCGCAAACGGAGTTTTTATGCCATTCTAATGTTGGGCCTCGTTAACTTTCTATGGGAAATCACCATATGTAACCATGAGTCCGCTAAAAGTGGAAAACTCTCCACTATTTTAAACGATCCCTTGACTGTCAATGTATTTTTTGCGGCGATTGCCATCTTTGTACTATTGCGTCAGCTATTTAAAAATGTAAACACAGAGGGCCGCTTTTACCGTATCTGTAGAGGGCTTGGTCGATATTCCTTTGGTGTTTACCTGATCCACCCCCTGATTTTATCCTGGTTGACTGCCCGGAATATTACCACGCTATTATTACCGGTTCCCATCTCCATTCCGCTGATGATCCTGCTCGTGGTCAGTATGAGTTACGGATTGGTCTGGTTACTCTCCAGGATTCCAATTTTAGGAAAATACATTGTTTAACTACTAGTATAACAAGGCGTCCGGATAATGGCAAATGCTCCGGACGCCTTTTTCTCCCTAGAAATATTTATCTCCATAGGTTATACTAAAAAAGTATTCTTTATCGAATGAAAGGGATTTCTCCAATGAAAAGCAAAACAGCAACGTTTAAAATATCCTGGCTGGTTCTTCAACTGGTTGTCATTGCCTTTTTTATTATAAGTGCCTTTTTCCAGTATCGTGGTCGTTTCCAACAGCAGACCCTCACCCCCGCCAGCGGTGTCTACTATCTGACCATGGGTAACTACGATATGGAACAGGATTCCTATTCGGTAGATGAGACTTCCGGCACTCCCGGAGTCTTTACCTGCGGTCCTTATATGACAATGAAAAAAGGCATTTATGATGTCACTGTTTACTACGAAAGCACGGGCAGCGGACACACCGCTTATGCCACATCGGAGGACTCTGCTTACTATGCAAATGGTGTGAAGAGTGATCAGATTTCCTTAGACAGCCATCACACCTCCAAGTCCTTCCGTATCCAACTGGGAAGAGATGTGGAGGATTTTGAAGTGCAGACTGTTTATGGCGGAAATGGCAGTCTTACCGTCAAAGGAATTTCTGTTTCCCAGGGAATTACAGATTCCATTCATACCCTGTTTTTACGGATTTCCGCTCTTTTATTCCTCAATATCTTCGTGTTGCTCTGCTATCTTTGGAAAACGCAGAATCCTTCCAGAGAAAAGATACTTACTATTGCCTCTTTAACCGGAATTATTGTTTTTTCTTCCCTCCCTCTGTTAAAAAACGGCTTTCCCCGTTATACTACGGATGTAAATTTCTTCCTCATGCGTGTGGAAGGATTGAAAAACGGATTATTATCAGGGGATTTTCCTGTGAGGATCCAACCTGGCTGGTTAAATGGATACGGCTATGCCACCTCCTTATTTTACAATGATCTGTTTCTCTATCTGCCGGCTCTGCTGCGTATGTTCGGAGTCTCTGTGCAGAATGCCTATTTTATATACCAGTTTTGTATCAACGGGGTGACCTGCCTCATTGCTTATTTCTGCTTTAAAGGGATCTTCCGCCAACGTGGAATTGCCCTGATCGGAAGTGGTTTATATACTCTATCTGCCTATCGCCTGATGTTACTATATTACACCACCCGTGGCGGAATGTTTACCGCATATGCTTTCCTTCCATTGATTTTTTATGGAGTATATCTGATTTATCACGATGGTAAAAATGTTAAGAGCTGGCTGTACACCTGCCTGGGCATGACCGCATTGCTGCACTGCCATCTGCTGTCCGCCGAAATGACGGTTCTGACCTTGATCTTTGCCATCCTGTTTACTTCCCGTTCCTTCTTTAAAAAAGAACCTGTTCTGGCAATGCTCAAGGCAACGGTTGCAGCTGTTATCCTCAATCTTGGCTTTCTGATTCCCATGATAGACTACATGGGAGAGGGATTTTATGTATCCTCTGAATCCTGGAAATCTTTCTATAATTATATCCAGAATGAAGGACTGGATTTATCCGGTTTTCTGGATCTGTTCCGCGGTGTCGAATCCTATCATAGTCCGGACATGATTCTGGTATGCGGAGTACTGCTTTACTTTGTGCTTCTTCTTTGTATTCCCAGAGTTCAACTTTCGGAGGAAGCTCAGCATATTCGGAAGGTTGGAAATGTAAGTGCCGGACTATCTGTTATCCTTTGTTTTATGAGCACCAGATATTTTCCCTGGGACTGGATCGAGGAAACTTTTGAGGCACTGCGTATGCCCATCAATTCCATCCAGTACCCCAACCGTTTCATTGAAATTGCGCTGCTTACCATGACCATTACAGTATGTTGCGGATTATTCCTCTTGAAAGAAAAAATAAAAGAACAGCAGTATCATTATGCTGTTCTGGGAATTCTTTTCACCTTATTGATCAGTTCCGGCTGGATGCTGTCCAATATCCTGAACCTGGACACCTACCAGTCTGTCTATGATGCTGCCTATCTGGATACCAGCCGCATCAGTACAAAGGAATATCTGCCGGAGGGCGCTGATCCGGACTTGTATACCAATGAGGGACCTATTGCCGATATTGGAGTAAGCATATCCGATTTTTCCCGAAAAGGTCTCCACTTATCACTGCAGTGTGAAAATACTAACGTAGAAACGGCACTTATCGAACTACCTTTGGTCTATTATAAAGGTTATCATGCTACAGACGCTACCGGTACGGAACTAGTTTTAGCTTCCAACGATAACTACGCCATGGATCTGATCGTTCCTGCCGGATATTCCGGTACTGTATCCATCGATTTCAAGAGCCCGGTGAGCTGGACCATTGGAATGTGGATTTCTCTGATATGGGGAATTGGATTAGTTGGATATGTATGTATGAAGAAAAAGAAGCATTAATGAAAAGTGTCTCCAACAATACAAAGACGAAAATACCGAGTGTCATGCGTGACACTCGGTATACAATACGATTTTAAATCAGGTGGAACTCCCGGTAAAGCTGTCGACGGGCTTCAGGATCTGTGGAAGCGCGGTCAATGTCAACCGTACGGCCTTCTCCCAAAAGAAGTTTAACCAGCTTTCCCAGCAAAGCTTCGCCTTCTGTGCGTCCACGGTCTTCTCCAATAGTTATTCCTTTTTCAATCCCACGTTCCTCAATTCCTTCGCTTAAATTACACATAACTCCCACATCCTTTCTTAAATCATCTCTAATTGGATGATGTCAGCCTTCGTCCATGCATAAAAAACAAAGTCAGACCTTGCCACCTCTTTATTAATCTCTAAGCTTTCCATGTTTAAGCCGGTAACTCGTTTCATTAAAAACGCTACTTTCACTCCATTAGTGAAACCTGTCATATCAATGAAACTCAATACCTTGAAAATAAGTATTATTTCCACATGTTTGAATAAATCTCATAATTTCCACAAATATCTTTTGTGATTATGTCCGTTTGTACTAGATAATTTATACATTCACATATATATTTTTTAGAAAATTTCTGAGTGTTATCCTCAGAATATTCTCTAAAACACTTAATAATATTTTCTTCAGAGATTTGTCCATTCGTTTGAATAACAAATAAAACTGTAGCAACTCCTTTTAATTTCTTATCTGTTGAAATTTGATTTACATATGAGGTTGCTTTTTCAATTGCCGGAAGAAGTTTACCTAACTTTTCCTCTGTTTTTTTACTACATATTACCTTATATACTTGGTCATATGTGTCTTGGGAATTATTTAAACCATAGTATTTTTGATATTCTCCTAAGGATTTCGCAACAATGCTTATACATTGTGCATATGGCCCTTCCTTCCATTTATCAAATTTAAAATACTCTTCTTCCAAAAAATAATTTGTAAAATATCCAGCCTTTTGTAGTCTTAATTCATTAGGCTGTTTTAAGTGCAATCGTATTTGCAACAACGCTAGCCCTGAAACACCTATCTCGGGTGCTTTCTTTGGAATAGCTTTATAAGAAATGGATGGCTCGTATACTAAAAAAGTATATTTAGTTTCAAGATTTCGCAATTTATCAGTGATAATGTTTTTCACAACATTCCAGTCAAGACCACCATTTCCACAACCTAATGGCGGTATCGCAATTATTTTGGGTTTATATTCATTGATAAATTCGATAAGCAAATCTAAACCTTTTTCAATATAATCTATCTTTGATTTTTCTCTCCACTTATTTTTAGTTGGGAAATTTACTATCCAAATTCCATCTTCCTTATAATAATGAAGAGTTCCTATTCTAAGTTTTCCTGATTTACATGCTTCAACATAATCCAAATTGTTTTGAGGAAACCGTAGCTTAAACTGATATGCGATACCCTTGCCCATAAAGCCTTCACAATTGACCGTGTTTATGAGACAATCCGCACCGGACTCAAAGATATTTCCCGTAACAAATTTCAGCATGGATACCGCCTTTCAACCTGCATTTCATTCATTAAACCAAACATTTTGAACGTATACATTCGGTGGAGGGAATTCTACTCCATTTTTTTTAAAAATTTCAAGCACTTTCTTTTTTACTATATCAGATTTCACATATATACAACAAAATTCGTTAATATATATTGTTTTATCTGTAAGGCACTCCGCCATTTTCACTTGCTTAGCGTAGCTGTCAGAGCGATTTTTTTCTTGTAGAGTTTCCCAATCAATTTTCTCAAATCCCTCCTCATAATTATACAACTGACATTCTTTTTCTGAAAGTGGATGTTGAGGTAAAATTTTATAATTATCAAGTTGCGCTTTCTTTCTAGTAATACATAAATACATCATGTCCTCATTTTGATATGTATGCTTCACCGCAACATCAAAGGCTGAATACGGATGGAAGTGAAAGGGCGTATAAGCATCTAATCCAATTTTTTGCCTTTTGGATATTATTTGAACATCTGCAATATCTCCAAAACGTAGTTGTTGCTCCATCACCTTTCTTCTTGGCAACAGTCCATGCCTAATAATTGATTCCAAGTTACTCAGTTTTGTCAAATGATACAAAAGACTTTGATTTTTGGCTGTTTCAATTCCCATTAATTTTCCTCCCGTATTCCATTTCCTCCAGAACCTCCAAAATATACTTTCGCCATTTTTCTAAAGAGATCTTCTTTATTATAATTGCAAGAAACACTAAAGTAACTATGAAAAGCACTAATGACAACCACCTATAACCACTTAAACCATCGTATCCCATCGTACTTGCCCCAAAAGATAAAACACAAGTTGCCATGGCTAGTAAGCTAAGCAAATATGCAGCTGTATTATAGAAACCATTTCCCTCTGCCTGGGCTTTCAAAATATGTTTGCCATCTTTATCAAATTCAAGGTATTGACTAACCCAATAACGTGCTATTTCATAGCTGGATTTTTCACTCTTATACTTTTTTTGAGATTGTATCATTCGTTTTTGCAAATTGTAGCATGCATCGTTTTGATACTTTATAAATGCTTCTTTACTAATTTTGTTTTCTTCAAGCTTTTCTTCCTCTAACATTTGCATCCTCCTCTCACTGTATGAATATTTAACAATAAAATTTGTTACATATATTTTACCTCTCTTATCCTTTTATAAATATTACTTTCCGTTACTTTTCATGTCGAATTATGCAATAACCTATCTTTTTATTGAAATTTTTCCATAACCAAAAGGAACCCTTGCCAGGCCTGATGGGTCTGGCAAGGGTTCCTTTTTTGATAATTCCCCAATTACGCATTTATTATAGCGCTTTTTTCTTCTTTTTAATATTATTTTTCGTTAGTTTTTATGACAAATTTGCCATAAAAGAGAATTTATTTTCAGCTGCGGTTTCTTTGGGTCTGCCTAAATCTGCACGTACTTCCAGGTTGACGGGGATTTCCATGAGGATCGGACCGGGATTCTGATCGATCAAAGTACCGATCTGCTCTACCTCCTCCATGGTAGTCATTCTCTTTGCCAAACGATAGCCTAATGTCTCTGCCACTTTTGCAAAGGATATATCCTGGCAGTCTGTGGGCATTGCTCCTACAGATTCGTGTGCCTGATTATTGATCACGATGTGATAAAAGTTCTCCGGAGCATTTTCTGCAAGGAATGCCATGCTTCCCATATGCATCAGTGCCGCACCATCTCCATCGATGCAGACCACTTTTTTATCAGGACGGGCTTTCGCCACGCCAAAGGCAATCATAGAGGCATGTCCCATGCCGCCTACCGTCATAAAAATCTTCTCATGATTTCCAAAGAGCAAATCACTCTGCTCATACAACTCGCGGGAAATTTTACCTGTGGTAGATACTATGACAGCATCCCCCGGCAAAGTTTTCAGAACGGTACCCAGAACCTGTTCCCTGACTAAAGTATTGCCATTCTCCCATTTAAAATCAGCTTCTTTCTCAAAGGAGCCTTTTTTCACAATAATTGCATACTGTTTGTTCTCCCCAAAGGCCTGCCAGGCCTGATCCAGAATACGATCCATTTCTTCATCTGTCGTAGCAGAGTCAATCACTGTGTAAGGAATCTGCATCACCTCAAACAGTTCACAGGTAATCTTTCCCTGAAATACGTGCTGGGGCTCGTCATGTACCCCCGGTTCTCCACGCCAGCCTACCAGAAAGAGAATCGGCACTCCATAAACATCCTTATTTGCGAGAGATGCAATAGGGTTTACCGCGTTCCCGATTCCTGAATTCTGCATATAAACACAGGCAGGTTTTCCAGATCCCAGGTAGCTGCCAATAGCAACGCCTACGGCCGCACCCTCATTCACGGTGCAAAAATGCTCCAGTTTTCCCTGATAAGTTTGCAGGCCATCACAAAACTGTTTCAATGTGGAGTCAGGAACACCTATGATCTTCTCTACTCCACGTTTTTCCAAATTCTTTAAAAGACTACTTGCTTTCATTCACATTCTCCATTCACCCGTCGGAGTTCCTCCACGGTATCAATCTCCACCAGCTGACCTTCCTGTACAGGCTCTATGACCAAACGTAATTTATCTAGGTTCTGATTCACAACATCATCCCAAAACAGCTGATCGTTTTCCGGATGGGTGCAGGCTTCCTCAATGAGATCTGCCAACATTGCTGCATCCTTTGCTTTAAAATAGGACACACCCACCATATTGTAGGTGTCCTTTCCACCCTTACCCACTCTGGAAATATAGCCGTCTGTCACATCAAATACCCAGTCCTGGGACTCTCCCGGCACCATTTTTCCATAATAGCAGGATTGTGTTAATTCTTTGCAAAAGATGGAGGGATCACTGACCACCAGATCTGATTCGCAGATAAAACAATTCCC
This sequence comes from uncultured Lachnospiraceae bacterium, assembly GCA_934402515.1. Classification (GTDB taxonomy): domain Bacteria; phylum Bacillota; class Clostridia; order Lachnospirales; family Lachnospiraceae; genus UMGS2037. The sequence continues at coordinate 16,769 of CAKRTZ010000016.1, forward strand.
CTGCCGCAGCACTTCTCTCGCCGCATAGATAGAGGAAATGTTGTTTTTCTTCAGGTATTCCGGATTGGAAATTAAAGTCACCTGGGGATATTTCTGTGTGAGGCATTGGAATTGCTCTCCCAGATATCCGGTGACTACATAGATATGATCCACCGGACGGTTCAGCAATCCCTCAATCACTGTCTCTACCATGGATTTTCCATGAACCTGAATCAAAGGTTTCGGCGTATGTTCTGTCAGGGGACGCATTCTGCTGCCCAGCCCCGCTGCCATTAAAATTGCATTTTCCATGAAATTTTGGCTCCTATATTTCGTCAATCAGGCGGATAATATCCTTAAAAGGCATCAGGTGTGCATCCGCTTCCTGGGCACGATGATTTTTCAAAATTTCAATCGCCGTGTTCTGCATGGCAGGGAACGCACTTCTGGTGAGCTGATTGGCATAAATCACAATATTCACACCGGCTGCTGCCAGTTCTTCCTCTGTAATACTGTTAAAAGAAGTAGGAACCACTACAATGGGTGTCGTCGGATCCTTCTCCCGGAACAAACGACAAAATTCCAAAATCTCATTCGGAGATTTCTTCCGAGAATGAATCATAATACCATCCGCACCGGCCTTCACATAGGCAAAGGCTCTGTTCAAAGCATCCTCCATGCCACGCTCCAGAATCAGGCTCTCAATTCTGGCAATGATCATAAAGTCTTCGGTTCGCAGAGCGGCCTTTCCGGCACTGATCTTCTCACAGAAATTCTCAATACTGTCCTGGGTCTGCTCCACTTCGGTACCAAACAAAGAATTTTTCTTTAATCCCGTCTTGTCTTCAATGATGACCGCCGACACGCCCATGCGTTCCAGCGTTCTCACATTGTAAACAAAATGCTCAATCATTCCGCCGGTATCCCCATCCAGAATAATAGGTTTGGTAGTGACATCCATCACATCATCAATAGTTCTGATCCGGGAGGACATATCCACCAGTTCAATGTCCGGCTTTCCTTTTGCTGTGGAATCACACAGGGAAGAAATCCACATGGCATCAAACTGATCCAGCTTGCCATTGCTTTCCACTACGGTTTTCTCCGCAATCAGGCCGGTAAGTCCGGAATGAACCTCGATGGTCTTTACAATGGGGCGCATTTCAATGAGCTGGCGCAGTCTCTTCCGGCGAAATTCCGGCATGGCAAGCTTTTCCTTCATCTGATCATCCAGACGCTTCACACGTTCATTGTAGGTATAGGGAATCTCCACCAGTTCCCCTCCATACTGCTGCAAAAGCTTCACCACGTTCCCGCGGATTGCCCGTTCCGGCCCCTGTGTCCAGTTATCCCCATGGATGACATAATCCGGTCTCTGTTCTGCGATCACCTGATCATACATAATTTCTTTCTGTACGATGACCAGATCCGCCAGACCGGTATCTTTCACAATTTGGATCCGCTGTTCCAGAGGAATCGTGGGGAAACGGTTAAAACCAACCATGGCCTCATCCGACAATACCCCCACCGTCACTTCTCCCAGCTTTTTCGCCTCCCGGAGAATGTTCAAATGCCCTTCATGAATCAAATCGGTGCAAAAACAAGTATATACTTTCTTCATCCGTCCATCCCCTTTCTAATATTTCACCGGTACCGTTACCCTGCACTCTGCCAGTGCCTCTTTAAAGACCTTGAAGAATTCTCTAATATCCGGCACATCAATGGCGCCTAAGGCACACAGACGAAACATTCCCTTCTGCTCTACCTTGCCGGGATAAATGGTAAACCCACGCTCATAGCAATAGTCATGTACTTTTACAAAATCCCAGTTTTCATCTGCGGGATACAAAGCAGCAGCCACCAGTTCGGAATCAATACCTTCCGGGATAAAAATCTGAAAGCCCAGCTCTGTCAAACCATCCCGCAATGCATGGTAAACCCGTCTATGTCTCTCCCACTTCTTCTGTTCCCCTTCCTCAAAATACTCCTTGAGGGCCTGTCTGGCTGCGTAAATCACCTGTACCGGCGGTGTAAAATGCATCTCACCATGCTCTTTTGCATAGGCATACTGCATATACAAATTACAATAATAGGAACGCTTCGGATACTCTGCCGACGCCTCGATGATAGATTTCCTGCCGATGATAAAGGAAAGCCCTGTCATAGCCATAATCCCCTTCTGGGCTGATGCCATCACGAAATCCACCTGATCCTCGTCCATATGAATCGGGCGCATCGCATAGGTGGAGGTGGTATCCACCACAAAAGCGGCATGATAGCGATGTACCAATGTTCCAATCTCCCTGATGGGATTCAGTAAACCGGTTCCTGTCTCATGATGGGTGGTATAAACAAGGGCAATATCCGGATTCTCCTGCAATGTTTTTTCAACCAGCTGCAAATCCGGCTGTCTGTCTATGGGCAATCGGAGATTGATATGATCCAAGCCATAATACTGGCAGATTTCTGCGCCTCTGCTGCTGTAGGCTCCATTATTAATAATCAGTACTTTCTTCTCCGCCGGCAGCAAAGAATTCAGGCAGATATCCATATTGATGGTTCCGGATCCGCAGAACAATACCGCTGCATAGACCTCCGGGTCTGCATGTACAATCTTTAACAGTCCGTCCTGTACCTCATGCATAACTTCCACAAATTCTTTTTCCCTGGGGCAGATATCCGGCACAATCTGTGCCTGCTTCACGGTGTCCGTTGTGGTTGCCGGACCAGGATTCAATAAGATATTCCGTTTCATGATCTGTTAGTTCTCCTTCTTCTTGCTTTTCTCCACCAGACGGCCGATCAGGTACTTCGCACCCACCTTGCCGCTCTCCATGGGATTGTACAAATACTGTTCTTTCAACTGCTGCATGGATTCTCTGGAAAACCGGGTATCATGCAGCAGACTGTCCACTGCTTCTGTCACTTGCTCTGTAATTTTTTCCGGTTGCAGGGAAATACCCACCTTATCCCGGAGTTCTATATCAATGGGTATCGTCTCCAGTTCAGTATATTCCTCATTCACCACTTTCATGGGTGTGTTAATAAACAGCACCGGTTTCAACGTGGAAAAGGCATATTCAAAAGAAATGCTGGACCAGTCTGTCACCAGTAAATCTGCCATATATACCGTCTTGTTGGAAGAAAAGTCCTTTTGGAATTCTACTCCATACTGCTTATATTTCTCTGCCAAAGCATCAATTCTGGACTCAAAATGACGAACATACTGGGGGTGAGGTCTGACCATGATTTTGTAAGGAGTCTTCACCAGTTCATCCAGCATCTGCTCAATACAGGAATCCAGAATGTTATCCTTCTGCCAGGAGGGTGCAATCAGAACCGTGGGTCTGTCATCCTTCTCCGCTTTCTCTTCCTGCCGCATCTGTTCATAGGCAAGGGTCATATTATCAATGACAGAAGAACCCCAGGGCACCAGGTTTTTCTTCGGCAAATCAAACTTCTGCTCCCGCTCTGCAATCTCCTGTTCATTTTTCGGTCCGGAGGTAAAAATGGTGTCAAAGTGATCCAATGCATTCTTGTGGAATGTGAGATTGGAACTGTTCACATCATGAGGGACATAGACATACTCAATATCCTTCTTCACATAAGATTTCTTCAGCTGGAAGTTTTCCAGATCCGGTGTGGTCATGACCATGATGTCTGTTTCCATCTTCATCATCAGTACGATCATGCGGTTCTCTCCTATATAATAAGGTTTGAACTGATCGCTTTCCATCTGAAAGACCTGATCTTTCGGATCACTGGTAATGTAGTGAACCACAATATTGGTTCTGCGTATGATTTCCTCAATGATATTGCTGTAATACTTGTAAAATCCGTTACGCTCGGAGTAAAACACAATCTTTTTGCCCGGCGTGGCCAGAAAACGCTTATAGTCTGCCTTTTCCTTCTCGCTGTAAGGTCCCCTTTTCTGGGCTTTCTTTTTGGGAACCATAAATTCCTTTGCTTTCTGCAATTCAATTTTGCTGGCCTCCAAGGCTTCGTAATCAATATAATCTTTCGGATTGATCCAAAGGTTCAAAAGTACCAGCTGCAGTACCGACAGCAGATTGCTGTAAATCCAGTAGGAGCCTACTCCCACAGAAACGAAAAGTCCCAGATACAGAGACAATCCCACGGACAAAATCATGGTTCCATACTGGTTCAAAGCTCCCTGTTCTGCCTGCAGGACATTGATTTTATTCTGCACGAAGCACATGAAAAAAGCGGATAACGCCGCAATAACCGGAACCAGCAAGGTAATACCACCGGTCTGTGTGGGCACCGCAGTCAGAGGGGTTCCACGCTTCACTGCTTCCACCACGCCCATCAGCAGTACCAGCTGTACCACAAGGGGAATTAAATCTGCGAAGGGATTATAGCCTACCTTTTTGAACAGTTTATATTGCTCCTCGGAAATTGCATCCTGATTTCCCATATAGGATGCCTTGATATGATTCATTTCCGGCTGCATCTTTACCGTTTTGATAGAGTTCTTCTGAACCCAAATTGACAAAGGTAATAAAATTACCTTTGTCAGAAATGTAAATAACAAGATTGCGATCCAATAATTGTGGCATACCGCATTGCAGACATTAATCATCCATACCAGTGCATTTACCACAGCATCAACCAGTGTACTCATAAAAACCCCTTAGTCTTCCACATCCTTGAATTCGATGGTTTCTTCTGTCTCTTCAGATTTTTTGCCCTTTTTGAAAAAAGCTGCAATCTTATGTCTGAAGATGGTCAGCACTGCACCCAGGGCAATTAACGCACCTGCCACTGCCTGAATGATATAGGTCACTGCAGAGGGGTCAATGTACGCCTGTGCGTGAAGTGTAAACACTACAAAAAAACAACTAAAGAAATACATGAATTTTAAAACTTGTCCTACTACTTTTTTCATTTTAATTTTCTCCTTTGTATGGTTTTAGAAATAGGAATCAGTCATTGCTATTGTCTGGTCAGGACCTTCTAATATAGAATCAAGCAAATACTCTACATTTCCCACATATTTATATCCACAGTATACATTAAACTGACTTTCGTTGTCATTAAAATATGTTTTTACTTTTGGGTATGCCGGATCGTATTCCCTTCTCCAGACGATTCTTTCCCGCTCAGTGCCATCTTCAATGTCATAGATGGTATCTCCGAACTCTTTCGCATCCATTCCAACTGCCTGTGCTAACGTGGGAAGAAATTCACAAAAGGTTGTAGGAGCGTTGGATTCTGGTGAAATTTCGTGCTGTTCCTCCGGTTGTTTCATCCAAAAAATAGGTTGGGAATCATCATAACCACCGTGATCTGATGTGACGATAATTGTTGCATCATCATAGCAACCCAGTTCTTTTAGTTTATTTAAATAAGACTCTAAAATAACCATGCAGCCCTTAGCCGTTTCTTCCTCAGTGGTTTTCGTTTCGCTATAATTTCCCATAGCATCATTATTATAAGCATGTGTCCCCACCAGATGCTGCACAATAAAATAGTTAGATGAATCATCAACGGTTAAGCCCTGCGTTTTAAGCTGATCAAAAAATTCTGCATTTTCATGCCGAATGGGATTATCCTTTTCCACAACTGTATTGGTATATTCCCCCATATCTGTGTAAAAAAATGGTTTCAAAATCTCGGGAGCAAACCGATAACAAGACATCTTTGTTATTGTCCTGCAAAGCATTTTATGTCTAACCTCTACCTCTTGTGCAGAGTCTACCGCGTTTGAAATTTTATCTTGAAGTATTTCAACACCATTTGTTCCGCATAAGATTGTACTGTCTGGAGTATACACATTCACTTTATAGTTTCTATCAGCTAACCCACTATAAAAATTTTCTGCATTCTGAGAATTCCAACACTTTTTACACCACTCATTGGTTGTCACGGACAGATCCAATTCCTCTCCTGTCAACATGTGGTTTAAGGATGGATATGTTCCAAAATAAACACAGTCCATATTATTATAGTAAGTAAAATCATGAAGACAGTCAAAAGCATCCGGATATATAGCTTTTGTGGGCGCTACATACTTATTACTGAAATAATCAAGAACAAACACAATAACGTTCTCCTTACTGGAAACCGTATACTGCTCTGCCCCTGAAAGTCTCCACCCCTCATTTCTCTTATATGCGCCAGGGTCTGCCGTAACCATTAAAGATACGAATGCCACTAACTGGATTACCAGTAAGAATGCAGACACCCCTACTATGATTTTTGTCCAAAGTTCTTTTCGCAAAAAAGCTAATAGCAAGCATATACCTATAGTGGCTAACCAAATCAGCAAATTTGTAATTTTTCTAACAGTGTCGACTTGATACCCATCCGGATTCAGTCCAAGCAAATCCAGTCCCTTATTCAAAAACATTACCTGCACATAACCCGCAATGCTAATTGCAGAAATGATAGAAAGGAAAATGCGCTGTCCCTTTTCGGGTAACAAACTAATTAGTATTGTTAGCAAAACCGCCCCCGTAACTGCAAAAAGAAACAAATAAATTGCAAACTCCTGATACAAAAAGGGAAATTCGACGCTATTGGCAAAAAATATCTCTGCCGGACCAAAAATCAATAACATAAACATTAGCAAAAATATTATGAGAAATATCTTGTCACTCTTTATCCACATCGTTTTTCGCATCTCTTGTGCTCCTGTACTGATAAACTATATGCCTTTGGTATTCTACAACATATAGCATAATTTTGCAATTTGGGGTTTCCAGTCTTTGATTTTCAATCTAAAAATAAGAATCTTTCATTCCCACAGTACAACTGGGATCTTTCTCTAATGCTTTAAACAAATCCTGGGCATCACCCGTATAGGTGTAGCCGAAATACACATTGTAAGAACTGGTATTTCCACTATAGTAATTGGGCACTGCAGGATAAGCAGGATCATTTCCCCGCAGCCAGACTGTTCTCTCTCTTTTTTCTCCCGCTTTAAAGTCATAAATGGTCTGACCATACTCGGAACTCTCCAGTCCTGCCGCCTCCGCAAGGGTGGGAAGCAATTCACAGAAAGAAACCGGTGCATCCGTCACCGGAGATTCCTCATGCTGCTCTCCCGGTTCTTTGATAAAGAAAATCACCTGGGAATCATAATAACCACCGTGGTCTGCGGTAACAATAATGGTGGCATCATCATACACCCCCGCATCTTTTAATTGCTGCAGATAATCGTTTACGATGGTCATGCAGCCACGGGCTGTCTCTTCCATGGTCACATCCTCTTTGTAATGTCCCTCGGCATCTGTGTCGTAAAGATGGGTTCCCATGAGGTGCTGCACGATAAAATAATTGGAAGAGTTGTCCACTGTCAGCCCCTGTGCCTTCAATCCATCATAAAAGGCATAATTATCATGCTGGATGGGATTATCCTTTGCCACAACCACATTGGCATACTCATTCATATCTGTATAAAAAGAAGGTTTCAATACCTCCGGGGAAAAACGGTACCCGGACATTTTCGCCATGGTACGGCAGAGTAATTTATGTCTGATTTCCACATCCTGGGAGGAGTTCACCACATTGGACAGTTTTCCCTGAAGCAGTCCTACATCATTGGTTCCGCAGAGAATATTGGTGTCCGGTGTATAAACATTGGCCTTATAGTTTCTGTCTGCCAGTCCCGTATAGAAAGCGGTTGCCTTCTCCCCGTTCCAGCACTCCTGACACCACTCATTAATAGTAATCTGGGAATCCACATCGGTGCCGGTAAACATATGATTCAGGGACGGGAATGTGCCAAAGTATCCACAATCCATGTTGCTGTAATATGTAAAATCACTGAGACAATCAAAGGCATCAGGATAGGCTTTTTTCACGGAATCCACATACTGATTGCTGAACCAGTCCAAAACAAAGACAATGACATTTTCCTTGCCGGAAACTACATACTGCTCTTCTCCGGAAAGGTGCCAGCTTCCATCCGGTCGTTTATAGGCACCCTCATCTGCTGTCAAAGTCAGGGAAACAAGAGCCACGACCTGAATACATAATAAAAAGGCTGACAGTCCCGGAATCAATTTCTTCCAAAGATCCCCCGCTGCAAACGCCAGAACCAGAATCACCCCAGCAATAGCAACCCAGATCAACAGGTTTCCAATCTGTCTCTGCACCGGCACCTGGTACCCTTCCGGGTTAAGTCCCAGCAAATCCAAACCCTTATTTAAAAACATCACCTGGATATAGCCACCCAGTGATACAGCAAATAAAAGGGAAAGTACAACACGATAAATCTTATCCGGCAATAAGCCGGTCACCACAGTCAGGCCAATGGTTCCTGCCAATGCAAATGCCACCAGATAACCGGCAAATTCCTGATATAGGAATTCAAACTCTGCACTGTTGGAGAAAAAGATCTCCGCCGGTCCAAAAATCAACAGCATAAACATCAGAAGAAAGGAAACTAAAAAGGCTGACCCAAATTTCACCCATTTTTTGTTTTTCATCCTCTTCACCTCTTGTATACTTTACTACAATCTATTTTCTTTGGCAATGAAACAGGGGATGTTGTCTAGTTTTCCCCTAATTTTAATATAATCATATCCCCTGTCTGCATCACAGACTCTGCTTTAGGCCATACCGGCATCTCCTGTACCTCCGGTAAGTCACTGATCCGTTCCAGTTCCTCATCACTGACTCCCTGCAGTTCCACCCCAAAATATTCGTTGAGCATCGCTACCACATGCTTCTGGTGGGTAATGAAGAAACTGTCCGTATAACCGGCCAGTGCCGGGCTTGTACCGTAGATCGACTCTCCCGCCTGCTCCCAATAACCTACTACTGCAATCTCTTTTGCTTCCTCATATTCCGGCAGCTGCTCCATCCGGTCCACAATGCGATTCACCATGGCATAAGTCTTTTCATAGCTCAGTGTCTCTGCCCGATAGGCCTGGTTGGCTGTGACAATCAGGGTTCCCATCAGAAACAGCGCAGAAATTACCGTTCCCCAGGAAAGCCATGACTTTTTCTGTTCATCCCTTTCGTAAAGCCAGAACAAAAGCACATAGAGCAGCACAAGGGGAAACTGCATCAATGAATGATAGAAAATATCATCCGTTACAAAGTAAAACAAATGACTTACACAGGGATAAAGTGCCAGACAAAGAAGGAATACCAACACTTTCCCCGGCTGGTGAAAGATTCCTGTATTACGAGCATATCTTACCAATAGGATTACCAATGCCAGCATACATAGCATGTTTAAAATTCCGTAAAACGACAAATCAGAAAGAGAACCCACAAAATAATAGACCGTGTCTATATAAGAGTTCATCATTGCATGAAAGATCTCCCGGATTCCCGGTATATGCAGAGAGCCCATTCCCTGGTGTCCATCCAGTGTCTGTTGTTCCAAGCCCAACATCACCCTCAAGGTTCCGCTATACACCACTGCAGCCGTAATTCCCATTAAGAAAAAACTTCCCACCTTTTTCCAGAAGGAACTGCTGATTTCTTTGATCATCCATAATAAAATCAGTGCCATTGCCAAGGGAAGACCCGCCTGGTAAATTCCCATGCTCACACCCAGACAGATTCCCCCCACGACCCATCCATATCTTTTTTGAATCGTAAGATATACTGCCAGGACTGCCAGTAAGTATCCAAAGAAATAGCAGTCTGCCGTAAACATAAAGCCCCAATGACTGATAATCGTGGGGGATACTGCAATGAGTCCCGTGGCAATAATAATGGAAAGCGTGTCATGCATTTCCAAAATTTCGACCAGAAGCACCGCTGCTATTCCCATATAAAGTAGTGACAGTAATCCTATCACCCAGGGCAAATCCGCAAATCCACGGAACGAAGCGGGAAGAAACTGAAACTGTCTCCCCTGGTGGATCATGTTGTGTGTGGGATAATAGTAGTCCATCAGGGAATCCCAGTTTGGAAGATTGTTCATAAACTTGTACCCATGTGCCAGCAGACCGATCAAAACGGTACTGCCAAAGGCAATCTTCCACTCCTTTTTTATTCCCTTATATAACTTATTGAACGCTGTTTCCGGTGTCATCTGCCCCTTGCCTTTCCGATAATTTCCATTCTTTATATTGTTTCAAACATAAAATAAGTGAAATATAAAACAATCCTGTGTTATAAGTCATGTACCTCTTCACTGCAAAAATTGTCAGTGCAATGCCGCCTACATTCATGGCGATCAATAAGAGTACACAGAGCATTAAGGTTGCACTCTTCTCCCATTTTCCATGTACCATTCCACGGACTGCCATCCAAATCGCCAGGGCATACACCAGCAGGCAGTACAAGATGCACACTGCGATCAGAGAATTACTGGAAATAAATACGGAACGCATAAAGCCTTTGGGCAACTGACAAATTGCCCCGTAGATCCAATGACCCCTATTGTTTTTCCAAAGAGGCATTAACAGGGCTTTCATCAGGTCTTTATTTTTCAGTACTACATACTTACCTTCCAGTGGTGCAAAGGCTCCTTCATAATGGCGATATTCTTCCAGCACTTCTGCCAGCAGATTATATTTGATTTCATCATGGTATTCATGCACCGCATCCCCGGTCTCTAAAATACCCTGATAAAATTGATAGTTTGCCTTTTCTTCCACCATCAGCTGATAAGTCTGCTGATAAAAAATCTGCAAATCTTCCTCCGTATAATATTTCCAGGCATCTTCATCGGAATAGAAAAGCATATTGGAAAGCATGGTAAGCTGATTCATATAATTTCCGTCCACACTGCCGGAAGTTTCATAGGTATACCATTTCTTTCCCGAAGAAAAGAACAAAAAGGAAACAAATACTACCACCAGGGTCTGCAGAGCAATCTTTTTATTTTTGCGAATCAGTAAATAGACAATTACCAATCCCAGCATGGCATAGACGATCAGCATCTGACTTCTGAGCATATTAAGGAGAAAGGCCAACACTCCCGCTCCCACAATATCTCTTTTTCTTTGCTTCCAAAGTAAACACAGCAAAAAATAGATAAACCAATAATATAAGGTATAGGAAATTCCCTCTGTCAAAATATAATTTGTCCGCAAATACAAGGGAAAGTACCCAATCAGGTCAAAAATATAGGGTACAAAGGTCAGCAATAATATCAAATACCGCAGTCCTGTCTTCAATTTAAATTCCCTTGCCAGAAAGTCTGTCAGAAAACAGGTGGTAAACGCCGCAAACAGCCCCTGAAAAATCCAGACTACCGTAAAATAGCGATTCTCTCCGAAAGTGCTACGAAAAATCCAAAGAAAGATAGGATACAAAGGCTCCCTGCTAAAATTGAAATTAACATAGCTTGCCGTATCCCCATCCAGAATGTATCCGTTTTTTCCTAAGCCGAAGAAAAATCCAAGTGCCAAAATAACCATAAAAAATCTCTGTATGATATTTTTTGTTCTATCACTCATTAGGCAACTCCAACTTTTGCTTATAAATCAGTTTGTTTTCTGCATCTACAAAAATAATCTCCGCATTGTCATCTACTCCTGTTGGAATCCGAAAGATATAACCACAATCATCTACCAGAGAAGTGCCAACTACGGCAGACACATCCGTTCTCTGATTTTTCACCGAACTATATGTCATATTTTCTGACTCTAACAGAATCATCTGCCAGGGAAGTCCTGTAACCGGATTCAGGCTCCATCCCCCAAAAGTGACCCTTCCGTCTTCCGCCACATCCAGATTATCTACTGTATAGTTAATTTCCTGTTTTACTTCTGTATAACTCCCCCAATCATTCCAAAATACACTATACTCTCCACATATTTTTTCTTCAAAGCATAAATTTCTCAACTGTTCCAGATAGTCTGATTCTGTATTTCGGACAATGTATGTCGCGGTATAGTCAATGACATCCGGTAAATAATAGTGAACTTTCCCATATTCATTTGAGGAAAAAGTTTGTTCATAAGGTGACGGCAATTTAGCAATCGTATAATACATCTGTGCTTGATGCACATATCCAATATATATATCCTGTTCTTCACTGGAAATCATTTCGGCACATTCTGCTGCTGCCCTCATATCTCCCGCCATTAAATAGATAGGATAGGTGTCGGTTACATAATCAAAGAAGTAATACTTCAAAAATCCGACTCCCATACCTATATAATATATGAAAAACAATCCTATTATTATCCGACAATATTTTCCTTTTGCCTGAACCCATAATACGATTTGATTAAATTCCTCTAGTTCAATAAACAAAAGTGCAAAGAAAATTGCATTAATCTTGTAAGATGTCAATCCTGTTGTTCCTTGCAAACATCCCATGAGGAACTCTGCAAGAAACCAAAATAAAATGGCAGGAGTAACTATGTTGGCTTCATCTTTTTTACAATTTCTCACAGAAACAAATATTCCCAGCACTGCAAGCACCACAGAAAAGCCAAACATGGTAGTAAACCGTTCAACCGTATCATATCTTTCTGCATCATGTAGGAACATGCATTTGAAAACTTCTGGAATTGAACGAAACATGTTTGCAATGGAAAGCTGCCCTGTTCTACCAGAATAGGATGCCAATTTGGTCAGAGTAAAAACACCCAGTTTTCTCTGTTCAAGGTCAAAAAGGTTTATTATATGAATCCAGATTAGTGGAAATGCCAACACACCCATCGGCACCGCCATAAGTATCCATTTTTTCAAGTCAAATCTTTTATGAATTATTAAAAAGATAACCTCAAACATTAGAAATACTGGCAACACGATATGACTTAAAATATAAGTATAGAGGAGAACTCCTCCACAGAAACCAGCTAAGATATAATTTCTGCTTTTACCTGTTTCAATCGCCTTCAGAAAATAGTATAAAAAGATGGTGGAAACTCCTAACATTAAATTACAGTCCAAGGCAAACCGGAACATCACAACAAAAATCGGCATCACTCCCATTGCAAATAAAAAGGCATATCCCAACCACTTATTATCAAATTTTCTTAATTGTATAATTTTCAAACCATATATCGCGGTCAGCAAGGTAGAAATCACAATCGGAATACGTACAATAAGTAAAGATGGTCCGAACAAATATACAAGAGGAATCAGCATATAAACATAAAGAATACTCATGCCACCTCCATAGTTTTCCAAATACAGCGGCCATGAGTTCTGATGTCTGTCAATTCCATAATGTAACAAGTTCCAGGAATCATAATATATTCCTGCTTCATCCACATTGATTCCATTTGGTATGGAAGTCAACTTATAGCAGTGGGTAAAGCAAATAAGGACAAAAAGAAATAAATATATCCAGTTTTCCTGCAGCCGTCTCCACATATTTTTACTCTTGTTTTTCCATGGCGCTATATACATTTTGATACCTTTTGTCCTTAAACTCTTTCTACAATAAATTTTCACGCTTATTGAATATATGTGTTCATTATACTTCATAATCATTTTATTGAAAAGCACCAGAACATGCGCTATAGTGTATAATATCAAATTGTTTAATGGAGTTTACAATATTTATGAAAGAAAAGATTTATCCTTATTTCAAGGCAATGTTTCCTTATTTTCTCTTTGCCTGCATTATGATTATCACATTGTCCTTTAAGCACAATTACCATGTGGACGAAATTTATACTTACGGTCTTGCCAATAACACAACCGGTATTGGGATGGATATCCAGTTGGCACCCCATACCTATAGTCCTGCCTCCACAGCGTATACAGACTATATGGCAGCCCAATCTCCTTTTGATTTCTCTCATATCTGGGCGAACCAGGCGAATGATGTCCATCCACCACTGTACTATTGTATGATTTATCTGATCTCCTTCCTATTTAAAGGCAGTGCCTCAAAATGGATTGCCGGAAGTATTAACATTATTTTTATGTTGCTTGTTTTATGGATTTCCAGAAAACTCCTCCGCGTGCTGGAATGTCCGGAATCTTTTATCAGTGTATTTACTTTCTTTTTTATGGCATCTTTTGGCATCCTCTCCACAATTACTTTTTTGAGAATGTACATTGTTCTGATGTTTGAAGTTACCTGCCTTACCTATCTCATTGTCCGCTACCGCAATCAGGAAACCCGGAGGTTTTACGGGCTTTTAACATTACTCACCATTCTGGGTGCTCTTACACACTACTACTTCTTTATTTACCTGTTTTTTATCAGTGCCATCTATTGTATTTTACTCTTATGTGCACGCAAATGGCTTGCTGTCATTAAGTATATGGCCTGCATGGGAATTTCCGCTGTTGTCAGCATACTGACATTTCCTGCCATGTTGACCCATATCTTCAGTGACAGCAGTGACAGAGGACGGGAATCCTTTCAGAATCTTCATGCCGGGCTTGCAGACTATTGGGATAATTTAAAAGTATATTTTGAAATCATTTATAACCGTTTATTTGGACAATGCCTGCTCTTTTTACTGTTCCTGATTCTGTTTTTTGCAGTGTATCAGTTCAGTACACAGAAGTTTAAAGAAAACTGGGACAAGCATAAAGCTGGAAGTTGGAGTTTAGTTATTTTACCCTCCATTTTTTACTTTCTGCTGGTATGCAAAATTGCTGTTTTAATTGCAGACCGTTACATTTATCCTATTTATGCCCTGGTACTAATCTGGGGAATCTACGGGATTTATGTCCTTTTCTGCAAATTATTCTGTAATATTTCAGAATGTATTTTCCCGGTCTTCTGTGTAATGCTTGCTGTAATATCTGTCCTATCCTGGAAGAACGCCTACTGGGAATACTTTTTCAAAGATTACGAAACTTTAGATGCCACACTGGAAACCTATTCTGACTTAGATTGCTTATATGTAAGTGACAATTTTACATCTAAAATCTTTACGGACTATGTGGAGGTAAGTTCCCTTAGCAGTGTCACATACTTTCAGGATGATTTAAGTACACTGGAAAATATGGAGGAATTGCGTTCTAAAGATGAATATATTTTATATACGGTGGATGTGGATGCATCAAGAGTAATTGATGAATTGTTGGCTATTTGTCCCCAACTTTACACCTACAAGCAGCTGGGACAAAAAAACCATTCAACTATCTGGTATGTAACAAATGATTTCTCCGAATATGCGGAGGAAAAAATTAAGACCCTTTCAGCTACTGCAGATTTGTCTGATTATCTGTCCACCCTGAATGACCGTTGTTTGAGTTACTGTATTCAAATCAAGGATGGAAGTTCCGTATATTCCGATACAGGACTTATGGAACAAATTGCTAAGCTGTCCAATTATGAAGATTTAACCCTTCTGCCCGTTGCTACGCAGGACATGTCTAACTACTTTGCCGTCATAGATAATGGATGGCCAGCCTGCTGGCAGACCATAACCGGTAACGATTGGGGTGAACTCAGTACCACCTTTGGCAATGTCAATTATTCCATTACCAACAATGTCCCTAAGCTGACCGTTCTTTCCAATGACTATAATTATCTAGAATTTCCGGATGCAGGCTCACAGCCCGATTTACAGATTGTTGTGGTAAACCGTTACCTCGGAAGTGTCGATGAGACTGCAAACTTCTATGTTGACACAAACGGAACTTATGTAAGAAAATACTGAGATACAAAAATCCCGTATGAAGTCCTTCAGACTCCATACGGGATTTCTTAATGCTCCAAAAAATACTCCAACTCTTCCGGTGTTCCCAACACATGTACCCTTTCCGGGGCAATATCGGAAATATAAATCTCTCCTCCCTTGGAAAGAAGATAATCATATAAAGGGGCAACATATTTTTCCCCTTTTACCAGGTTCTTCTCCTCACTGTAATACTCATCATATAATTTCTTATACAACCCACAGGTTTTGAAATAGTAAGCTCCCAGTGTGCAGTGGTCAGAAATTCGCTGTTTTTCCTTAATTTCTACCACTCTTCCCTGGTCATCCAGACGCACGAAACTCCAATGGTCTCCCTCCGCCTTAAAGCAGGGGATAAATCCATCTCCCTTCAATTCCTCGCTGTTCATCTGTCCCGGTTCCACATAGGTATCAATGTTATAGATAAGCAATGCATGCTCTTGGTTCCAATACTTTTCTGCCAGAGTCGCTGTGGTCGCCTGTCCATCGGTGAGATAGTCTAATAAAATCAGATGGTAATTCACAATTTCCAGTTCCTGGCATTTCCCTTTAATAAAACCTTCAATATCGATACCTTCCTCTTTCATTGCGATGAAAATGTACTGGTTTACATCCTTTTTATATCCATCCAGACTAATCATCGACCACTCAAACAAGGTCTTGCCCTTTGCCTCTATCATATATTTGGGCACGGTATAGCCCGCTTTCCGGAAGCGGGAACCTAACCCTCCCATGGTAATTACAACATCTATTTTATTCTTCATGGCACTATTCTCCGATGCTTTGTCTGGACTGTTCACAGATTTTTTCCAGTTCTTCCGGTGTATACTTCATAAATTCATCCGGGCGGATGGTTCTGTCATCCACATAAAAGCCTTTATGTCCCGGCCATACCTTTCCGTATACGATCTCATCGTAAGGAATCTCCCACTTTTCCAGCCACGCTGTCAACACTGCTGCCGTATGTTTGTTAATCAGTCCCAGATTTCCATTATAAGTATTCATATTACGGGAAGTATACAGGATGATTCTTGCACCGTTCTCTTTATAATAACGGAGTTTTTCGATGACATTGGGATAGGGCACCAAATCCTCGTATTTCTCGTCCTTCTTCTTTATCGGACAGAGTGTGCCGTCAATATCAAATACAAATGAATAGTCTTTATACATCTTTTTCTATCTCCTCCAAAATATTTTTCGCATTTAAAATAAAGCCTGCCACCTTATAGGGACTGTCTATATGCAGGGGAAGCATGGACAGGAACAGGGATGCTTCATACAGACGCACAGAAAGATAATCGAAACCATTCTCTTCCACTTTCTTTCGGAAAATGTTCACGTATTTCGACGCGTCAAAGGGAATCTCCAATTGATAATTCAGGTGCTTGTCCAAATATATTTCAAATAATTCATTATTCAGAAAATCATAGCGACCACATACGGAATGGCTGAGTTTCGCAATATCATAATAGGGATTCGTCCACAGTTCTTCTTCCGTCAACGCCCCTTTGGGATCGATAAATTTCAGGGTTTGTGTGGATTTATTATAAATTGTGTTGGAAAAACAAGGATCTCCATGTCCAATCACGCTTACAAGCGGGTAATTCACTCTCGCTTCGATTTTTGCCTTTAATGCAAAATATTTTTCTACCAGTGTATCAATATCCCCGCCTTCCGTCATCTCCAGTATTTTGGAAATTTTCCCGTACTCCGGCAGTTCTTTCAGCATGGCAACCCGTTTATTGATCTTCTTTCCATACAGTTCATCGGCCAGTCGGGAATATTCTTCCTCCGTACATTTTCTGGAATGACGGCTGTTGAAAAAGAAGAAGTACTTATCCATCAGCTGGTCAAATTCTTCCTCATCCATCACACCATGTACCCATTTCACGGATAAGTCGGTCATATGTAACCGTTCCATGGTATAGCTGGCTGCATTTTCCGTCTCCTGATAATGAAAAGGAGCGACAAACCAGAATTTCATGTCCTCAGGAAGCAGTTGATAGAAAGTATATTCCGCCTTGATTTTCTTCTTATCGGAAGAGGTTTTCACCAGTGTATACTCGTCACCTTTTAAAGAATTGAAATACCGGGATTCAAAGTTTCCTGCCACACATTGAATGAAATTGCCTACCACACCGATATCCATGAATCCTTCTATCGGGAAAGACTCCGGCAGTTCTCTCGCCACATCCCAGGCTTTTGCCCCGGCTGCCACATTCTTGCAGAAGCTTTGATAGGTTTCCGAATCAGGAAACAGGGCTGCCACTATCTTTCTGTCACTGACTGCCTTGTAAGGAGCCTTGACATACTCTATTTTTCTCAAAGAAAGAGCGGCTTTTTCCCAATCAGAAAAAATATAATTGGAAAAGCAGTGAATGACCTTCGTATCTTCTCCATTATAATTCTGGAATTCTTTTTCTAATTGGCCATATTCATAAGGGGAACGAATTTTCTTCCAGATGAGCCCCGGATAGAGTTTCCGGAAGTTTTCGATATAATAATCTTCCAGTTTTCTCTTTTTTACAACCACATCTGCAAAGCCGCGATCCCCGATAATGTCCGCTATGACCTCGCTTTTTTTCCCTGTATCATCATATACGACTACGATGTTCATTTCCACTCCTCTTTTCCCCTAAAACTACCAGTTTGATGATTCCATATGCAAGCAGCAGACTCCAGACACTTAGATAAATAAACTTCAGCATCTGCTCCGTAGGATGCCCCGTCATTGCTGATGTGAGATACTCCGCTACCAGCGAACCAACATTTCCATCACTCTCCAGTCTGCCAAGCAATACCACACTGCCAATCTCCACTCCCCATGCAAGCAGGGAAAGAATATACAGCATGATTCCCCGTCCTCTGACGGTAGCTTTTACTTCACCATACACGCTGTTGAAGGATTCCAACAGCTTCAACACTGCCATATTTCCTCTGGTTGCAGTCAGATGAAGAAGGTATTTGTTCCAGAACCGATACAGTTCCGGAAACAACAGATAAAATGCTAAGATCACCAGCATAAAAGCCATCAACAGTGCCAAAAACAAGGGAAGCTTTTCTCCTCCCAACAGCCAGATGCCACCAAATACCGTGACCAATGCCAGGGTATCCATAAACCGATCCAAAAGAATAATCACAATCCCTTTTAAATAATTTCCGATCACATGTCCATAGCCGTACATTCGGAAAAGTTCCCCTGCCTTTAAGGGAAGGACCACGCTGATTGGTGTCACCTTGCAATAAATCTTAATGTGCTCCGAAAAGCTGATTCCTGTATCAAACAGAGCCAAATAAAGCCTGACCGCTTTGATCCCATGAACCACCACTACAGTCCCTAACAACAGTAACAGTCCTGTCAGAGAATCCTCTTGAAAAAGAGTATAACCATCCCAATAATTTGCCAGGAACCACAGAGTACCCAGTAACAAAACCACAATGTTTATCCAATTATATCTTGCTTTGCTTTTCTTTCCCATATCCGTTATTCCATATTGGTATATAGTATCTGTGCCGTATACTGCTCCACAGGCTTATCTCTGTGTTCTTCTGCAACAAACTTCTTCCGGTTCACCATGTAACTGCCTAACAGTTTCAGAACCGTAATTGCCTGGTTCACCATCTTCACATTAGATACCTGATCATCTTCCCTCCAGATAATAGGGAAAAACTGATAGTTGTGTTTATAATAGGAGGAACCCAGAATCATACAGTAATTGAACATCAGGTTATCCTTGTAACGGAGATAGAAATTATCCTTTAAAATATCCACCCTATACAGGTTCAACCCAGATCCTAAATCATATATCATTCGACCACAGCCTATGGAAAACAGCAAATCATACACCTTGTTTCCAAAGGTTCTGAACCTGGAGTAGCCCTCCAGTTTCGCCCCTTTCATGAAACGGGCTCCCAGGAAACAATCGTATTGATAAGCCTGTCCGTTTTTCAGATAGGGCACAATGTTGGAAATATCGCCCTGGTCATCTCCATGCAAAGTGATCACATAGTCAAAGCCATTTTTCACCGCATACTGAAAGGCGACCTTGTGAGAACCTCCCAGGCCATAGTTGTCATCGTTTCTCAGCAGAGAAACCTTGATGGGTAAAGCATGATTGTCCAGATAGTCCATGACTGCCTTTTCGCCATGATCCGTACTTCTATTGTTAATAACAACCACTTCATCCAGGAGCTGACACACCTCATCAGTCAGCTGTCCCAAGACTCTGGTAATCTGTTTCTCGCAGTTGTACATGGGAATAAATAATAAGGTTTTTGTGTTCATTTCTAATATGCCTCCCGTAATTTCAGGAATTTCACTTCTGCCACTTCCGGCAGTTCTACGATTTCATCTCCACGACATGCATAGATGTTCAAATAACTATGTTCATTTAGTAACCACTGCCGACCGGCACCAAGGGGAATCAGCAGCTTTCCCTGCCCCATATCGCAGTCCATATAATGCTCTTCGCCATTGTCATCTGCCCACAGCGTTTCCACATACAGCCCTGGATTATAATCCTTTTGCATCAAAAGGCGCAGGAAACCATTTCCTTCATATACATCCTCCGAATCTCTCAAGATGTATTGGAAATTCTGATCCATATCCTTAAATTCCACATAGATAAAATCAGCCTGGTTTCCATCCACCGGTGCATCAAAATCAACCCGGTAAATATTACCCTGCACCGATTCCTGATACTCTGTTTCCACCTCTGTAAAGATAGCAGATAAAGAATCCATGGACAAGCCCATGGAACTGGAGGAACGTCCCAGAGAATAGCCGTTCCAGCCTTTTTCCAGATTTTTATTTAATTCTCGCACCATTTCTGCCGGAAAATCCGCCACATTAGGCACCATACAGCCGGTTTCCCCATCGTAAACATAGTCCCCGGAACAAACCAGCCAGTGGTAATAATAGTAGTTATCAAAGGGATCCAACTTGCTACCGATGATGGTGTAATTCTTCCGAAATAATTCAATGGACTCCTTTGCTGCCTCATATCCACGCACCGTATTGATTTCCACAACAGAATCTGCTTTCACATTGCTCAGATAATAATCACCAAATTGAGAATAGATTCCTATATAAGAATTCTCGTCACTTAATGTCGATGCTCTCTCATAATTGTCCTGCACGGATTCATACATTCCATTCTCTATAAAACCGGTACCCAAATGTTCTATTTCCGAATCAGAAACCAGAGTGTAGCCTTCCGGAACCACGTATCTGCTTTGCAGCTGCCCGTTCTCATTTAGGATTCCAATACCACTACCTCCTGCCAGAGTCAGCAGGAACACGGAAAAACCTAATAACCCATATTTCAAACTAGCCGTCTGCAGATATCTCCACAGCAATACCATAAGCATCACAAAGACAGCATAGATCACTCCAACGCTTCTGGCATAAATACTGTCCGAATCCAGCCGCACCACAGTATAACTTAAAGAAATCAATAAAACAATGCCAACTGACAAAGAAAGTCCCGCGGCTATGCCATCACCGATGACTAGCTTTTTCTGTTCCAGATGAATCACTCCCAGTTTAAGGCTCAAAGCAATTGCCAGCCAGAAGACCATGGGAATCACGCAAAAGGACATCAGGTAATACAAAACCAGCCGCAGGGTCTGAGATTGCACATAGGGCAAAAAGCCGGATGCTACCCCCTGTCCAAATCTTGCCAATCCATCTGCATAAATGGTCTGTCCGCTCATTGCCAGAGTATGGCGCAGTGTTCCTAGCAGTAAAGGTATACACAACACTGCTGGGAGTACACATACGCCCCACCAAATCCAGAAGCTGGGTTTTCTCACCAGCTGCTTTAATTCTCCGGTTTTTACAAGAGAAGCAATCTGCCGGATAGCCAAGGGCAGAAATCCCAGACATACCGCGGCACCAAAAACCGGATAATACAGTCCCTGCACCAGACTGGTCAAGAACCATACTTTCAGCCACAAATTCTTTCTCTCAATCAGCTTCGGCCAGGATAACAGCAGCATTACCGGAATAATAAAGATAATCCGGTTGTAATCCGGCACCATCAGCAGTAAGGAAATCAGTAAGACGATTTCATCTTTTAGCTGCACTTTCAACAAAAACACCACTGCCAGAATCACCAATAAATAAAAGACATTCTGCGCCACTGCGTAATTTGCCAGCTGTCCATGTCCGAACACTTTGAACAGAAAACCATGTACCAACGAATACATACCGGAAACCGGAATATACTCGGAAAACAGCTTCTGTCCCAGTTCAAAAACCTGGGAATACCCAACAATATCCTCCATGGGATGATGTAAGTCCGTAGATATGATCGCACCATTTCCGCTAAACCGGTTCAATGCCATGATGGAAACACAGGCTCCATAGGTGAGAATGCTCCCTGTCCGAGCTGCTTCCTTCCAGCAGTTTTTCAGTTTCCATGCAGCTTCTCCTATGAAAGCCACAATCAATCCATAAATCAATACACGGACTTGCAAAGGAACCGGGAGTTCCATGGATTCTCCCTGATACAGGTATCCGGAAGCTGTGTATAATAACAGGGCAAAAGGAATAAACAGCTGGCAAATCAGTATTCCCCGTTGAAAAACTATCGCCCGCTTCTGTAAGAATAAAAGTAGGCAGCTGATGGTGAACGCCAGTGCCGCTACTGCCACAAAATTACTCCCTTTCATTCCCCCCAGCGTTACATATAACCGATGCAAGGCCATAATGGCATAGGTGCTGAGAAAAAAGAAAGCAAGTCCGGTGGAGGCTAATTCTCTCTCCACGAGCAAAACAAGCAGAAAATATAGAGACGCCAACAGAAGCAGGGGATTTGTGCCCTGCCAGATCAGATAATAGAAGCCGGTCAGTAGAAGTACTGCCAATCCTAAATAGCTCGTCCTGCCGGAAGCTTCCAGTTGCTGCTTTTCTCGTCCGTACTTCCTCTGTACCCAGAAAAAATAAGCCGTATAAAGTCCCCCACCGACCAGAGACAAAATGTAAAATAGATTCCTCTCTGCAGTCTTGTTGCTGGCATCCTGTGCTGTATGTTCATTTACAATATCCGTATAAACCTGATTGGCATTTCCGGTCAAAATCAGATAAAAAATGGTAAAGCAGCAACCGGCTGCGATTAATATTATAAAAAATTTGCGTAGTTTTTTTGTTTCCATATTTCTCTTATCTTGCTCTGAATGTCTGGTGCAAGATCCTCTCTTTTAAATCCATGAAATATATTTTTTTCTGTATTTGGGAACTCATAAATCGCTTCCTTGTCTTCTATATCAAGCGAATACAGCTTTCCTTTAAATGAAATGGACATATTCAGCAGCTTTTGCCCTGCTTCATCTGTTTTAGGTGCCTGTCCTACTAACATTCCAGTCTTTCTGGCATATACACGATTTCCATGTTTTATGTTCCGTTCATATTCCCGATATCCAAGTGCCTCCCAGTATTGATAAATATGTAATTCTTCCGCAAGATTTCGTATGGAAACTGTTTCGCTTCCATTGATTGTTCCCTGCAGAAACGGTTGAGCAAAAGCGACATCAGACATCAAACTGATTAAAAAATTTTTTCTATACCTGGCGCAGTGTTTTGACTGCATTCCCATGAAGTAGAATTGCTCTTCTGTAGCATCCTGCTTTTCTGTTGATCCACACTGATTAAGAATGGTAATCAAAAACATATATCTTTCCATGTTCTGTTTTTTCAATTCTTTTAAAATGTCCATCAGCTTGCAATCCGCCGCCATTGACATTCCAAGATGAATGTATGGACTATTGATAATATCTGCCGGTACCTTCACACCACTTATTTTTTCGTTTCTTAGAAATTCCAACAAAAAGCAAAAACTTTCCATCGCCTCCAGCGCAGCTTTTTTAGATGGAAATCCCTTTCGAAAAGAAAGATCGTTTACGGCAATCTTCATATTGTTCCCCTATCTATTCCATTAACTCCAGTAACGCCTTTTCCCATTCATCAAAAAAGCCTTCCGGCCAGTCACTCATCTTACCATCATCATTGATGTAAAGCCGCTCATATTTATGCTTGTAAGCATCTTCCTCATCTTTGTAGAAGAAGGATATGTTTACCTTTTCTTTTCTGATTCTTTTCTGTTTCACTTCAATTCGTATTCCATTGACGATGTGCTCACTATGGGTTTCTACCATAACCTGTGCGCCACCGGCTCCTGCCCGTGCAATCAGTTCACCCAGCATTCTTTGTCCAGCCGGATGAATATGGGCTTCCGGATTTTCAATAACAATTAAATCGCCTGCTTTCGCAGTTAAGAAGGCAATAACTACCGGCAGTACATAAGTAATTCCAAATCCAACATTCACATTTTTATAAGAATTGGTTCTGTTTTTACCCTCTACAAAATCAAACGATAATTCCGTACTACGATTAGCCATCATTGTTTTAATCTGTGGCGACACTCCGGGAGAAATACGATTCATCCACATCTTCGTCTGATTCAGTAATGAATTACCATGGGAATCTTCAATTAATACTTTCTCATTTAATACATCCTCGTTCCCATATAAAGCCAGATATTGTAAGGCAAACTCTCCATTAATACCAAATTCCCTATTTCTCAGTTCTTCCTCTGAAATTGCGGCATAAACACCCTGTGGTTTAATTCTGTAGGCAGATATATAAACAAAGTGTCCGCTGTTTAACTCCTCTGGAAAGTTCAATGTTGCCTGCCCTTCAAAAGGTAAATAATCCATATCCTGTTTATATGCAAACGCATTGGTAAATACACATTCTCTGTCGTTCATCAAACCAATTTTTAAATAATCCTGCTTTGCCTTATCATAAACAACATCCTGAGCCAAACCAAGTTCTGCGTACTTTCCATTTAAAATCAGCCCCTTATTCCCTTTGTCCTGATAATAAGTTTGTGCCAACAGCAAGAGGGACTGTATCACAGTGGATTTCCCCATTCCGTTGATTCCTGTGAATACATTCACATTCTTTAAGTCCAATGCAAAGTTTTCAAAACACTTAAAATTGCTAAGTTCCAATTTCGTTATCATAATATTTCCTTTACTAATTTACGGATTGCCTCTATTCTACGCGTCACAGAGTTCGTATCTCCTGCCTTTAAGTCCTGAATAAAAGATGGTTTTTGAAGTAATTCCCCGAAATCGGAAATAACTCTCTCTCTTTGACTCACCAATTTATCCAGCTGCTTTCTATCCAGCTTCGATAAAATCATGCTCCAACTTTCAAATAAGGCTTTATTGATAGGTCCCCTATGCATTTCCTCATTATATTTACGAAATGCATACTTTCCAAAAATACGGTTACTATAATCCATAGTCTGGATAAAGGTATCTTTTATATGTTTCACCTTTTTTATATCTTTACAAGCATTAACCTTTTTTAATGCCTTAATCAAAAACGCATCGATATTCCCTTCGTACTCTTTTTCGTAGTCCAGTTCTGTGAATGCAATAAACCGGTTCACATATTCTCGATCTGCCATCCTCCTATTAGAAATAGAATGTTGTGTCACCTCAAGAAATTCCTTTGACTCGGCCAATTCCTTAATTAATTCTGTGGCAACACCTCCATAAAGTGCCTGACGGATTTCCTGAGGGCTAAGCTGCAGTCCTCCGGTATTGATTCTCTGGAAGATATTATATACAATGCCTTCCGGTGTTCCTTTTTCTACCGTGTATGCAACAATAGGAGTCTCTTTAATCCTTCTCATGTATTGTCTTGGAAGTTCGTCAAAGGAAACACCATTAAATTCTTCCAAATACTGTAATCCTCTCAGCGATTCCTTAATCCGTTTTCCTGATTCATCTTCATTTCCCACAAGGAAGTTTTTAAAAGCAGATAATCTCTGCAGCCCATCTATAACAACCCACTTATCATCGTCCGCTGCATTGAAATAAAAAGTTGGAATGGGAATTTTCAACATTAATGACTCTATCAGTCTGCTCTGCTGATCTAAGGACCATAGATTTGCCTGGCGCTGAAATGCCGGTGATAAATCAATTTCCTCATTTTCAAGTCTTTCCATGAGATTATATACATTCATAGGGCGCTGGGAGATATTCACATCTGCAGGGACAAAATTCTCTACTGCTGTATTCTCTGTCTCATAGTCCTCATCCTCGCTCTGCTCTATCTTAATATTATATTCCTGCTGAAGCTTTTGAATAATATCCTCTATTACAGCTTCTCCCTCTTCGCTGAACAGATCTGCAACGGTATTGTATTTCACAGAAAAATCATTTCGTGTTGCTATGTTTACTATTTCCGCTATCTTTTCTTCAATAGTCTGTCCATCATTCTTCATCGCATGATTCTCCTGATTTCTATTTATACGTTATATATTACATTTTATCATATATTTTCCTATGATTGCCTTAAAATGCATTATAGCATGAAATATTTTATCATAAAAGTAGTTAAAATTCAGCTGAAATTCACTTAGTGAGCAAGCTTTGTGCCTTCTTCAGGTGCATCAATAGACAAAACATAAGTAAACGACCATAATTGATTAAAAACTAAAGGAGAATCTTACTTATGAACACCTTAAATGATTACATTACGGAATATCTGGAATATTGCAGATATCGAAAACGGCTAGATGTCAAAACTTTAAAAGCATACAAGACTGATTTGAACCAATATTGCAATTTTTCCTTTGATTTACAGGAATGTTTCTCTAAAGATACAGTAGATCTCTTTGTCACCGGATTGCATAAACAATACAAACCCAAAACAATCAGGCGTAAAATTGCCAGCCTAAAAGCCTTTTTTCGCTATCTGGAATACAGAAACTTATTAAATGAAAATCCGTTCATCAAGTTGGATATACATTTCCGAGAACCTAAACTTCTTCCTAAAACCATTCCATTTCATACTATTCAAAAATTTCTATCAATACTATATGAGCAAAAGAGAAATGCAAAATCGGCTTACCAACTCAAGTGCAGAATTCGAGATATTGCTGTTATAGAGTTACTATTTGCTACCGGTATGCGTATCTCAGAATTGTGTTCGCTACATCCTCAAGATATTGATTTAAAAAGCAATACTATACTAATTTATGGAAAAGGTGCAAAGGAACGCATGCTGCAAATTGGTAACCAAGATGTAATCTCTGCTCTGATTTTATATCAAGATACATTTAAAGAAGATATTTCCATTTCTGGTTATTTTTTTGTAAATAAACTCCAGCACCAATTATCCGATCAATCAGTCCGTCTCATGATAAACCATTATGCCGAACTTGCGGGGATTGAACAGCATCTTTCACCGCATATGTTTCGGCATTCCTTTGCTACACTCCTTTTAGAACAGGATGTAGACATTCGTTATATTCAAAAAATGCTCGGGCACAGTTCCATTCATACAACTGAAATCTATACCCATGTGTCAAACACTAAACAACGGGAGATTCTTCAGAATAAACATCCTCGAAATTTAATGGAAATCAATAAAGGATAATTCTTAGTTATCTGTCAGTTTTACTTGCGAATAATTAGAGGAATAGTCGAGTACTATTCGTCAATT
>CAKRTZ010000017.1 GCA_934402515.1 uncultured Lachnospiraceae bacterium
TGTCCTACGGTGGCAGAGGAACTGTCCGCTTTTTCATATACAGAGACAGAAGGTGATGTGAGTGTAGCCTGTTGTGTAAACAGCTTCATGTGATCCGATTCTCCCTTTTACTTGTTTCTGTCTGACACAGCTTAAGGGAACCTGTCCCAAGGGCAGGCCCCCTCATAGATGTCTCTTAAACTGCAGGAACGAATACTAAAACACTGATCGTTTTAGGAGTTCCTTTGAATGCGCCAAGGATCTCACCTGTAACAGGATCAACAACACCCTCAACGAACTCAACAGTGCCATCGGCATTAACGCTCATCAGCATTACAAGGGAACCATTGGTTACACCCTTTGCCTTCATGCTTCCTGCAGAAGCAATGACATTACCGAAAGCATCTTTTGCAACAGCCTTGGTCTTTACGGTACCGCAGTTGTTGATGGCAGCTTTGCCGTTTAATGCATTGACGGTAGCCTGGAACATAGGAGTTGCAGGAGTAGTCATCAGTGCAGAAACAGCGGCACCTGCGTCCTCATTGGCTGCAGCCAGGGATACTACATTTTTCTCTGCGGCTGCAACATAAGCAGTCAGGTTGGTTGTCTGTACCGTACCATCAGCAGCAACAACTGCTACAGATACGGTATCGGTATTAACCACCTGTCCCGGAGCTGCTTTGTCAACGGACGGAGTGGTCGTTGCAGTTGCAGCCGGAGCTGCTGCAGCAGCGGAAGAATTGCCGGAATTGCCGGAAGTTGTAGAACTTGCAGCAAAAGCGGTCATGCTCATGGACAGTGTCAGGGCAACAGTCAGTGCCATAGCCATAACTTTCTTTTTCATTGGTTTTTACCTCCTTATTTTATTTATCATCAAATCCTGGCGGATTTAACGATCATAGACATCGAGCTTTACTTCATCGTAGAAAGCATCGATCATGGTCTGACGGATACTATCCTCCCGCAGATAGTAGTCGTCATAGAAGTCCTCTGTGCCATCCTTTCTGGTAAAAGGAACGGACACATCGTCTCCCTGTAGCAGATAAAAGGAATCGCTGTCAAACTGATAATCCAGAGCCTGTCTTACCAGATAGACCGCTTCATCCAAAGTTACATCCGTATTCATATAAGAAGTAATGGAATTGTAGAGTTCCGTCACAATCAACGGATTTTCTTTCACGCAGGCTTTTGCTGCCTGAATCAGTGCCGTGATATACTGTTTCTGCCGTTTCAACCGCAGGGTGGGGCTTCCCAGCTGGTAATAGTCCCTCTCCCGCACGTACTGTAGTGCCATAGAACCATTGAGATGCACGGTATTCCCAAGCACAAAGGCTTTGTTTTTCTCCGGCATGTCCTCCAGCACATCCACGGTTACGCCGCCCACCTTATCATTGATAATGGAAACCGCATCGTAACCGATGGCAAAAACACCATGAATGGGTAAATCGTAAAGCAGCTTGGAAGAAGCCTCCCTCATGGCATTTAATCCGTTCCCGCCACCTCCGGCGTAGCCATACTGGAGACAGATCTGATTGTGGATAGTCTCCATCTCCCTGGCATTCTGGTCATAAATATCCACATCTACCATGGAGTTTCTTGGAATCCCCACGATGCGAATCGTTTTCTTATTGGGATTCATGGATAAGACGAAAATAGCGTCGGCCTGCCCTGCCTCCCAGTTATCCAGATCGGTTTCTGTGGAAATAGAGCCGGAGCGGTCAATTCCCAGAAAGAGAAGGTTGATAATATCCTCATCATACTCATAGGCCTTTCCATTTAATGCCACCCAGTCATCCTGCCAGGTGACAGTGGCCAGTCCGGCCTTCTCCTTTGCAAGCTTTGCCGCTTCCTCATCGAAGCTGCCGGCCGTGGGGGCTTTATTCTCCACTGCGTTGGCAAGGCTTGCCTCCCCGCTTTTGTATAACACAACAAAAGCCAGACATAACACCGCTGCTATGCTGGCAAATAAGGCTAAAAGAATCCCCAATACTTTATAGATGCGGCTTGTTCTCTTCTTTTTTTTTCTTCTTTTTTTCTTTTTGGAATTGATCGCTTCATTCTGGCTCATTGCTGTTTTTCCGACATTTCCCTTTCATTCTCGACATAACTATAACCCGTTTTAGGTTAAAAGTCAACATTTGTTACAGAACTGTAATATTTTTTAGAAAATTGTTGGTTTTCGTTATTTTACAAGGAATAAATACATTTTCTTAGTCTATTTCAGACTAGATAAACCGATTTTTTCATGTTATAATGTGCCCATGAAAGCAAATTGTGTTAAAATTTCAACATTAATTTTATTATTTACCTTTGGAGCATTCGCTTTGGGGGGATGTGGGAAAGAAAGCAAACCGGCAGATGTTAATTTAATGGAGGAGGTTTCGGAGCTGCCGGATGCAACCATTACCATTCCTTCCACTCTTGTAGGGGATGAGGCGGAGCTGCTTCTGCCGTTATCTCCGGAGACAACTCCTGATGATTCTGCTGAGGAATCGGATTCTTCTCTGGAAACGGAGGAATCCGATACAGGTCAGGCTCCTATGGTCACCTATCACATTGACGGAGATACCCGCACTGAACTGATCAATGAGATTACAAAAGAATTGGAAGAAAGTGTTTCCTCTGTGTTGGCAGACAAATACTACTATCCGGACATTACCGATATCCAGGTCAATGAAGACGCATCGGAATTTACGATTTTTTTAAGTTCGGATCAGCCGAATCTCTATGAATCCACCCTGATGCTTTCCTTTTATACCATCGGCAACAAATACCAGATTTATCTGGGTGTTCCTGCCGAGGAAGCCGTGACAACCGTCATCTACAAAAACACTGAAACCGGTGAGGAATTGGCACGGACGGATTCCACTTCCATGCAATAAGTCACACCAAAAAGCCAGCTGTGATCCACAGTTGGCTTTTTCTATATAGAGCCTTTTCAACGTCCTTCCATGTAACCTGTTTTAGGTTATACGTTTGTAACCCGTTTTAGATTAGATATTATTTTATTAGCGCATAATACTGGGAAGGAGTTGATATATTTATGTACTCTCGTATCAGAGATTTACGTGAAGACGCGGATCTGAACCAGTCACAAATGGCCGCTATTTTGGGCATGTCGCAAACAGGTTATTCGAAATATGAAACCGGCACCAATGATATTCCTACTGAAATTTTGATTAAATTAGCATCTTATCATAATACAAGTACGGATTATCTTTTGGGGTTGACCAATGTCAAAAAGCCATATCCGCGCAATATAAAGATTTAAAGAAAAATCCAGGTAATGTATTGGTAGCCATTACCTGGATTTTTAATGATTATAAGGTTCTTTCTTTTCC
Source organism: uncultured Lachnospiraceae bacterium (assembly GCA_934402515.1). Taxonomy (GTDB): domain Bacteria; phylum Bacillota; class Clostridia; order Lachnospirales; family Lachnospiraceae; genus UMGS2037. The sequence continues at coordinate 3,321 of CAKRTZ010000017.1, forward strand.
CCAGAAAAACAGGGCGACGGTACCAGGACCGGTATGGCTGCCGATGGTGGTTCCCACGCTGCTGATCTCAATTTCTCCAACTTTGGGGAAGCGCTCACGGACAAGGGCTGCCACACTCTCTGCGTCCTCTATGCAGGCTGAATTGGAAATAAATACCTTCCCGGTATAATCTGTCCCATCCTCTGCATATTCCTCCATACGGTCCACAATGGTACGGATCACTTTATTCTTGCCACGGATCTTACTGCGGGGGATCAGTTTTCCCTCGGAATTGACATTCAACAGGGGACAGATTCCCAGCATACCGCCCACGAAGCCGGAGGTCTTGGAAACTCTTCCGCCTTTGATATAAAAAGTGAGATCGGTAGAGAAAAACCAGGCCTGTGCTTCTAATTTATGTGCTTCTACCCACTGGTACAAGTCCTCCACGGACATTCCCCCATCCCGCAGATCCGCCAGCTTATCCATAATCATGCCATAGCCGGCAGAGGCATTTAGGGAATCCACGATATACACCTTACGGTCCGGGTATTTCTCTTCCATCATATCCTTGGCAATCATGGCGGAATTTAATACGCCGGAAATGCCACTGGACAAGGTCACATGTAAAATATCTTTTCCCTCTTTTAAGAAAGGCTCAAAGTAGCTGCAAAACTCATCTACATTCACCTGGGAGGTTTTAGTCTCTGCCCCGTCCTGCATGGCTTTATAGAATTGATCAAAGGGCATGCTTTTGCCCAGATCATCCATATACTGTCTGCCATCTAATTCATAGTGAAAACAGATATAGGAAATGTTCCGATTTATAAAACGCTGCTCCAGCAGGTCTGCTGTGGAACAGCAGCTGATGATGTACTCACTCATAAAAAAATCCTCCTTGTGTCTCCCACTCTCTAACAGTGTAATATAGAAAGTGGGATAACACAAGCAAGATTTCACATTAATATCATTCTTCTGCGTTCTCCGCTACCTTGCTTGCTCTGGCAGCGACTTCCTTCTCCTGTACATCGGAGGGAGCCTGCTCATAGCGGGCAAATTCATAGGAGTACTCGCCTCTGCCTCCGGTCATGGAGCGCAGATCTGTACAATAACCGAAAAGACAGCTCTGGGGGATCTCTGCCTCAATCATCTGCCTGCCACCGGGCTGGGGATTCATTCCCAACACTCTTCCCCGGCGTTTGTTCAAATCTCCCATCACATCCCCGGTATAGACATCGGGAACCAATACATGTAAGGTGGCAATCGGCTCCAACAGAACCGGTCCTGCTTCCATGAAGCCTTTCTTAAAGGCCTGCAGTGCAGCGGTTTTGAAGGCCATCTCGGAGGAGTCCACCGGATGATAGGAACCATCGTAGAGAACGGCCTTTACACCCACCACCGGATAGGCAGCCAGAGGGCCTCTCTGAACGCCTTCCTGAATTCCCTTTTCCACTGCCGGGAAGTAGTTTTTAGGCACCGCACCTCCTACAACCTCCTGTTCAAACACATACGGTGCATTCAGATCTCCGGAGGGTTCAAAGCGCATTTTGACATGACCGTACTGCCCATGTCCGCCGGACTGTTTTTTATATTTATATTCCACATCGGATTTCTTGCGGATGGTTTCGCGGTAGGCTACTTTAGGCTTACTTAATTCCACCTGAACCTTATACTCATTGAAAAGCCTGCTGACAACGATTTCCAGATGCTGTTCACTGATTCCGTACAGAAGCAGCTGATGGTTTTCCGCATCATTCACTACTTTTAAGGTCTGATCTTCATGGGTCATCTTCTGTAAGGACTGGGCTGCTTTATCCACATCTGCCTTATTGGGTACTTTGTAACGCATGTAGGTATAAGGCGCGCTGATCTCTGTTTTGCCATACTGGATGGTCACTGCCTTCGTAGATAAGGTATTGCCTGTGCGGGCTGCCGTCAGTTTGGCAATGGCTCCGATATCTCCTGCATGGATTTCCGGTACCTCGTAGGGCTTGCTTCCCTGTAGAATATACAGCTTGCCGATGGTTTCCTCAATGTCCTTATCTTTATTATAGATCACATCTCCTGCTTTAAAAACACCGGAGCACACCTTAATCAGAGAGTATTTACCGATAAAGGGATCCACAATGGTTTTAAAGATATAGGCTGACTTCGGTTTGGAGAAGTCGTAGTTTGCTTCAAAGATGGCGTTGGTCTTTAAGTTCACGCCGGCACATTTGCGCTGTTCAGGGCTTGGCAGATACTTCACAATATCATCCAGTAAGGTATAAACTCCCTGACAAAGAACGGAAGAGCCCATGCTCATAGGTACGATGGAACATTCGTCCACGTTGGTACGAAGGGCTGCGCGGATCTCGGCCTCCGAGAAGGTCTCTCCGTTAAAATAGCGTTCCATCATATCTTCACTGGTCTCTGCCACCGCTTCCATCAAGGTATCGCGGTACAGGGTAAGGTTTTCTTTGCTGTAGTCCGGAATCTCACACTCCACCGCATCCTTGCCTTCCCAGCGGTAGGCCTTCTCGGCAATGACATTCACATAGCCCACAAATTTCTCATTTTCACGGATGGGGAAATGGAAAGGTGCCATCTTCTTGCCGTATTTCTCAGTCATCTCCTCCACTACGTTTTTGAAGGAGGCATTGTCGATATCCATATCGGTAACAAAAATGAAACGGGGCAGATTGTATTTATCGCATAACTCCCAGGCCTTTTCCGTTCCCACTTCAATGCCATTCTTACCGGATACAACGATAATGGCTGCATCCGCTGCGGAGACGGCTTCCTCCACCTCTCCCACAAAGTCAAAGCTTCCGGGGGTATCCAGAAGATTGATCTTCGTGCCTTCCCATTCCAGAGGAATAATGGAAGTGCTGATTGAAATCTGCCGCTTCTGCTCTTCTTTTCCGAAATCACTGACGGTGTTTTTATCGGTTACTTTACCCATACGGGATGTAATACCCGCCAGGTATGCCATAGCTTCCACCAACGTTGTCTTTCCGGCACCACCATGTCCCAGCAAGCAAACGTTGCGAATTTTGTCTGTTGTGTAAACATTCATAATGCATTCCTCCGGTTCATAAAATTTTGATAGTTACATTTTACTAAATATATTTCAGAAATACAATATTTATTTGATACTTTACACAATATTTTATCAAATTCAGACTTTGTATGTTGTGCAATGGCTATAAGTTTGACTTTATCCTGCTAAAATGGTATTCTTACAACAGATTTTTGTTAAAGAGAGGCATGGTTACTATGGAAAATATTACCTGTGGTTTCATTGGTCTGGGGCTCATCGGCGGTTCTATCGCAAAAGCACTCCGGGCAGCTTATCCCAACATGCGCATTATTGCCTATGACCGGGATAAGGCAACCTTAAAGCTTGCCGAAGCAGACGGCGTGATCAATGATTCCTTTCCCTATATAGGCTCTCAGTTCGGCATCTGCGATATTATCTTCTTATGCGCACCGGTGTCCAATAATGACGAAAATCTATTAGAGTTAAAGCAATATCTGTCTCCTGATGCCCTGTTAACCGATGTGGGTAGTGTGAAGACGGATATTCATGAACATATCAAGGCGGCCGGTCTGGAGGGGCAGTTTATCGGTGGCCACCCCATGGCGGGAAGTGAACGCACAGGCTATCTGAACTCTAAGGCCCTTCTTCTGGAAAATGCCTATTATATCCTGACACCTACAGAGTCTGTCAGTCCGGAAAAAGTGGAGTTATACCGCAAATTAGTTCTTGGCATGAATGCAATTCCTCTGATCCTTTCCTGTGATCAGCATGACTATATCACTGCGGCGGTAAGTCATGTTCCCCATGTGGTATCCGCTTCCCTGGTAAATCTGGTAAAAAATTCAGATTCCAAAGAGCACCTGATGCGGATGATCGCCGCCGGAGGTTTCAAGGATATCACCCGGATCTCCTCTTCTTCCGCCGTGATGTGGCAGCAGATCTGTCTCACCAATCGAGACAATATCGTAAAGCTTTTGGATGATTACATTACAGAACTGGAAAAGATCCGGGAAGAGGTAAGTGAGGGAAAAGAACAGGAAATTTATGATTTCTTTGATAGTGCCAGAATTTACAGGGACACCTTCTCCAACAGTCCCTCTGGTCCTATCAAGAAGAATTTCAGCTTAAAAGTGGATATTCCGGATCAGGCAGGCGCCATTGCCAAGATCGTAGATCTTTTGTCCGAGCATAATTTAAGCATCAAAAATATCGGCATCTCTCACAACCGTGAATACGAAGAGGGCCTGATGTTTCTGGAGTTTTACGAGGAGATCAGCCACGACGCTGCCTTTGAAGTATTAACCTCCCACGGCTATAATGTACATTAAAAAACAGGCAGGTCTTTTATAAGAACCTGCCTGTTGTTAACTAAAATTATTGCTTCAGGGACTCCATCGTGTTATATGTCTCAATGCGGGCTGCGTCCATTTCCGGCATACCGATAAAGATGGCGCCGTACTCAAAGATGCCGTCCTCCTTCTTCTCGATCCGGACAATCTCAAGAAATGCATGGAGCACTTCCTTTGTCCAGATGGTCAGAAACGATTCATAAACAGCTCCGATGGTGAGGATTTCCGTACAGGTAAAACCCACGCCGCTTTTAGAGACATCCGTCACTTCAATGGCCACATCCTCGCCTTGAACAGGATTGTCCAGCCGCTTCATCACAAGTCTGGATGCCAAATTCATCCGACGGTTTTTTCTTCTTTCCTCCATAGTAAATCCTCCTGGCTTTTCCTTAGCACTCCGTGAGTCGATCTGTAATAAACATGGCATCGCCAAAGCTGAAAAAACGATATTTCTCTCTGATCGCTTCCTCATAGGCCGCCAATATATGTTCTCTTCCTGCCAGGGCGGACACCAGCATCACCAGTGTGGATTCCGGCAAATGGAAATTGGTAATCAGGCAGTCCAACACCTTGAATTGATAACCGGGATAGATGAAAATCTCTGTGTTATCACAGCCTGCCTGTACTATGCCATTCTCATCTGCGGCACTCTCCACAGTACGACAGCTGGTAGTTCCCACACAGATAATCCGGCCACCCGCTTTCTTGGTATCATTGATCAGCTTTGCCGCTTCTTCCGTTACCTGATAATATTCGGAATGCATATGATGGTCCAGAATATCATCTTCCTTTACAGGTCGGAAAGTTCCCAACCCCACATGGAGCGTAACATAGGCAAGCTTGACTCCCTTCGCCTCGATTTGCTGCAACAGTTCCTTTGTGAAGTGTAAGCCTGCTGTAGGCGCAGCTGCAGAGCCTTCATATTTCGCATAAACCGTCTGATAACGGTTTTTATCCTGAAGCTTATGGGTAATATAAGGTGGCAGGGGCATCTCTCCCAGCTTGTCCAGCACTTCCTCGAAAATGCCATCGTAGGTAAACTGAATCAGCCGATTGCCTTCCTCCACGACTTCCAATACCTCTGCCTTCAGAAGTCCGTCCCCAAACACAAACTTTGCTCCTGGACGACATTTCTTACCGGGGCGCACCAAAGTCTCCCATACATCTTTCTCACGGCGTTTTAAAAGAAGCACTTCAATCGCAGCTCCGGTGTCTTCCTTCACTCCCAGAAGTCTCGCCGGAATGACTTTGGTATTGTTTAATACCAGGCAGTCTCCCGGAGCAAGGTAATTCACAATGTCATGAAAGACACGGTGTTTTGTTTCTCCGGTCTTTTTATCAAGCATTAAAAGCCTGGAACCGGAACGATCTTCCAGAGGATCCTGTGCAATCAGTTCCTCCGGAAGATCAAAATAAAAATCTGATTTTTTCATATCGTTCCTATTTCATCCGTATTATAAGCAGGCATGTTTTAAGAAAGCCACATAGCCTCTCTTGGTCTCATAGACATCTGCCTTGCTGGTAGCCTCCCAGGGAGCATGCATGTTGAGCACTGCCACACCGGAGTCAATGACATTCATGCCATATAAAGCCAGAATATAAGCGATGGTTCCACCGCCACCCAGGTCTACTTTACCAAGTTCAGCAGTCTGGAATACCACCTGTTCCTTCTCAAAAATGCCACGGATGTGAGCCATATATTCTGCATTGGCATCATTGGAGCCGGATTTGCCTCTGGAACCGGTGAACTTATTAAATACCATACCACATCCTAAGAAGGATGCGTTCTTTTTCTCAAAAGCAGATGCGTAGCTGGGGTCAAAGCCTGCGCTGACATCGGAGGACAACATACAGGAGGATGCCAGACAGCGGCGTACATTTAACTCGCTGTACTCGCCGGTGAGGTTCATCACCTCTGCTACGGCATTCTCAAAGAATTTAGACTGCATACCGGTAGCACCTACACTTCCGATTTCCTCTTTATCCACTAAGATACAGCAGGCAGTGCGTTTGGTCTGCTCTAACTCCAACATGGCTTTCATGGAAGTGAACGCGCAGACACGGTCATCCTGGCCATAAGCCAGAATCATGGAGCGGTCAAAACCGGCCTCTCTTGCTTTTCCGGCAGGAACAATCTCTAATTCTGCAGAGAGGAAGTCTTCCTCTTCAATATCATAACTTTCTTTGAGGATATCCAGAACGCCTGCTTTCACAGCATCCTTTGCAACGCTCTTTTCTTCCTCCTTATCCTCTTTTTTCTTAATGACAAGGGGTCTGTTTCCCACGATGAGATCCAATGCCTCACCCTCGATCACCTTAGCAGCTTTTTTCTCCAATTGCTCCTGGGAAAGGTGAATCAATAAATCGGAAATGAAAAATACAGGATCCTTCTCATCCTCACCGATATTGATTTCCACGGTGGTTCCATCTTTCTTGATGACTACGCCGTGAAGAGCCAGGGGAATGGTTACCCACTGGTATTTTTTCACACCACCATAATAATGGGTGTCCAGATAAGCAAAGCCGCCATCCTCGTACAAAGGATTCTGCTTCACATCCAACCGGGGAGAATCAATGTGTGCACCCAGGATATTCATGCCTTCACTGAGGGGTTTTTCACCGATCTGGAAAAAGCAGATGGACTTATTCATCCATACAGAATAAACCTTGTCTCCCTTTTTCAGTGTTTCCCCTTTTTTACGAACTTCCTCCAATTCACGATAGCCTGCAGCTTCAATAGTGTTAACGATAGAATCGATGCACTCACGCTCCGTCTTGCCGTTATCCAGAAAATCCATATACTCTTTTGCCAGAGTATCTACTTCTTTATTTTGTTTCTTACCGTAAGTATCCCATACGTTTTTGTGTTCCATAATAACTGCGAAACCTCCATTTTCTTTCTTACTTAACCAACACTTCCAGATAACCCACCAGCTTGTCGAAATCGTAGGATTCCATCACGCCCAGACTGGGATCATAGAATTTGCCGTCAAAATATACCAGATAGTGACTGTAGCGTCCCATCTTTTCCAGAAGGATACAGCATTTGGGCAGTTTCACTACCGGTGCACCCAGGGTATAAATCAATTCCTCCGTATGCTCCAATCCAAAATAGTTCAGAGCACCGATGATTTTATCCATGGTCGCCTGCCACTCTGCACAGTGCATCACTTCACTGGCTTCATCAATGGTAATACCTGCCAACATGGCTACACAGGACTGCCCACACAAACCATCGTGGGGTTGATGGATGCAGTCAATGTGGTCAATGTGACGGATAGGGTTTGCGGAACAGTAGGGGCTGTCCTCCACCCCGTATTTGGTAATACGGAAGGTAACCGGATATTCTTTACCAGCCTCAAACTGTTCCATGATCTGAGGATGAATGGGAATCTTGTAGTAACCGTTACCCTTGGGCTCTAAGTTACAGACAAAGGTGATTCCATTCACCTTGACCTTCGCCGGTACATTTCCTTCTTTTTTGAAGATTTCCCAGATGTTAAAAGGAAGATCAATGTAACTGTTGTTGTCATCTTTTTCAATTTTTCCTATAAATGAGTACTTCATCTTTCTCTTTCACTCCTGATTTTACTTTTTCTATGCATAAGTTTACCACAGGAGTCCCCTTCCGTCACGCGAAAAAAGGTTAATTTTTTTATCAGGAACGCAGTTCAATTCCAAGATCCTGAAGTCCGTTGAGGATTTTCTTCATGGCTGCAGAAATTTCTGCCTCCTCCATGGTTTTCTCCTTGTTGCGGAAGGTGATGGTGTAAGCAACGGACTTAAATCCTGGCTTAATCTGTGCGCCCTCGTATAAGTCAAAGAGTTCGTAGCTTTCCAGATGTTTGCCGCCTCTCTGTGCAATCACTTCCTCAATCTGGCCTACCAGAATGTCCTTGGGTACTACCATGGAAAGATCTCTGGTTACTGCAGGAAATTTAGCAATGCCTTCGTACTTACGGTCGAAGGTAGTAAGAGGCACGATTGCCGGCATATCCAGTACTGCCACGTAAACCTTGGTTCCAATGCTGTAGTTGTCGCAGACTTCGGGATGAACCTCTCCCATATATCCAATTAAAGTATCTCCGTAATAAATGTCTGCTTTTCTGCCGGGATGGAGGTAAGGACGCTCACAGTCCGGGTTAAATTTCGGATTCTCGAACATGCCCACTGCATTTAAGAACTCCTCTACCACTCCCTTCATGGTGAAGAAATCCCCTTCCCCATAGAAACCTAAGGTAAACTGCATGCGCTCATCGGCATAGTCGGTTAAAGGCAGTGCCTTGGGCAGATAAATATTGGCTAATTCGTAAAGTTTTACATCTTTGTTACGACGGTTGTAATTGGTAGCCAGGCTGGTGAGAATACCGTTTAAGGAACTGGTACGCATCACAGAGTAGTCCTCTCCCAAAGGATTGGAAATGGTAATGGCCTGACGCAGTTTGTCCTCTGCGGGAAGCAGTAATTTATCGAACACCTTGGGGCTCTCGAAGGAGTAGGTCATTCCCTGGGAGAAGCCACAGTATTCTGCAATATCTCTGGCTTTCTGTTCGATGCGCAGCTTGTAGGAAAGTTTTCCTGCAGTAGCCTCACCGGAAGGCAGAGTCAGAGGAATCTTGTCGTAGCCATAGAATCTTGCCACTTCCTCGGCAATATCTGCAAAACTTAATAAATCCTGACGGAAGGAAGGAACAACCACTTCCTGGGCTGCCTCGTCAAAGCCTAAATCAATCGCCTTGAAATAGTCCTTCATATCCTCAGCGGGAATGTCCGTTCCAAGGAAATGGTTAATTTTGGCTGCATCAAAGGGAATACGGACATTCTCCTTTAAGGGAACTTTCACATCCACCATGCCGCCTACAACCTCACCACAGCCCAGTTTTTCGATAAGCTGGCAGGCACGGTTGATGGCATCCTCTGCATTGTAGGGGTCAAGACCCTTCTCGAATTTACCGGAGGCATCGGTACGCAGACCTACACGTTTTGCACTCTTACGGATATTGGCACCATGGAAAGCTGCCGCCTCAAAGAGTACGGTTTTTACATCATCAGTAATCATGGAGTTCTCGCCGCCCATGATTCCGGCAATGCCGATCTCTTTTTCCGCATCACAGATCATCAGTACATCTTTATCCAATTTCCGTTCCTGTCCATCCAGGGTGGTAAAGGTGTCGCCATCCTTTGCACGCTGTACAATGATTTTATGTCCGGCAATGGTATCGTAATCATAGGCATGCATGGGCTGGCCATACTCTTCCATGACATAGTTAGTGATATCCACCAGGTTGTTGATGGGACGGATTCCGCTGGCTGCCAGTCTACGCTGCATCCACTTGGGGGAAGGCGCAATCTTGATATTTTTTACCACGCGGGCGATATAGCGAGGGCAAAGCTCCTGATCTTTCACTTCCACGCTGATATAGTCCTCGGCCTTTTCCTCGTTACCGGTAGTGGTAATCACAGGAGGGTGGAAAGGCAGACGGAAAGTTGCAGCAGCCTCTCTTGCGATGCCGATGATGCTGAAACAGTCCACACGGTTGGAAGTTACTTCATATTCAAATACGGTGTCGTGAAGTCCCAGTGCCTCAATGGCATCGGAACCTACCTCCACGTCATCCTCAAACACATAGATGCCATTTTCGGGAGCCTCAGGATAAAAGTTTCTGGAACTTCCCAGCTCCTCAATGGAACACATCATGCCGTTGCTGGGCACACCACGGAGTTTTCCGGCTTTAATCTTGATGCCTTCCTCCGGCATGGGGCCGCCGTCATGTCCTCCTGCAACCATACCTCCGTCCAGAACAACGGGAACTTTCTGTCCCACTTCCACGTTGGGGGCACCGGTTACAATCTGGATAGTCTCTGCACCGATGTCCACCTGGCATACCACCAGTTTGTCTGCGTCGGGGTGTTTCTCGATGGACTTAATCTGTCCTACTACGATTTTATCTAAATTTTTATCTGCTCTTGTATAGCCTTCACACTTGGTGCCGCTTAAAGTCATGGCATCGAAATATTCCTGATCGGTTACGTTTAAGTCAGGCACATAGGCTTTAATCCAGGATAATGCTGTATTCATTCTTTCTCTCCTCCCTTAGAACTGTTTCAGGAAACGAATATCGTTTTCATATAAGAGACGCATGTCGTCAATCTCGTATTTTAACAGGGCAATACGCTCCAGGCCTACGCCGAAGGCAAAGCCGGAATACTCGTTAGGGTCAATACCGCTCATTTTCAGTACGTTGGGGTGAACCATTCCACATCCGAGAATCTCAATCCAGCCCTCACCTTTACAGAAACGGCAGCCCTTTCCGCCACATTTAAAGCAGGATACATCCATCTCTGCGCTGGGCTCGGTGAAGGGGAAGTGATGAGGACGGAATTTCACACGGGTATCTTCACCGAACAGCTCTTTGGCAAACTGTAACAGGGTTCCCTTTAAATCCGCAAAGGTAATATCTTTGTCCACTACCATACCCTCAATCTGATGGAAGGAAGGAGAATGGGTGGCATCCACTTCATCGGCACGGAATACACGTCCCGGTGCAATCATACGGATGGGCAACTTGCCCTTTTCCATCTCATGCACCTGGCAGCCGGAGGTCTGGGTACGCAGCAGGAAATCACCGGAAATATAGAAGGTATCCTGCTCATCCTTTGCGGGATGATCTGCAGGGATGTTTAATGCTTCAAAGTTGTAGTAGTCTTTCTCGATTTCGGGGCCTTCCACAACCTCGTAGCCCATTCCGATAAAGATACGCTCTACTTCCTCCAACATCATGGTGTTGGGATGACGATGGCCTACGTTATTTTTCTTGGCAGGCAGGGTGACATCAATGCGTTCTGCCTCCATTTTGCGTTCTCTGGCGAGGCGCTGCATTTTCTGGGTTGCCTCCTCCAGGACACTCTCAATCTCGGCGCGGGTTTCATTGACTAACTGACCCACCTTGGGACGGTCTTCGGGAGCCACATCCTTTAAGCTTTTCAGCACAGAGGTCAATTCTCCTTTTTTGCCAAGAAAATTGACACGGATTTCATTGAGTTTTTCCAGGGATACATCAGAACCGGTGATCTGTTTTAAAGCCTCAGCTCTGATCTGGCTTAATCTTTCTTTCATGATACTTTCCTTTCTATCATTTAAGTGTGTTACGGGGCTTTTGTTATTTAAAGGAATAAAAAAGCCCCATTGAAACAAACGTTTCAAGGGACGAATAAATTCCGCGGTACCACCCTGTTTCCTGTCTCCAGGCACTTCTCATACGCGTAACGTGCGCGACACGGCTTTCTCTACTCCTGCAATGCAGTTTCCAAAAAACAGCTCCTGTGTGAACTTCGTCATATGTCCTGAACTTAAGGAAACTTACAGCCGGTGACTTCCTCTCTCTGAAAGAAAAACATACGCTACTATCACAATCATTGCCTTTATTCTGACATCTATAGTAATAACTTTTGGTCTCCTTGTCAAGGACTTTCTACCTATGTTATATTAGATATATATAATAAAACGGTTGGGAACGAAACATGACAAAAAAACAATCACAAATAATCCAGGGGATTGCCATTCTCCTTATGGTTTATCACCATTTTTTCTTAAATCCGGAGCAGCTTTCCTCCTGGGTTTCCTATGGGAATATGGAATTTGTCCGGCATTTCGCCTGGTTTGGAAAAATCTGTGTAGGACTGTTCTGTTTTGTTTCCGGCTATGGTCTGTTTCATACCATCTCCCGCCTTTCCCATGGAAATGTCACCCATTTATTAAAAAACGGCTACCATGATATGCTTTTGCGTATTCTTCGTCTTTACTGTAAATTCTGGTGCGTTTTAATCGTATTTAAGGGACTGGATGTACTTTTCTTTGGGGCGCGTCTAAGCTTCCCCGAATTCTTTGGCAACTTTACCGGCATCCGTGTCACCTACAACGGCACCTGGTGGTTTCTGATGCAGTATGTGGAGATGTTGTTAGTTCTCCCCTTACTGGATCTACTATTTACCCGTTTTGATTCATCCAGGGACCAAAAGAAAAAACACATCACCTTTGCCCTACTCGCTGCAGCTGTGATGTGTGTTGTTATTTTGCTTTTTCTGTTCAGTTCCCAGCCTCTGACTGTCCTCGGCGCTGTAAAAGCTCAGTTGCGTCCGGCTTTCCTGGCTGTATTTGTTGTAGGGTACGTTATCGCCCGTTTTGATGTCTTTTCTTATCTGACACAGAGGCTGCTTTCAAAGGGAAAAGGATGTCTTCTCGCTGTGTCCACTCTTGGGCTTGCCTGTTCCATCGCCATCCGCGTCTTTCACACAAAGGACGCCTCTTTTGCTGCCCTTGATTTTCTCCTGGTGCCACTGTTTTGTTTCGGTATTTTACAGCTTCTTTCCTGCTGTTCTTTTCTTTCCGGGCTGCTTGCCTGGTTTGGACAGATTTCCGTCTGGCTGTGGCTCCTTCATATCTGTGTCTATGCTGACACCCTGCCTCTTTTGAAAGAACTGGCACTGTTTCTTCCCGGTGGACATCTTCCGTCCTTTTTGCTTTATCTGGCAGAGCTTGCCATTTCCTCCCTCTGCTCTCTTTTCTTTGCTTTGGTCTTTCGGTTTTTAAAGAAAATCACCTGGTAAGCAGGTGCAAAATAACGATTCAGAAAAGCGCCTATCATCATAATATAAAAACAGAAATACATCCAAAGCAGAATGATGATAATGGTGGTGAGACTTCCATAGGTACTGAATCCATTGAAATATTTAATGTATACAGAGAAAAAGAAAGAAAAAATACTCCATACAATGGCAGAAAAAGCAGCCCCCGGCAACTGGTACAGGAATTTCTGCCGCACACTGGGCACATAAGTATAAATCACTGCAAACAACAGGGTCAGAACACCCCAGGACACCAGGAAGCGTAGGTTTCGGATAAGTTCCAGAGGCTGTGCCAGTTTGGGATGATAGGATAACACCAGATCCAACAGGGTATTACCGAAAACCATTAAAATTAACGCCACCAGCACTGCACTGAGCATAATCAGTGTATAGCCGCTTGCCTCAATCCGCAGGATAAAGTAGTTACGGCGCTCACGCACCTCATTGATTTCATTTAAGCCACGAATCATGGCAAGCATTCCCTTACCGGCAGACCAGATGGCAACCAGAATCGCCAAAGACAAAATCCCCGTGGAACGCTCATAGACATCAGAAATAATGGTATCCAGCAAAGGCACCATAAATTCCGGCATCACATTATCCATGGTGGATATGAGGTCAGACTCTGTGAGCACAGTAAAGGGCAGAATGGAAACCAGAACCATGGCAATGGGAATCAATGACAGAAACAGAAAAAAGGCGATGCTGGATGCATACGCCGCAATGTTCTTTTTATTAAATTCCTGGCTGAAATCCATGGCAATCGCCAAGATTTTTTTCCACATATTTTAACCATGCCTTACTTTATTCATTTTCGCACTGTTCTAAATGCAAATCCGGGTAATATCTGGCAAGAATCTCCCTGTAAGTATCGCCCTGATTTGCATAGGCTTTCGCACCATTCTGTGACATGCCGTTACCATGGCCGAACCCGCCGCCGGATAACCTATATCCTATCATAAATTTTCCTTTTTGAATAGTTTCGATGAAAAAAAATCCACTGGGTATCAGCTTCTCCATCACAATTTCGGTACCGTCCTGCAATTTGGCTCTGGAGACACCATCACAAAGCACCGTTCGAATGGCATACTCTCCCATCACCTGGATTTTTCCCTCCGTAGTCTCAAATTCCAATTCCTGGGCCCGCCCATCTTCCCGGTATTGTGTAATCTTCATATTGTAAAATTTACAGTTTTCCGGATGCTCAATCGTTCCCGGTTTACAGGCATTGATCCTGTTTGCCATATTGCAGGCACTCATCTGGCTGTTTTCATATATCCAGCGATACCAGTTTTCTCCTGCCTCCACAGGATCCAGTGCACTGGTGGAATAATAAAAAAGCTCCGCCGGGTTCCCTGTTTCATCTGTCAGAATTTCTCCCTGTGTAGCTTCTATTGCTGCGTTACACCGCCCGTCCGGTGCCGCATTATTATAGACCTGAAAATTGGTGCTGTCGTCCAGAACTGCCCCCTGCATCTGCTGATAAAGGGCATAGGTTCTGGCACACACAGCCTGGGCTTTCAATGCCTCCTCCGGATAGCCTGCCGGCATCTCGCTGGGCAGAACTCCCTGTAGATAAGTCTCCAGATCCACTTCATTGGTAACCAGTAATCCCTCCGGTGTATCGGCAATCTGCAAGTTCCCATAATATGTAGGATATCCCTGACTTCGCCGGATGGAAAAAATCGTCAGGGCATCGGTTTGAAAAGATTCCGGGCGCAGAATCACATTCACGCCCTCTCCTGCCTTGTAATATTCTTTCCGCTCCCCGGTTCCCACAATCACCTGTTCGTGGAAAAGTCCCTGATAGCCCTTATTCTGAATACGAACCTGAATCTGCCTGGGAAATTTCGCAGATTCCGCTTCCGTGGTTTCCTCCATGAACGCATTGTTCGCAGCACGTTCCTTTTCCGTCATGCTTTCTGTGGTTTCACGCTCTACAGCAGTATCTTTTCCCTTATCTGCAAGAAAAGCTGTCTGTTCCCTTTCAGACAGCTTTTCTTCTTTCGTAGGATTCATCAGCAAGAACAGACTTCCAAAAACAACCACTGCCATTTTCATGACCTCTATGCTTTTGGAAGAATGGGACTTACGGATTTTTTTCAAAATAATGCTCCTGCTTTCCGGTCATCGCAAAACCTGTGACCAGTCGGTAATACCAATATATGCCTTTGCCCAGGCATCTAATTCCGCTTCTTTTGCAGTTCCAAAGCTGTCGAATACCAGCTTCGCCTGTCCTGACAGGCGGGTATCAATCATGGGCTCGCTGTATGCCAGTAAGTAGATAATTTCATTGATGTAAGGATTGGATTTGGCTGCCACATAGGATGCCTGCATCGCTACCGCCTGCACCTCCACTCCCTGGGCGTTGGTAATTCCAACCTCACTTAAAATCACATGACGCACTGCCCCGGTAGGACTGATCATTTCCGGGCGCTGGAGGTAGTTGGTGAGTACGGATAAGTTCTGGAAGGTAATCATTTTATCCTTTGCTACCTGAGCTGCCATATAGCTGCCGTCCTGACAGCCGGACAAATCCCAGAACTTTGCATTGGTAAGAGGTACGGGATAGGGATGCTGTGCCACGCACCAGTCGATATTTCCCTCTCTGGAAATCTGTGCGTTAAACTTATCTAGGAAATCTTTTCCATCAATGTACTCATAGTATTCTGTATGGGTTGCTGCCCGGTTTCTGTCCCAATTCTGATCCAGGCACACAAAGACACGGGCATTGGCATTCTGGCTCTTGATGGCATTATAGCAGACACGGAAAGCCTGGGTGTACTCCCGCATATAGTGATCCCAGTCTGTCCACATCATATAGTTCCATTTGCGGTTATTCACCTCATTTCCGATAATGTAATTCTCTGCCGGTGAGGCTGCCGCATATTTGGACAGATAGGTGGTCAGGGTATTGATGGCTCCCGGTTCAGAGGCATTGAGCATATAGTAATTAGGAGCAACAGGATGGGTATCCATGGGCATGATGCCGGTTCTGGCATAGGGGTTGGTAATGGACTGGTTACTTCCATTATTCAAAATCTGTAAAGTGGAAAAAGGGCCGGGATAACCTACATTCATATTGGTGGACAAAAACAGATTGTTAAACTGTTTGCCCTGCACAGATACGAAATTTCGTCCCTTTCTGGCACGGGTATGGGTTGCCAGAAGTTCCGGGTTGGATATGTACTGAGGATAGGCAATCAGCACGTTCTGTCCATTTACTTTCACAGCCAGACCCAGTTTTTTATATAGACGGCTGTTGTTATAGGCAATGGAAAAACTGGGATTCAGGGACGCCGGCAATGCAGCTACTGCCACCGCATCCGGTGCAACCGTATATTCAAAGGGCTGCATGTCATACAGGTAAACCAAACCATCATCACTGACGGGAATTTCCGGCAGTACCGCCGTATAAACAATCGTGTTTTTATCTGATAAAACACTTTGCGCCGATGTTGCAAAGGCTTCATTCAGAGGAAGGGCGGCATCTGCATGGGTTCCCATCAGGAGAATTCCGATCAGGAAACATGCACAAAACCATTTCAAGTTCTGTTTTAGGGTTGTTTTCATCGTATGTCCTTTCTACACAAAAGCAGCCCATTTTCAGGGCTGCTTTTTCATTTGTATGTATCACCCAAAATGCCGGTTCCTATTTTTTGACTCCTAGCATTTTCTGCCAGGTGGGCGACCGCAACCGGTATTTCTGTCTTCCACTGCATTAGGAGGTTTCCCTCCGGAGGCCTGACATCCATACGGCAATATAGGAATCCCGTTTAAAGTAACTGTAGGTTCAAAAACATAGGAATTATCGAACATTTCAGGTTAGTCTTATTATATCCGATATGGGTGGAAAATACAACCCCGGCAGAACAAAAAAAGAGTTGCGTAAGTTTACGCAACTCTTTTCATGCTTTGCTTAGTTATATTTTCTTTTTCTAGCAGCTTCAGATTTCTTTTTACGTCTTACGCTGGGTTTCTCGTAATGCTCACGTTTACGAATCTCCTGCTGGATACCAGCTTTAGCGCAGCTTCTTTTGAAGCGACGTAAAGCGCTATCTAAAGTCTCGTTCTCTTTAACGATTACGTTTGACATGCTTCACCTGACCTCCCTTCAGTCCCTGCCTTTAATCGACTGATCGGGTTTTTTCTATACAAAGACACAGTATGCCTTTTGCACATCAAATATTATAGCATAATCCACGCATCCGTCAATACCTTTTTTTATTTCTGGAGGATATTTCTATTTAATCTGACCATCCAATACCTTGGCAGCCTCTGCAATGGCATTGGGAATGCCTGCAGGATTCTTACCACCGGCCTGTGCCATGTTGGGGCGTCCGCCGCCGCCACCGCCTACCAATGCAGCAATTCCCTTAATCAGATTTCCAGCATGGGCACCCTTTGCCTGTGCCCCGTCGGTAGCCATGGCAATAAGGTTTACCTTACCATCCAGTTCGGAAGCAAGTACAACCACGCCATCTCCCAGCTTATCTTTTAACTGGTCACCCAGGTCACGGAGTCCGTTCATATCCACACCGGGCACACTGGTTGCCAGCAGTTTCACACCCTTGACTTCCACTACCTGGTTCATAACATCACCCAGGGCATCCTTGGCAGCCTTGCTCTTTAAGGATTCATTTTCACTCTGAAGGGCTTTCAGTTCTGCCATTAAGTGTTCACACTTCTCCACCAAAGTAGCGGGAGTTGCCTTTACCACTTTGGCAGCCTCGTTTAAGCGCTCTTCCAGTTCTGCATAGTATTTGGTAACGCCTACACCGGTCAGGGCCTCGATACGACGCACACCTGCGGCCACACCATTTTCAGAAATGATCTTAAAGTTTCCGATTGCTCCGGTATTCTTTACATGAGTACCGCCACAGAATTCCTTGGAGAAGTCTCCCATTTCTACCACACGAACCTTCTCGCCGTATTTCTCGCCAAACAGTGCCATTGCCCCGGTTTTCTTTGCTTCCTCAATGGTAAGCACTTCCGTTACAACAGGCAGATTAGCTGCGATTTCCTCGTTGACAATTGCCTCTACCTTTGCAATTTCTTCTGCAGTCATTGCCTGGAAATGGTTGAAGTCAAAACGCAGACGTTCTGCATCATTGTAGGAACCGGACTGTTCTACATGGTTTCCTAACACAATACGCAGTGCTTTCTGTAACAAGTGGGTTGCACTGTGGTTCTTGCAGGTTGCCATTCTGCGATTCTCGTCTACCTTTAAGGTAACCACATCGCCAACGGTGAACATACCCTTGGTCACGCGACCGATATGTCCTACTTTATTTCCAACCAGTTTTACGGTATCTTCTACCACAAACTCACCCTGCTCCGTGGTGATGACACCGGTATCGCCAACCTGTCCACCCATGGTGGCATAGAAAGGAGTCTCACCTACGATAATGGTTCCCACATCGCCATCCGTCAGTGCCTGTACCACATCGGTCTCGGTGGTCATGGCAAGAATGGGTGCATCATGGGTCAGGCGGTCATAGCCTACAAACTCGGTGGTAATTGTCGGGTCAATGGACTCATATACAGTGACATCAGCCCCCATGTAGTTGGTAACCTTACGGGCTTTACGAGCCTTTTCCTTCTGCTGTTTCATGCACTCCTGGAAACCGGCCTCATCAACGGTAAAGCCTTTCTCGTCCAGAATTTCCTCTGTTAAATCCATGGGGAACCCATAGGTGTCGTACAATTTGAAAGCATCCTCGCCGGAAAGAACTTTCACG
The DNA here is from genome assembly GCA_934402515.1 of uncultured Lachnospiraceae bacterium. Taxonomy (GTDB): domain Bacteria; phylum Bacillota; class Clostridia; order Lachnospirales; family Lachnospiraceae; genus UMGS2037. The sequence continues at coordinate 22,037 of CAKRTZ010000017.1, forward strand.
CCCTGTGCTTTCATATTCTCTTCCATCTCATTCAAAATGGAGAGACCCTGATCAATGGTTTTTCCGAATTTATTCTCTTCCTGGGTCAGTACGTTTAAGATAAACTCTTTTTTCTCCTCCAACTCCGGATAACCGTCCTTGGACTCACGGATAACGGTTTTGGCCAGTTCCGCCAGAAAGGTTTCCTGGATGCCAAGCAGCTTGCCGTGACGTGCCGCACGACGGATCAGACGGCGGAGTACATAGCCCCGTCCCTCATTGGAAGGCATAACACCATCGGAAATGAGGAAGGTTGAAGAGCGGATGTGGTCGGTGATCAGACGAATAGATACATCGTCCATGGCATCGGTCTCATAGGTCTTGCCAGACATCTCGCAGATGTGGTCACGGATGGCTTTCATGGTATCGATATCAAAGACAGAATCCACATCCTGTACAACCACTGCCAGACGCTCCAGACCCATACCGGTATCGATGTTTTTGTTGGCAAGTTCTTCATAGCCGCCCTTGCCATCGCCGTTAAACTGGGTAAATACATTATTCCATACTTCCATGAAACGGTCACAGTCGCAGCCTACCTTACAGTCGGGTTTGCCACAGCCATATTTCTCTCCACGGTCGTAGTAAATCTCGGAACAGGGACCGCAGGGACCTGCGCCATGCTCCCAGAAGTTATCGCACTCTCCGGTTTCCGGATCACGATAAAAACGGGTAATTTTCTCAGCAGGTACGCCGACTTCCTTTGTCCAGATGTCAAAGGCTTCCTCATCCTCTCCATAGATGGAGGGATAGAGACGATCCGGATCCATACCGATTACCTGGGTTAAAAATTCCCAGCTCCATGCGATGGCTTCATGCTTGAAGTAATCACCAAAAGAGAAGTTTCCAAGCATCTCAAAAAAGGTAAGATGTCTTGCAGTTTTACCTACATTGTCAATATCACCGGTACGCACACATTTCTGACAGGTGGTCACACGTCTTCTGGGGGGAATCTCCTGTCCGGTAAAGTAAGGCTTTAAAGGTGCCATACCAGCGTTAATTAAAAGCAGGGAATTATCGTTGTGGGGAACCAGCGAAAAGCTGTTCATTTTCAGATGTCCCTTGCTTTCAAAAAATTCAAGATACATTTTACGAAGTTCGTTTACTCCATAGGGTTTCATGTTCGTTCCTTGTCTCCTTCCAGACTTTTATCCACAATATTATATTTTTTATTAAAGAGGTTGTCAATCATCCTCGTTCAGATAATCTTCTAAAACTTCTCTTGCCTCCCGGATTTCATCCCGGTTTCCTCCGTGCAGTGCCTCCTCAAACCGCTGTAAGTACCGCTCGATGAGTTTCCGTCTGTCTCCCAGACATTCCTCGTACATCCGCTCTGCCCGCAAAAGCACTACTTTATTTTCTTCTTGGTCTCTGGGCTGGATTTTCAGATAGGATAAATCCTCCATCCGCTTTTCAATTTCTTCATCGGACATGGTGTTCTGGCTGCCCTTGATGATCATTTTCTGTTTTTCTCCGGTGGAAACCACCTCCACCTGGACCTCCAGCAGCGAATTGATGTCATAGGTATAAGTCACATCAATCGCCTCCTGCCCCTTGGGTGCTTTGGGAACCTTGATGTTTAATTCTCCCAGATAGAGATTGTTTCTGGCAAAACGGCTCTCCCCCTGCAGCACTCTCACCCGCACCTGTTCCTGATTATCCCGCACGGTGTATAGCCGCTCAGTGTGGCTCACGGGAATAACGGTATTTCGCTCAATGATGGGACAGAAATGTCCGTCCTCCACCCGGCCATCCTCGTATTCCACCACCACTTCCGTACCTAGGGTAAAGGAGCAGACATCCGTAAGAATGACTTCCTTCACATCCCCGTGGCGTTCCTTCATGGCACCCTCAATGGCTGCGCCAAGTGCCACTGCCTCATCGGGATTGGTGGAAGTGTCCGGGAACTTGCGGAACAGTTTAATCAGAAATTCCTTCACAATGGAAAGTCTTGTGGCACCGCCCACCAGAACCACTTTGTCAATATCCTTTAAGGAAAGTCCGGCATCACTGAGGGAACGTTTCACCGGTTCCCGGATTCTTGTAAACAGCTCCTCACAAGCCTCCTCGTATGCCCTTTTCGTGATGACGCTCTTTCGTTCTTCTTCCTTGTATACAAAGCTGAAGATGACCTCTGACTCGTCCTTGAAATCGCATTTTGCTTTCTCCGCACTGCGGTAAAGCCGCGCCTGTTCTTTCAAGGTCATATCCTGTTTATCCAGTTTCTGGTCTTTTAAGAACAGTTTTTCCAAAACTCTGGTAAAATCTTCTCCGCCCAGGTAGTTGTCTCCGGCTACAGCTCTCACTTCCAGAATATTTTCAAACAATTCCAGAATGGACACATCGAAGGTGCCGCCACCTAAGTCAAATACCAGGAAACGGCAGTTCCCCTCCTGGTCGTATAAGCCATGGGCAATCGCCGCTGCGGTAGGTTCTGAGATAATCCGTTCCACCACCAGTCCTGCCAGTTCTCCGGCACGCTTGGTGGCTTTTCTCCGCTGGTCGTCAAAATAGGCCGGCACACTGATGACTGCCTCTGTGACAGGCTCTCCCAGAAAGGTTTCCGCGTCCTCTTTTAACGCCTTTAACACCAGACTGGAAAGTTCCTCTGCCCGGTATTTTTTGCCGGAAAGGACATATTCCCTGTCACTTCCCATGCTGCGTTTAAAAGTAGACGCCACGCTGTCGGGATAAAGACTCATCCTCTCCTTCGCGGTTTCCCCCACATAGACATTCCCGTCCTCGTCCACACTGACGATGGAAGGGGTCAGGTGCTTTCCCAGTCTGTTGGGAATGATTTTGGGTCCCCCCGGGGAAAAATACGCCACCAGACTGTTGGTGGTACCCAGGTCAATTCCTACTATCATAAATCTAACTCCTTATTGCATATATAATAATTTTGCTCTGGCAAACAAATGGAAAGGGTTCGTCTCATCTATCCTGCGATACGCTTCGATTGCTCCCTGGCGGTCACCCTTTCGCTCCAGCATCAGGGCATTTGCCACCATGCGCTCCACACAGCCATTATCCCGGCACATCCTGCAGATGATGCTGTGATTCATCTCCTGCAAAGCCGCCTCCACATCGGCATCGGGATTAAAGTAAGCATTGATGAACTTAAAATATGCCAGATAGGACTTCTGGTAGAAAAACAAATCCCGGTACATCTCTTCGTTTTTCTTTAAGAAATCCTCCAGCCACTGGCGGTAGGTTCCGCCAGTCTTAAAAAAGTCTGCTCTGCGCTCTGCGGGGGACAATTCCTTCTCTTTTTCCATCTTTTTCTGTAGGTCTTTCATTTTCTGAAGGAGTCCTTTCCGCACCGGTTTTTCCTCTTCCTTCACCGCATCATCATAGAGGGTCAGCAAGAACAGATACTGGGCAATCAGTCTTGCCATACCGGTTTTTCGTCCATTCTTCGCCCCTTCCGGGCAGGCAGCATGAACTTTAAATACCACTTTTTTCAGCAGGGACAGTCCTTCCAGATACTTTCCACTGAGGATCAGATATTGCACCTTCCGCTCTCCATAGTCGGAGAATTGTTCCATGGACTTCCGGTTGTAAACCTGCTCCATTTCCTCTAAGAGTTTTCCGCAGGGTTCCATGTTCCCTACTTCCATATAAATATCAAATTCATTGGTCAGGCGGTCCATTGCCAGCGTGGGTTCTGTGGTTGGCCACTCCTTCTCGCAGATTGCGACTGCCTGCTCTGGTTTTCCACTCCGAGTGAGGGTGTGCATCAAATCTTCCGGAGTGCTTGCCCGGTCAGGAAATCTCTCATCCAGTGCCACATAAGTCTGGTAGGCACTTTCATATTCACCCATGCGTTCATAGGTATGCCCCAGATTTCCATAGGGGTAGACATTAGGTTCCGCATCCATGTACTGCATGGCTTTCCGCAGCACCACAATGGCTTTCTCGTACTGCTCTGTATATTTATAGACACAGCCCAGATTATTCAGGGCAAACTGGTCACCGGGTTCCTCTTCCAGAATTTTTTTGAAGGATTCTTCCGCTTCCTCAAAATGGAGACTGTCCATCTGGAATCTGCCCACTTCATTGAGCATATAGGTGGATGGTGCCTGGTAGAAAATCTTCATCAGTTCCCGGATTCCCTCTTCATACTTGGAAATCCGTCCCCACTCTACAATGGGCTTTTTATATTTCTCTTCAAACTCACTTAGTCTTTCCCGCAGGGATTTCCGTTCTTCCTCGCTGACCGGATGGTGATACTGGTACTCGTAGGCATCCAGATAGACGGATTTCACCTCTGCTTTTCTGGCATCCTCCAGCACTGCCTCCAAATCCTCGCCCCGCTTTAGACAAAGATAAACCAGTGCCATTTCCTCGTAGGCTCTGGCATACTGAGGAAAACTCTTTACCGCAAGCTGCCCGAAATGAATGACTCCTCCTGCATCCCGTTTTCTGGCAAAAAGACGCAACAATATGGTGTAGGCCGCATCCAGGTGATAGTCATCAACCAACTGCATGGCAATCTCTTCTGCCCGGTCATCTTCCTCCTGTTCCAGATAAATTTCTGCCCGTTTCATCCGAATACGAATACGACTGTTTAATAGTTCCTCCGCATCCTTTTTCTCATCCAGCATCTGTTCAAAGGCTTCCAGTTCTTTCAGCGCATCTTCATAGTAATCCTTTTTGCCCAATGCCAGACCGTGAAATGCTTCAACCCGTACCAGATAGGAATCCCGCAATCTCCGACGGTCATCTCTGTAGTCTTCGCTTTCTTTCGTCTCTGACTCAATTCGTTTTTTCAAGGCTTCCCTCCAGATCAGTGCCTGATCTAAGGCTTCCTGGAACATTGCCTCCTGAAGATACAGTTTGGCCAGCAGTCCTTTTCTCTCTGCATCCCGTTCCGGTCTTACCTTTCCTTCCAGAGATTCTGCCAGTTTGATACCTTCAAAATATTTCTCATCCTGAATCAGACACCAGCCGTATTCCATGGCTGCGTCAGAATCCATGTCCTTTTTCTCTTTATATTCTCTCTCCAGTACCCCATTGATTTCCTGCAATTGACTGACAAAGTCATCGTCAGCGCCCATTTGCAGAACACATTCCGCACATTTTTTGGCTTGTTTATACTGTCCCTCATCCGCATAAATTTTCGTCAGACGGAAATTGGCCATATAGTGTTTCTTGTCCTGCTCTTTCAGTTTTTCATAGAGGATCTTTGCCTTTTCTGTTTCCCCCATCTGAAAATATAGTTCCGCTGCCTGATAGGTCACAATCATCTCATCCGGATAGCGATCACATAACTGCTGGATCAGCTGTAATGCCTCGTCTTTTCGTCCCTGTTTCAGTCGAATATTGGCCAACAGTAATTGCATGGCCGGATGACTTACCGACAGTTCTCCTGCATGTGTCACCGCATCCTCCGCCCCGGATATATCCTCTGCGTCCAACATACGCCATCCCTGATTATACAGATTCAGGTATTCGTCATAGTTTGCATCATCAGCTCCTTGGAACAGTTCAAAATCAATATTTTCTCCATTATGGCATTTGTAAAAAAGATAACGGACAAACTCAGCGGGAAACTTTTCCTTTAACTGATTCTGTTTTCCACTAATATGTAGCTTTTCATCCAGCAACTTCCAAACCGATGTGGGAAGGTAAATGTGATTCATGAGAAATACCAGTAATTTCTCCCTGCATTCATCTTCCCCATCCAGAGACAGGAAAATCTCATCTCCAAACAGTTCTTTCCACTTGTTTAAATCTGTGCGCGTAGAAAGTTTTCCGTAAATTTTCCCGGCGTTTTCCACCCAATGTCCGGAAGGTGTATCATCAACTTGGATTTCCTCCTGTTCCGGTTGCTCCTCCTCCGGGCGTCTGGCATAGGTCACCGCTTCCTCATATGCTTTGCGCAATCGCTTAAATCCTTCCGGATCATCCTCAGGATTGGTTACTTTGAGTTTTTGCAAATATGCCTGCTTAAGTTTTTCCTCTTCTTTTGTCTGTTCGATTCCCAAAACCCGAAAACAGTCCATTTGAATATCCATCCCTTTCATAACCTGTTAATTTTCAAAACGGCTGTCATGTTTTCACACGGCAGCCGTCATGATTATTTCTTTGCATTTAGAAAGTGAATTTGTCAGCAAAGTAAGCGTCTAACTGGTCAATGGCAATACGCTCCTGCTCCATGGAATCGCGGAAGCGCACGGTTACACAGCCATCATTTTCCGATTCAAAATCGTATGTCACACAGAAGGGTGTTCCGATTTCATCCTGACGGCGATAGCGCTTACCAATGTTACCTCTGTCGTCAAATTCGCAATTATATTTTTTGGACAGCTCTGCATAAATCTTCTCTGCTCCCTCGTTGAGTTTCTTGGAAAGAGGCAGAATACCAATTTTTACAGGTGCCAGTGCCGGATGGAAACGAAGTACGGTACGCATGTCGCCACCCTCCAGCTCCTCCTCGTCATAAGCTGCACACAGGAAAGCCAGAACCACACGGTCTGCTCCCAGAGACGGCTCGATAACGTAAGGAATGTATTTCTCCTTGGTCTCGTCGTCGAAGTAGCTCATGTCCTCACCGGAGGTATTCTGGTGCTGCGTCAGATCATAATCCGTACGGTCTGCAATACCCCATAACTCACCCCATCCGAAGGGAAATTTAAACTCAATGTCGGTGGTTCCCTTAGAGTAGAAACACAGTTCCTCCGGGTCATGGTCGCGGAGACGCATCTCATCCTCCTTGATACCAAGGGTCAGTAACCAGTCACGGCAGAAACCTCTCCAATACTGGAACCACTCCAAATCCGTGCCGGGTTTGCAGAAGAACTCTAACTCCATCTGCTCAAACTCTCTGGTACGGAAGGTAAAGTTACCGGGAGTAATTTCGTTCCGGAAACTCTTACCAATCTGTCCGATACCGAAAGGAACCTTCTTGCGGGAGGTACGCTGCACATTCTTGAAGTTTACAAAAATGCCCTGTGCAGTTTCGGGTCTTAAATATACGGTGTTCTTTGCATCCTCCGTTACACCCTGGAAAGTTTTGAACATCAGGTTAAACTGACGGATATCGGTAAAGTTATGTTTACCACAGGAAGGGCAGGGAACATTGTGCTCCTCGATAAAGTTTTTCATTTCCTCCTGGGAATAAGCATCAATGGGCTTTTCTAATGCAACGCCATTTGCCTCTGCAAAATCCTCAATTAATTTATCCGCACGGAAACGCTCATGACATTCTTTACAATCCATCAACGGATCGGAAAATCCACCCAGATGTCCGGAAGCAACCCATGTCTGCGGGTTCATCAGAATTGCACAGTCCACACCTACGTTGTAAGGGGACTCCTGTACGAATTTCTGCCACCATGCTTTTTTTACATTGTTCTTCAGTTCGACTCCCAGGTTACCGTAGTCCCAGGTATTGGCAAGTCCGCCGTAAATCTCGGAGCCGGGATATACAAAGCCTCTCGCCTTTGCCAGTGCTACGATTTTGTCCATTGTCTTTTCCATTTTGGTAAACTCCTTATTCTTTTATTTTAACAGCAGATAGAACAATCCGGTGGCGGAATCCACCAACGTTGCCTGTTTTTGGTTTTCTTCTACTGTAAGAGCCGCATTGTCACCGATATATGCAATTTTATCCGGTACGCACACCTGTCCTTTTTCAGAAGTGATGAGAATTCGTTTATCTCCCATCGACTCAATTTCTTTCTTCTCCACCAGTTCCGGATCTGCTTTGGAAGGGTCTGCCTCCCACATATCCACCATGGAATAGCCCGCAGCCATTGCATCGGAAACCGTTCCGAAAAACAATACCGTAGAGTTGCTGATCGGTGTATTAAACGAAACATAATCCGCAGTGCTGTCATAGTCCAGTACCATCCGCACACTGCCAGTTCCCTCATCCAGCATTTCCACGGATTCCAGGGTTACCTTTCCGGTTCCTTTGCTATTATAATCGTCTACTGTTTCCTGGGCCATCTCCTTCAGTTCCCCGAAGCTGTAGACGCTTTTATCCAATACATCCACCTCTGTGGCACGAACCTTTCCGTCCTTCTGTACCTGGATGGTAGAGCGGTCAAAATCTGCCTTGCTGCCACCAGCCCCACAGGCTGTTACATTTAGGAATACAAAAACGGTAGCCAAAGCTGCGGCTCCTGTCATCCATTTTTTCATAATTTTCCTCACACTTGTATCATTTTCTTACGCAGCAAAACAGCAAACATTTTACTACTGAATGACTACATACTTCCCTATTATAGATTACTTACACAGGATTTTCAACAAGCGTTTCCAAAATTTCGAGACTTTTAAATTTGGAACGCAAAAAACGCTGGCGGATTTTGGATGAGAAATCCGCCAGTTCTTTTAAAACACTGTCTGAAACTTTAAAGGTGTACAGCTTTTCCACAGGCTGCTTTGCAATAAAATCCACGGTGTACAACAGGCTCTGGGAATAGTTTTCCGGTTGCTCCACACCGGGAAACTCTCCGTTTACCACCACCGCCTTACATTCAAATATGTAACGGACCAGGCGGTTGTCCAGGCTCTTTGCACAGAGTGCCCGCATGGACTGGTAGAGAAGTTTTAACATATCCCGCTCGTCATTGTTCTCCCTGGTGTAGTAGTCTGCAATTTCCAGAAAATACATGCCATAATAGGCACTTTCAAAGTCCATGCGGAGTTCTTCAAAGTAGTTGCTTATATTCGCCTCCATCATGTTGTAAGAATCCCGCCCCTGATAAAGCCTGTACACACCGAAACAAAAGCAGTCTGTAGCCGCCATGAAACGGGAATTCTGTCTCCTGGCACCCTTGGCAAAGGCTGCGATTTTCCCCCGTTCTTTGGTGAGAATCACTACCCGCCTGTCATATTCCCCGATAGGCACCGTCTTTATAATCATCCCCGTCACCACTACGCAATCCTGCATTGTGTCCTTCTGCTCTTTCCCGGCTTTGGGGCGAGGATTCTGCTCTCCCCGCCGCCATCCGATATTTTAAGTAATCTTCCACACTTCCGCTTTTCAAGAAATTCTTCCAGGTATTTTCCATGTGCTGCCCCCATTTGTCTGATAAGGTTAGGTTCTGCACATTTGCCTGATTTATTCCGGTTTACTCCTGCAAATCTTTTCCATTATAGCCAAAGTTTTTGATGAGAAAATCACTGTCACGCCAGTCTTTTTTCACCTTCACCCAGAGTTTTAAATTTACAGGCATTTCCAGTAAATTCTCAATGTCCCGTCTCGCCTGGGTTCCGATTTTCTTTAACATGGCACCCTGTTTTCCAATGATAATTCCCTTGTGGGAATCCCGCTCACAAATGATGGTGGCATCAATGTTGACGATGGATTTGGTGTACTTCATGCTGTCGATGCACACGGCGATTCCGTGGGGCACCTCATCGTCCAGACACCGCAGTGCCTTTTCTCTTATCATCTCTGCCACAATCTGGCGCTCCGGCTGGTCGGTGATGGTATCCTCATCATAAAAGGCCGGTCCGTAAGGGAGATATTTGAAGATCGTCTGAATCAGGTCCTCTGTATTTTTATCCTTGAGGGCAGACACGGGGATAATTTCCGCAAAATCCATCTCCTTCCGGTAGGTGTCAATGACTTCCAGAAGTGCCTCCTTTTTCACGGTATCAATCTTGTTGATGACCAGAATAACCGGTGTATTTCCCTTTTTCAACTGCTCCAGAATGTGCTGCTCTCCGGCACCAATGTAGGTGGAAGGCTCCACAAGCCACAGTACCACATCCACCTCGCTCAAGGTTTTCTGTGCCACGTTGACCATATAGTCCCCCAGCTTGTTCTTGGACTTATGGATGCCCGGTGTGTCCAGAAAGACAATCTGGCCCTGCTCGCAGGTGTAAACGGTCTGGATACGGTTACGGGTAGTCTGGGGCTTGTTGGATGTGATGGCAATTTTCTGTCCAATCAAGGTGTTCATCAAAGTGGACTTGCCCACATTGGGTCTGCCAATCAGTGTGGCAAAACCTGATTTAAACTGTTCATTCATGCTTTGTTTTTCTCCATTAAGCGTCCTTTCCCGGCTCCTCCTGACCTACAGTTTCAGAAGAAGTCATCTCCGGCTGCTTTCTTTCCTGTTTTTTTGCTTTGTTCTTTCTTATAATCTTACGGGTAACCAGAACCACTGCCAGGATGAGGACAACCCACAATACAATATAAGGCAGGCGGATAACCAGTCCGATGAAAAATTCTTCCACATCTCTGCCCATATTCCTGCAGTTATGTAAGAACCCTTCCTGTATCCGTTCCCAGGCACTCTTTTCCATTTCCGTCACCGGGGTGTAGGTGGTCACTTCCTCCACATCGATGTAGACAGTGGCGTAACGAATCTGGTTGTTCATGGTGCGCATCTGGCTTTCCAGACTCTGAATCTGGTAACGCACATCCGTCAGCTGGTCTTCCAGATACACCAGTTCCTCCACGGTTTCTGCCTGCTCCACCAGTTCTAACAGCCGCTCCTGCTGTGCCCGAAGTGCCTCTAAGTGGCTCTGTACATCCACATACTGTAAGGTCACATCCTCCACACTCTCGCTGCGGTAGGTGATGTTGCTGTTTTCTGCCATCACATCCAGAAAGGCATCCAACTGGTCAGCGGGAACCCTTGCGGTGATGGAGGCACTGCGGTAATTGTTGGTATGATAAAATACACTGCCGTTATTTTCATCCATACGCTCCACATAGCCGCCCAGCTCTGTCACCTTCTTCTGTATGGAATCCATCAGGGCGTCAAAGCCTTCGGTTTCCACGGAGAGATTGACCGTGCGAATCAGTTTCCGGTCTGTGGCTGCCTCCTGGGGAAGTTCCTCCCCCGTACTGCCTGTGCTGTCTATGCCGGTTTCCTCTGACACTTCCATGCGGTCCCCCATGACCGCGTTGGAAACAGCGGCAGACTCCAGGGAATCCATGGAATAGGAACCGTCCATGTCATAGGCACCATCATCGTAGGCTGCCTCCTCATAAGGCATATCCGCCACAGCCGCTGTGGTGGAGGCGGCACTTCCGCACCCCATAAGCAACGTTCCACACAAAAACGCAGCACCTAAAATTTTTCCATACTTTTTCATAAACAATCCTCCTTGTATAAGATTTTCTCTTGTACTATAGATACAATCCAGCCTGGAAAAATGTTGCAATAAATCTTAAATTTTTTTTGAACTATTCAGCACCCCATTCGCAAAGCCGCGTTTTCACCGCTTTCTTTTTGCTCATGTGGTTACTTCGCCATATAAATTTGCTGTTCTGTTTGTATGCAGGCATACACAGAAAGCAAATTTGCATGGCTCTGAATAGTTCTTAGAATAAATTTTCGGTATGCTTAAATAATTTCTCAGAGTCCGTAATTTTGCCCTCATTTCCTACCACGCAAAGGCAGTTGTCCTCCATGAACGCATCAATATAGTCCGCGCATTGACGGATATCCTCGATGGTCACTGCCAGTAACTGGTCACGTTCTCTCTGGGCATCTTCCTCCGTCCAGTTGGTCATATAACCGCAGAGGGAATACACGCCTTTTGCCGCAGGATTCATGGGAGTATCCATCTCTGACACCGCACCGATAATGTACTGGGTCAGTTCCCGCTCATCCGCCTCAAAGTGGCGCACATACTCTGCCGCTCCCTCGTAGGCATCCAGAGTCTTTTGCAGATTGGGGTCACGGTAGGAAACAAAATAGCAGCCTCCCGTCTTTCCAAAGGCACACATGCAGCCGTAGGCACCGCCCTTGACACGCACCTCATTCCACAGATAGTCATAGCTTAACAGTACCTTTAAGGCTTTTAAGGCTCCGGTATAGCTCAGACCGTGCTTTCTGTAATCTCCTGCACGGCACACAAACTGAATCTGGGCGGAGGATTTAAAGCCCTCGTTTTTCTTCTCCAGAACGGGGGCGTAATGCCCTTTTGTCTCCGGCTTGTCAAAAAGCTGGTCTGCCAGTTTCTCCACCAGCTCCGGCATCTGGGCATAGCCCTCCTGGGTAGCAGTATAGTCCACCATGAGATTTCCCTTGCAGAAAATCCGGTGCATCAGCCCCTGGAGGTTCTGAATGAGTTTCTCCTTTTCTTCCTCAAAGTTCTGGCTCAGTTCGTCCACCAGACGGTAATGCTCAATTCCATTGACCGCATCAGTCACTCTTCCAACCGTGGAAAAATAAGACAGGGCACGGTTTAATGCGGTCACATGTCCTGCGGATGTCATGGACTCCTGCTCTCTGGACTTCATTTCCAGAAGAAGTTCCTGCAACCGCTTGGTATCGGTAAACTGGGAAGTAAAAATCAGTTCCTCCATCAGACCGAATGCCTCCGGCAGCTTCTCATAAAATGCCTTGCATTTTACTTCCAGGGTATTGGTGCTTTCTTCCAGATTCCGGGCATTGGTGTAAGTGTTTAACACCACGGAAATACCACCGGTCTGGATGTTGATTTCATGGTTTAATTCGCCGTAGGAATAGGATTTCGTATTCACCATTCCCAGCAGTGCTTTCAGAATTCCCACATAGGGGAACAGTTCTTCTTCAATGTCATCCAGTTTGAAAATCAGGCGGATGTAGCCGATACCTCTGGTGTCAATATCATGGAACAGCAAGTCGGTGCCTTTACAGGAACGCAGTTCATTCACATAAGGCACACATTTTTTCGTCAAGTCCTCTCTGGTGAGCACCGGAATGGTTGCCAGTGCTTCCGGGGAATCCTCACTTTCCTGGTACTCCCGCAATGCCTTGGTGTCTGCCACGATCTTTTCGATTTCTGCTTTGGACAGGGTGGCTTTATAAGCTGCCAGTTTCTCTGCCAGTTCTTTGTCTTTCCGGGCAGTTTTCCCTTTTTCCGGAGCCAGAACCAGCACGCTGCGATGGGGATTTTCCAACAGATATTTCCGGATCATTTCCTCGAAGTAGCCATCCTCCACAGCCCGGCGGAGCGCTCCGTAGGTGTGGTTTGCCTCCACATGGATAAAAGCGGCACGGTCATCGTATAACCAGCTGTCCAACATCTGCAAGCCATACATCAGTCCTGCGGGATAGGAGCCAAAATCTGCCTCCCTGTATTTGAATTCAAAGTGGTTAATTCCCGCAAGCAGGGCTTTTTTATCAATGCCCTGCTCTGCCTGTTCCGTGAGAACCTCTTTGATGGTATCCAGAAATTCCTGTTTCTGGCTCTCCTGGGCATTTTTTGCCACCACGGAGAAGAAGGGCTGCAAAATGCCGTTCTCAAATTCACTGTACACATCGTCACCGATGCCCCTGTCAATGAGTGCCTGTTTTAAAGGTGCGCCGGGAGCGGTGCAGAGGGCATAGTCCAGAATCTGCATGGCAATATAAAGTTTGCGGTCGAGACTCTCTCCCATCACCACATTGTAGGTCAGATAGGTGGCATGATCCTCCGGCTCGGAATCCAGAATGGAATAGGTCTTGCGGTATTCCGCAGGCTCGGTAAAGGGTTTCTGGAAACTGACTTTGGAATCTACTTCCAGATAATCATAGGCAGACAGATACTCCTTATCAATGAATTCCAGTTTCTCTGCCATATCCATATCGCCGTAGAGATAAATATAGCTGTTGCTGGGATGATAATATTTGTGATGGAAATCCAGATAGTCCTGGTAGGTCAGTTCGGGAATCACATCCGGGTCACCGCCGGATTCCACGCTGTAGATGGTGTCCGGGTAAAGGGTATTCATCACCTCTCTGTCCAGCACATCATCCGGGGAGGAAAAAGCCCCCTTCATCTCGTTGTAAACCACGCCGTTATATTTTAAATCGTCCTCTGGGCTTTCCATCTCATAATGCCAGCCCTCCTGACGGAAAATCTTCTCCTCTTTATAAATGTTGGGATGAAAAACCGCATCCAGATACACATTCATCAGGTTCTGGAAATCTTTGTCATTGCAACTTGCCACCGGATAAACCGTCTTATCCGGGTAGGTCATGGCATTTAAGAAGGTGTTAAGAGAACCTTTTGCCAGCTCAATAAAAGGATCCTTCACCGGGAATTTATCAGAACCACACAAAACGGTGTGTTCCACAATATGTGCCACTCCGGTAGAATCTTTGGGTGGAGTCCGAAATCCGATGTAAAATACCTTATTGGGATCCTCATTGGAAAGTAACGCCACACGGGCTTTCGTTTTATTATGTTCCAGCAGATAACTCATGGAATTCAAATCTTCAATAAATCGTTTCTCAAGAATGGTATAAGACTTCAGTTCTTCGATGTTCATATAAAAAGTCCTTTCTCACTTACATAATCCAGTTTATTGTAGCATTATTATTTTTATTTTTCCACTACATTTGCAGGTTAATCCGGGAGCTGTACATTGTTATTGCTGTGTGGAAATTTTTTTCTGGTTCGACAATAAAAGAGCGAGCAGATCCGAAGACCCACCCGCTCAGTGTAAAAGGGGAATTTTTACCATATTTGGCTATAACCGACACATTTATCTCGGTCACATTACATACTATAGCAGAATTCGACACTCTATGCAAGGTTTATTTTTATACATTAAAAAAAGTCACCGCAAGTTTCGATAAAATAATTTCCTGAACAACAAAACCACGCATCTTTTTTTGAGCCAGATTAATGGCGGCAAAATCTTTTAAAGTATAGATTTTCTGCTGATAGTTCCGTGTTACTTTCCCAAACAGGCTTTTCTTTTCCACCAGTTCACATACCTTCACTCTTGTTTTCAGCTGCAGGTATGTACGATAAGAAAAGCTGTCCGGAGTCATGTAATAAAACTGACTTTCCAGTGATGTTTCCGGATCGGTGTCCTTCAACAGATAATGTTCAATAATACTTTGGAACTTAAAAGGGACTTCATCACTGTCCAACATCTCCCGGTACGTATATTTGCCCCCCAGGTAGATACTGGAAGTGTCTCCCATCACATATTTGTAATCCTTGTATTCTTTTACGTTCATTTCTCGCCGATCCTATATCTGATCCGCATTGGGATCAATCTGTTCGATTTTATCTGCACTGACTCGAATGGCCTCCAGGATTTGATATAGAGACATCCCGGTCTCGTCTGCCAGTTCTGCCGGGGTCACTTTTCTTCCCAATGTCTGCGACAGTTCATTTGCCGCATCTGCTACTTTATTGACCTTATTGGCGATTTTATTGTCCTTTTTCTGTTCCTCAAAGTCCTCCCGGATTAAGTCTTCCATGGCATCCATCATCAATTTGCCAAGCATGCCCTGTGCCTCGGAGGCATTTTCCAGTGCTCTCAGCATGGTCACCCCTGCCGCTAGTGCCACATTTCCCTCTCCGATTAAATCCTCCAGGAAAACGCCCTGTCCCGCATATAGTTTGGCAACTTCAATAACCTGGGGAAGATACATTTCAATGAGGCGTGCCTGTGAGGATTTATCTCCTGCCATGGCTGATAAAGTTACACCTTCCAATTCTCCTTCAGAGTACTCCGGTAACGCCTTCAGTTCTTCCTCGTACAATTCCAGATAGTTGATTTCCTCATCGGAAAGATAGTCGTCCAGATTCACCGGCTCTCCAATTCCCACCTTATGCGCCGTCAGATAGTCATAAACCATCTGCATCTGATTTTCGTCCAGTTTACAGGGAGCCATGATTTCTTCTGTCTGCTCTTTGCTGACACAGTTTCCCTGACTTTTTGCAAGATTCAACAGTTCCTGTAATTTTTCTGCAAATAAATTTTTTGCATCCATTTTCTTCTCTCCATCTACTATTTCACATGCTCATGGGTGAACAAATGATACTGACAGTATTCATAATTTCCGTTACATTTGGAACAAAAGCGGAATTCCAGGTTTGGATCATCCAGTTCTGTGCGTCCGCAGATGGCA
This sequence comes from uncultured Lachnospiraceae bacterium, assembly GCA_934402515.1. Lineage (GTDB taxonomy): Bacteria > Bacillota > Clostridia > Lachnospirales > Lachnospiraceae > UMGS2037. The sequence goes on from CAKRTZ010000017.1 coordinate 37,888, forward strand.
CATTTATGCTTGGTGATCTGTCCGTTCGCTCCCCGGTACTGCATGTTGGCACGTTTCTCCGCTCTTTTAGCCTGTTTTTTAAATTCCATGTGGCGCTTCATCTGTTGAGGAGACATATGAATCTTACTGCGGCTGCTTAAGAAAAATACCACAAAGTTTAACAGGGAGGCAATGATAGCAAATCTGGAATAGACATTGCCCATCAGCACCTCAAACACCAGCATCACTGCATAGATGATTCCCAGAACCTTCACCTTGATGGGAATAATAAACATTAACAGTACCTGTACATCCGGGAAGGTTGCCGCAAATGCCAGAAAGATAGACATATTGACATAGTAGGTGGAAAAATACAGTGCGGCTAAACTGAAGAACATCTGGGGGCCGTAATAGGCAAGAGTCTCGCTCTGAAACAGATAACTGTATCCCATCATTACAAAGCTTCCCAACACTGTAAACAGCATACCGGAAAGCAGATACACATTGTATCGGTAGGTGCCCCAGGTACGCTCCAGCGTGGTACCGATGGAATAATAAAAATACAGCATAATCAGGGTAAGGAAAATATTTCCGGTTTCCGGAGGAACAATGATCCAGGTTACCAGACGCCAGATCTGTCCATGTAAAATAGCATAAGGGTTCAGTGTCAAATAATTTAAAAATCCCTGATTGATAAATTGGATGACATATCCACAGGCATAACACAATATCAATACAAGGGAAATATTTTTAATGGCGTATTTGCCGAATTTACGTTCAAAAGAACTCATAAAACACCTCCTGATTTTCAAAACTTATGACCTATCTTACCATTTTGCTTTGGGAATGTAAATAAACGTGCCGATACTTTACGGATTCTTTATACTTTGTTAATATTTACAAGTTTGCTTTTTAGCGAAGTTAGGCGTATAATGTGAAAGATTGTCAGCAAGTCTTTTACTTGCATTTTATAAGGAAAGGATTTTACCATGAACGACATGAACGAAAAGAAGAATTATACACTGGGCATTGATATCGGTTCCACCACTGTCAAGATTGCTTTGCTGGACGAGCACCATACGATCCTCTTTTCCGACTATGAGCGACATTTCGCCAATATCCGGGAGACTTTATCCCGTTTACTCCAGAAAGCATATGCCATCACAGGTGACTGTACCGTTCATCCTATGATCACCGGCTCCGGCGGTCTCACCCTGGCCAATCACTTAAAAGTTCCTTTTGTCCAGGAGGTTATTGCCGTCTCCACTTCTTTGCAGGAACTTGCTCCCAAAACAGATGTTGCCATCGAACTTGGTGGTGAAGATGCCAAAATTATCTACTTTGAGGGAAATAACGTTGAGCAGCGTATGAACGGCATCTGTGCCGGTGGTACAGGATCCTTTATTGATCAGATGGCTTCCCTGTTGCAGACAGATGCCGCTGGATTAAATGAATATGCGAAAGACTATCAGTCTTTATACACCATTGCTGCACGTTGCGGCGTCTTTGCCAAAACAGATATTCAGCCCTTGATCAACGATGGTGCCACGAAACCGGATCTGGCCGCCTCCATTTTTCAGGCAGTGGTCAACCAGACGATTTCCGGTCTGGCTTGCGGTAAGCCTATCCGCGGACATGTAGCATTCTTAGGTGGCCCTCTCCATTTCTTATCCGAACTGCGCGCAGCCTTTATCCGCACACTGAAGCTGGATGAGGAACATGTGATCCAGACGGACAACTCTCATCTTTTTGCTGCCATCGGCTCTGCGCTGAACGCAAAGGATGATGTGTTTTACACCATGCAGGAAATGGTGGATAAACTTTCTGTAGATATTAAGATGGAATTTGAGGTGGAACGTCTTGATCCTCTGTTTGAAAATAAAGAAGCCTATGATATTTTTACTGCCAGACACAGCCGCCACCATGTGGTAACCGGAGATCTGGCATCCTATGAGGGAAATTGCTATCTGGGTATTGATGCCGGTTCCACCACCACCAAGGTTGCACTGGTGGGTGAAGACGGTTCCCTGCTTTATTCCTTCTACAGCAATAATAACGGCAGCCCCTTAAAAACTGCAGTGAAATCCATTCAGGAAATTTATTCTCTGCTTCCGGAAAAAGCACATATTGTACGCTCCTGCTCCACCGGTTACGGTGAGGCTTTGATGAAAGCTGCCTTCCTGCTGGACGACGGCGAGGTGGAAACGGTTGCCCACTACTATGCCGCTGCTTTCTTTGACCCCAACGTGGACTGTATTCTGGATATTGGCGGTCAGGATATGAAGTGCATCAAGATTAAAAACCAGACCGTGGATTCCGTGCAGTTAAATGAAGCCTGCTCCTCCGGCTGTGGTTCCTTCATTGAAACCTTCGCAAAATCTCTAAACTATTCCGTACAGGATTTCGCTCAGGCTGCACTCTTTGCCCCTCATCCCATTGATCTGGGAACCCGTTGTACGGTATTTATGAATTCCAAAGTAAAGCAGGCTCAGAAGGAGGGCGCTTCCGTTGCAGATATTTCTGCCGGACTTGCCTATTCCGTCATCAAAAATGCTTTGTTCAAGGTAATCAAGGTATCCGATGCCGCGGATCTGGGTGAAAATATCGTGGTTCAGGGTGGTACTTTCTATAACGATGCGGTACTCCGCGCCTTTGAAAAAATCGCCGGTTGTGAGGCAATCCGCCCTGATATCGCCGGTATCATGGGTGCCTTTGGCGCTGCTCTCATCGCCAGAGAACGTTTTGATGAAGATCGTACATATGCATCCACCATGCTTTCCATTGATGCTATCAACGCGATGGAATATCATACAAGCATGGCAAAATGTAACGGCTGTACCAATCACTGCCGTCTGACCATCAATACCTTTAACGATGGCAGAAAGTATATCTCCGGCAACCGTTGTGAGAAGGGAATCGGCAAACAGAAAAACGAAAAGAATATTCCCAACTTATTTGACTATAAACTGGATCGTCTGTTTTCCTATGAGCCTTTGTCCGAAGAAAAGGCAACCCGTGGAACCGTGGGAATTCCCCGTGTTCTGAATATGTACGAGAATTATCCCTTCTGGTACACTTTCTTTACGGATTTAGGTTACCGTGTGCTGTTATCTCCCAGTTCCACCCACAAAACCTATGAACTGGGTATTGAATCCATCCCCAGTGAGTCTGAATGCTATCCTGCAAAGCTGGCCCATGGTCATGTTGCATGGTTAATTAAGCAAAACCCGGATTTTATCTTCTACCCTGCACTGTTTTATGAACGCCAGGAAGTAGAAGGTGCCACAAACCATTACAATTGTCCCATTGTTACTTCCTATTCGGAAAATATTAAAAATAACATGGAGGAGATTTCCAGCGGTAAGGTATGCTTACGCAATCCTTTTATGGCGTTTACTTCCCAGGAAACAATCTGTTCCTCTTTGGTAAAGGAATTCAAGGAGATCCCTGAAGCGGAAATACATAGTGCAGTTGCCCATGCCTGGAAGGAACTGGAACAGGTTCGCCTGGACACGCAAAAAAAAGGAGAAGAAGTCCTCTCCTATCTGGAAGAGCATCACATGAAGGGAATCGTTCTTGCCGGTCGTCCCTATCATCTGGACCCGGAAATCAACCATGGTATTCCGGAACTGATTACCTCCTATGGCATTGCGGTACTGACCGAGGATTCCGTTTCCCATCTGGGTACACCGGAGCGTCCCCTCATTGTCTCTGACCAGTGGATGTATCACTCCCGCCTGTATGCGGCGGCAAGTTTTGTGAGAACCCGGGAGGATTTGGAACTGATTCAGTTAAACTCTTTTGGCTGCGGTCTGGATGCGGTAACCACTGACCAGGTCTGCGATATTCTCACCGGCTCCGACAAGATTTATACCTGTCTGAAAATCGATGAGGTCAACAATCTGGGTGCCGCAAGAATTCGTATCCGCTCCCTGATTTCCGCCGTCCATGTACGGGAGATTCGTAAAAAACAGAGAACCATCCGGTCCACTGCTAATGAACGGGTAGAATTTACAGAGGAAATGAGAACCGATGGTTATACCATTCTGTGTCCCCAGATGTCCCCCATCCATTTTGAAGTATTAGAGCCTGCCTTCCGTGCCTGTGGTTATAATTTCCATGTGCTTGGCAACGACAACCGTGCCGCCGTGGAAATGGGTTTAAAATATGTAAACAACGATGCCTGCTACCCTTCCCTTCTGGTGGTTGGTCAGATTATGGAGGCGTTACATTCCGGTAAGTACGACTTAAATCATACCGCGGTTATCATGTCCCAGACTGGTGGCGGCTGCCGTGCCACCAACTATATCGGTTTTATCCGCCGTGCCTTGAAGAAAGCCGGAATGGAACAGGTACCGGTTATTTCCATTAACCTGAGTAAGTTAGAGGCAAACTCCGGCTTTAAAATCAACCTGGATTTACTGACCCGTGCCGCTTACGGTGCTGTGTTCGGTGACATCTTCATGCGGTGTATTTATCACATGCGTCCTTATGAGAAGGTGCCCGGTTCTGTGGAGGACGTTCATCAGAAATGGTTGTCGAAATGTCAGGCGTTTGTATCCGGCAAGCACATGAATTTCTTTACCTTCCAGAAAA
>CAKRTZ010000018.1 GCA_934402515.1 uncultured Lachnospiraceae bacterium
ACCTATTTCTTCCTGTTTTTCCTGTTCTATAGTTGTATTTCCGTGGTTTTCCTGCTGGTAAGCCATGCCAAAATGACTGGGGCTTCCCTGAGACAGGCCGAGCAGGATGTCCCCCGTCTTGAGGAGGAAATCCAAATGATTTCCAAGTACACCCAGGAGCTTTCTTCTCTGAAGCAGGAACAGGAAAAATGGTTGGAGGAAAAGGAACAGCTCCGGGCAGACTGTGCCAGCCTGAAAGAAAAAAACACAGAGCTTTCCTCTTCCCTGGAGCTTCTCCAGTCCCCAAGCCCTGATGTCCAGGCAGAAAATCTGAACGACCTGTTACCACCAGAGGAAAAACCCACTGAATTAAATATTATTTCCACCGTCAGCGCCGTCATTGAGGAAATGCTCCCCTACAGCCGCAAAGCCGGAATCCAGCTTCTGCTTTCCAGCGCAAGCGACACCCTGATGGTGCGGGCAGATGCCTCCTATCTCCGCATTTTATTCCGAAACATTATTGATAATTCCATCAAGTACATGAGACGCAATGGCAATCTGGTCATTACCATTTCCAACATCGGGGATGACCTTTTTATCGTTCTCAAGGATAACGGTGAGGGACTTCCCTCCAGTGAAACCGCCCATATTTTTGAGTTAAATTACCAGGGTTCCAACCGTGTCAGCGGCAATGGTCTGGGACTGACCCAGGCGAAGGCGATTGTGGAATATTACGGTGGAACGATTTATGCAAAAAGCACCAGTGGCAACGGCATGGGCATCTATATCCAGTTGCCCGAAAACAGCCATTAACAGGAGGCAGTCATGAGTCGGAAAAATGCTTATATCCTTTTACTCCTTTTATTTCTGGCAGTTGGTGGAGCCAGTTGCTTTGTCTATTTTGCAGAGCCGGAGCTTTTGTCTGTCATGGTTTTTGTGACCTCGTCACCGGAAACTGCCACTCTCACCGCTCCTGTCCGTGGCAGTGCAGAGTCAGAGGAAAGCATAGAATCTGCCCTGCCCACGCTCCCTGAACTTCCTACTGTGAGTTCCGGAGAAACGGAAGAATCGTTAGAAATGGTAGAGACTACGGAAACTGCGGAACTGGAAGGAACCGCAGAAACAGAAAGTGCCTCCGCCGAGACTGTGGATGCGCCCCAGCCGCAATACACCTATACTGCCATTCAGAGATCCAAACGGCTTTTTATCCGTACCGGTCCCTCCCTGGAGGCTGATATCATCAGCTTTCTGAAACCCGGCGACACCGGGGAAGTCATCGAGATTGGCGAGGAATGGGTTTTATTAAGACATGGCGATGTGGAAGGGTATTCCTTTAAAAAGTATTTGAGTCTGGAGGAACAATAACGCCTTTTCTCTTCCTTTATGTTTTCCAGCCTCTGGCATTTCCTATTATTTTATTGCAGAAGCTCTTACGACAACTGCGGAAATGGAATAACCGGGGGCTGGTTTTCTTTGTGCTCTCCGATGAATTTTTCCATCCAGACCATATTGTACCAGCGGTTAAATTTGTAACCGCACTGGTAAAACTCTCCCACCATGCGGTAGCCTTTTTTCTCATGGAACGCCACACTGTCCCTGGTGAGATATTCATCGGGTGTCTCCGGATAAGCGATGCACGCCTCCATGTTCAAAATGCCCTGTCGTTTCAATGTCTCTTCCAGTGCCTCGTAAAGTTGATGTCCGATGCCCATCCTCTTGCAGTCCATACGCACATAGATGGAAGTCTCCACTGCCCAGTCATAGGCGGGACGGGCGTGAAAGGGACTAACATAAGCGTAACCCACAATTTGTCCTTCATGAACAGCCACCAGATAAGGGTAGCGTTCCAGAGTATGGGTAATTCGTTCTGTGAACTCCTCCAGAGAGGGAACATCATATTCAAAGGTGATAGCTGTCTGTTCTACATAAGGAGCATAAACGGCAAGAATTTCAGCGGCATCTGCCGTTGTGGCTGTGCGAATGGCAACAGGTGTATTTAAATTAACGGAATCCATCATGTGCGTCTCCTTTTAGGTTTCTTAAGGTTATTTTCCCGAAAATCATAGCACAATTTGCTTTTTTTGACCATAGACACCAATTTTTGCATTGCTCATATAATAGGATAAAGTGAAAAGAAAGTATGCGAGGATCATGATGAGACCATATGTGGAAAAAGACTGGGTAGCAGAATTTCCGGCAGCCATGGCTTATGTGCCGTGGCAGTATCTGACACAAACCTTTGAAAACCTGGATGAGGCTTTTAACGAGGGAACTATCTTTCCAGAGTTGTGGAAACCCTTTGAGGGAAGGAGGGATATGTGATGATGCAGAATTCAGACCAGGCAAGAATGTTACACAAAATTGATGTCATCAGTTTTATCTGTATTGAGATGCAGCTTTATCTGGACACCCACCCTTATGAGGAAGATGCCATCGCCTATTTCAACCTGAATATGCAGATGCTCAACCAGTTAAAACGGGAATATTCCAGAATGTACACGCCTCTGACACTGGCGTATGCAGACACAGACAGCCAAAAATGGAAATGGGTATTAGACCCTATGCCGTGGGAAGGGGGATGTTAGTCTATGTGGAATTATGAAAAACGATTACAATTTCCAATAAATATCAAGGAACCCAACCCCAAGATTGCCCAGATTATCATCAGCCAGTATGGTGGGCCCGACGGTGAAATGGGTGCCAGCATGCGCTATCTGTCCCAGCGTTACGCCACCCCTTACCGCGAGGTAGCCGGAACCATGACGGACATCGGCACCGAGGAACTGGGGCATTTGGAAATGGTGGCAACCATTGTCCATCAGCTCACCCGGAACATGACCATGGAACAGCTAAAGGAAAGCGGTTTTGACAAATATTATGTAGACCACACTCTGGGCATCTGGCCCCAGGCGGCTGGTGGTGTTCCTTTCAACGCCTGTGAGTTCCAGAGCAAGGGCGATATTATTACCGATTTGGTGGAGGATATGGCGGCGGAACAAAAAGCCCGCAGTACCTACGACAATATCCTGCGTCTGGTCAAAGACCCGGACGTGTGTGAACCCATTAAATTTCTGCGAGCCAGAGAAATCGTACATTTCCAGCGTTTTGGCGAGGCTCTCCGCATTACCCAGGATAAGCTGGATTCCAAAAACTTCTACGCATGTAACCCCGGCTTTGACACGGGCTGCCCCGCTGGATGCGGATGTGGCAAAAAGCAATAAAAAAGATCAAATCCCCTGTCGTGAAACTGCGACAGGGGATTTTCGTGAATTTATGTTCGTATCAAGGTTTTATTTCTTAATCAGCAAAGACTTACCAGTCATTTCCTTGGGTTGCTCTTTGCCCATTACCTGGATTAAGGTAGGAACGATATCTGCCAGACAGCCGCCCTCACGCAGTCCGTATCCATCCTCGTAATTTACCAGGATGAAAGGAACCTGGTTCGTGGTATGTGCGGTGAAAGGAGCACCGGTCTCATAATCAATCATCTGCTCTGCATTACCGTGGTCTGCACAGATAAACAGCACGCCGCCCATCTCTTTGACTGCATCCACAGCCTTACCTACACACTCGTCCACTACTTCTACTGCTTTGATGGCAGCAGGGATAACGCCGGTATGACCTACCATATCCGGGTTTGCAAAGTTAATGATAATCACATCATATTTGTCGGATTTAATCGCATTCACCAGCTTGTCGCACACCTCGTAGGCACTCATCTGAGGTTTCAGATCATAGGTTGCCACATCCTTAGGGGAATTAACAAGGATACGATCCTCACCGGGATTGGGTTCCTCCACACCACCGTTGAAGAAGAACGTTACATGGGCATATTTCTCAGTCTCAGCGATACGAGCCTGTTTCATACCGTTTGCTGCCAGCCACTCACCGAAGGTGTTGGTTACGGAAATCTTGTGGAATGCCACTTCTTTATTGGGAATCAAAGGATCATACTCTGTAAAGCATACGAAGGTCAGATCCAGTCTGTTTCCTCTCTCAAATGCAGTGAAATCGTCATCGCAGAAGCAATGGGTAATCTCACGGGCACGGTCGGGACGGAAGTTAAAGAATACAACGGAATCCTTATCTTTAATGGTTGCCACCGGTGCGCCATTCTTTTCTACCACGAAAGGAACTACGAACTCGTCGGTCTTGCCATTGTCATAGGATGCCTGTACGCCTTCTGCTGCAGACGTTGCCTTGCCGCCCTCGCCCTTGGTCATGGCATCGTAAGCAAATTTCACACGGTCATAGTTTTTATCTCTGTCCATTGCATAGTAACGGCCACTGACTGTTGCAATCTCACCGACACCGATTTTCTTCATCTCAGCTTCCAGCTCTTCTACATAGCCTTTACCGCTGGAAGGAGGAGTATCACGACCGTCCAGGAAGCAATGTACATAAACCTTCTCCAGACCGTTTCTCTTTGCCATTTCCAACAAACCATACAGATGGGTGTTGTGGCTGTGTACTCCACCGTCAGACAGCAAACCGAACGTATGCAGTGCGCTGTTATTTTTCTTGCAGTTTTCCATTGCCTTTAAGAGTGCCTCATTCTTAAAGAAATCTCCATCCTGAATCTCTTTGGTGATACGGGTCAGCTCCTGGTATACAATACGTCCTGCACCCATATTCAGGTGGCCTACCTCAGAGTTACCCATCTGTCCCTCCGGAAGTCCTACTGCCATTCCGCTGGCATTACCTCTTACGAAAGGATACTTGCTCATTAACTCATCCATGACAGGAGTTTTTGCCAGTGCAACAGCATTACCTTCTGTCTTATCATTTAATCCATATCCGTCAAGGATCATCAATACTACTGGTTTCTTGCTCATAGATCATTCTCCTCTTTCTTGTTTCTATGCTATAATCTAAATCTTTCAACTCTCGATTATACATGAAAAAATTTTTATTGACAAGACCACTCCACCATAATCAGAAGTTCACCATCTTCCACTCTCACCAGTGCTTCTTCGCTTTTGATAAATTCATTGCTGATTCCAATGGGGAAGTCGTTTGTCACTGCAGCCTCTGCCAGAGGATATTTCATCCCCCGTATCGTTACCTTCTCCGCTTTTTCTCCTAGGGAAAACAGGGACAAACGCCCCTCCACGCCTTTGTGGAAGGTAATCTCCTCGTTGCGGATGGCGGTAATTAACTGACGGTCCGTGAGAATATAGCCTACCGCTCCCCGCTTTTTTAAGAAAAGCAGAGTCTGGATATTGGCAATAGAATGATCCAGTCTGCCACCCAGTGCTCCGTAAAAATAAAATTTCCGGTAGCCACGTTCCAGTCCTTCCCGCACCGCAGACAGGGTATCGGTGTCGTCCTTTTCCGGTTTCAGGCGGTGCACCCGCTCCGGGGCATCCTGCTCAATCTCCTCTATCAAAAGCCGTTCTTCCTCGGAGGCAGAATCCATATCTCCTAAAATCAAATCCGGCAAAATGCCCAACATCTGACAATACCGTAATCCACCGTCCACAGCGATGACGAAATCTCCTTCTTCCACCAATATCTCAATAGGCACAAACTCTCCCGCACACACCAGTATACATTTTCCCATCGTGCAAAATTTCCTTTCCTGTGTTACACTCTGTGTATGAAAGAATACACTTGCGGGGATGTGAAAATCCCCTACGAAATCATCAAAAGCAGCCGAAAATCCGTATCCTTTTCCTTCACCGACCAGGCAAACCTGTTAATCAAGGCGCCCCGGTTTATGTCAGACCGGCAGATTACTGCTCTCCTTTGGGGCAGGCAGGACTGGCTGTTGGAAAACTACCGCAAATTCAGCGCGATTGCCAAACAGAACAGCCGTTACACCGACACCCAGAAAACCTTTCTGGAGAAAAAATACCGGCAGATAGCGAAACGCTACATTCCGGAGCGTGTGGCGTATTTTCAGCAGTTTACGGGAGGTTCCTACAATACTATCGCCATCCGGGAACAAAGGACCCGCTGGGGGAGCTGTTCCTCCAACGGTACTCTTTCCTTTCATTGGCGGCTGATGATGGCACCGCCCCATGTACTGGACTATGTGGTGATCCATGAGTTGTGCCATCTCACCCACATGAATCATTCCAAAGCCTTCTGGGGACTGGTGGAACAGGTCATGCCGGATTATAAGCGCTACCAGAACTGGTTAAAGGAGCATGGCAGTGAACTTGCAGCCTCCTATGCTCCTATCCCCTGGAATGGTAATGGTTCCCTCTCTTTATAACTCGTGTTTCTGGGAATACTCGGTAAAGGACATCTTGCCCTTCACCGGGGTTCCTTTTCGCAGTTTGCCGGAGGAATGAGGTTTCTTCGGCATTCCGTTCCGATCCACATCTTTCACCCGGCGTACATCCCGGTCATCCGTCCTTCTTCTGGAAGGTTTCTCTCCACGCTCTCCCGGTTTCCGGTCACGCTTAAAGCCCCGTCCTTCCGTATCTCTGCGACCTTTTCCATCATCACGGAAGCTTCTGCGTCCCCGACCGTTATCTTCCCGGCTGTCGTTTCTGCGGCGTCTGCCATCCTGCTCTCTGCCGCCCCGTCTGCCCGGACGCTCCACAACGATTTCCTCTAATTCCTCGCCCATCTGCTGTTTCAGAAAAGCGGCTGCCACATCCAGCTCGGTGTAATCGCTCTCTGCCAGATGGTGCGCCAGAATTTTTTTCATCTGGGTTAAATCCCCAGAGGCAATCACTCTGTCCACTTCCCGCAGCACCTTCTCCGCTTTCCGGCGGGTCACATCCTGGGCGGAGGGAATGGTTCTCTCCTGAATCTGGGTCTTGCAAATCCGCTCAATGTCACGGATTTTGTACACCTCTCTGCCTACCACCAGAGTGAAACTCCGTCCGGTTTTGCCGGCACGTCCCGTTCTTCCGATTCGATGGACATAGTATTCGATATCATCCGGCACATCATAGTTAAAGACTGCCTCCACGTTGTCCACATCAATCCCTCTGGCTGCCACATCCGTTGCAATGAGAATGGCAGTATGTCCACTGCGAAACAGATTCATGACGGTATCCCGCTGTCCCTGGGTCAAATCCCCGTGGAGGCCGTCTGCGGAATAGCCTCTGGCTTTCAGATTCTGTGCCAGCTCGTCCACCATCCGTTTGGTATTACAGAAAATTAGGGAACGCTTGGGCTGATAATAGTCCATGAGACGGCACAGCACTTCCTCCTTCTGGTCACGCTTGATATAGTAATAACACTGTTTCACCAGGTTGATGGTCACTTCATCCTTGGTCAGCTTGATATACTCTGCATCCGGTTTCTGGTAAGTGGAAGTAATGTCCAGAATGGGTTTCGGCATGGTGGCAGAAAACAGTGCCGTCTGTCTGGTCTCCGGCACCTGCTGTAAAATCGTCTCAATGTCCTCCCTAAATCCCATGTTCAGCATCTCATCCGCCTCATCCAGGACTAGCATCTTCAGATTGTCGGTTCGCAGAGTCTTTCTTCGCAGATGATCCATCACACGTCCCGGTGTGCCCACCACGATCTGGACACCGCCCTTTAGCGCCTTAATCTGATGAAAAATCTCCTGTCCTCCATATACCGGTAAGATCCGCACCCCATGTAAGTATTTGGCAAAACGGCGCAGTTCCTCCGCTGCCTGCATGGCAAGTTCCCTTGTAGGACACAAAACCAAAGCCTGCAGGGAACGATCCTCCGGATCTGCCATCTGAATCATGGGAATACCGAAGGCTGCGGTTTTTCCTGTTCCCGTCTGTGCCTGACCGATAATGTCCTTTCCCTCCAACAATTTGGGAATAGCCTGTTCCTGAATGGGTGTCATATTTTCAAACCCAATCTCCGTTAAAGCTCTTAAAATCCTTTCATCAATCTGTGCATCTGCATAACGCATTGTTGTTTTTTCTTCCATTCTAACCTCTCGTTTTCTATATATTCTGCTTATTACTCGCAAACCCGCTCTTTCAGAGTTTTCTGCCCGCTGCGCTGGCTGTTCTCTTAGATTCATTAAAAAGAGGACAACCGCTCCCTTCCAGGCGTTGTCCTCCTGATAATCCTTTTATTTTGTAGCAGCCTTCATCAATCTTCTTTCTTGATCAAGTACTTCACTTTTGTATCCAGTCCCGCAGCTTCCATTGCCTGAAAGGCCGGTTCAATCTGCTGGCTGTTAATATGGAAAATGCATTTTTCCTTGCGGTCATTGCTGAAAAAGCCCGGTTTTTTCCAACGGATATAATAGGAGACTCTCGCTTTTAATAAGGCCTTCTCCACATGTTCCTTTGCATCCATAGTTTTTACTTCACAGAATTCAATTTCATTGTTGACTTTCACTTTTGTATATACCGGCTGTTCCATGATGTTCCCTCTGTAATCTTTAGCTTTGCTTCTCATTTTTCCTCTTGTAGTTTAGCGCGAATCTTCTAATGTTTCAACTGTTTTTTCCGTGTTTTGTCACCTAATTTCTGGCAGGTCGTAACCTGAGCCTACAAAAAGCCCAGTAGTTTTCCCACAAACCGGATCAAATAAATTCCCTGCAAACGTTTGCTCTCCCTGCGATTCACATTATGAAGAAGGACGATCAGAAGTGCATGAATCAGAATTCCCGCAACTAATCCCATCAGCAGAATCGCCAGGTCCCCAACAAGCTTTCCCAATGCCTTATCTGCAGCAAGTATCAAAATTCCGGATAAGGCTGCCGCAGCCAACGGGTATAAAAAGCTGCGAATATATTCCTCTTCCATTCCAAATCTGCGGTGAAGCAGAAATCCGCTTGCTAACAGCAAAATGAAAAAACATAGTAACATCGATACGGGAAAAGCCAGAAGCCCCAACATTTTTCCGCTTTCCAATACTCCGAAGCCAATCATTCCGGACACAAATCCCACAAGGCAGATCAGATTACATTCCAACAGCATTCCCGCCTCCCGGCAGACCTGAATCTGATAGATGGCAAGTGCTCCCAAATATACCGTGATACCTGCCACCTTCCAGAGTCCCAACAAGTCCTGGGCCTGCTCTGCAAAAAGCACCCGTGAAAAGGGCTCTGCCAGCACACACAGCAGTACAGACAAAGGTAATGCCGTCAGTGCCAGACTGTGACGACTATCAAGGATCGATTGATTTAATCTCACATAATCTTCTCTTTTCACCATGGCTGGCGTTTCGGAAACCGAACGAACCACTGTCAATCCGAAAAGAAGAAAGAAAAACAGGAACGGCACAACATATTCTACCAGCAAAGCCCCGGATAAATGGATCATTCCTTCCATTTGTTTCTGCCCCGTCAGCCAGATCAGATACTGTACCGGGAAAATACACCCCACCAATGCCTGTGACGGAAGATATGCCAACAGGCTTCTTGTAAAGATCTTACTGGATACCGACAGGGACTCCCGCATCCTGGAAGCATCCCTTCTGGCCAGATCCGCCAACTGCCTGCGCACAGACAAATAGACTCCCCCCTGAATCAAAAAGGTGATCAGCGAAGACAAGGTAAATGCCAGTGCAAGTCCCATTGCCCCGTAGACATCTGTATATGCTTCACTTCGTAACAGTGCAGCCACCTTCGTTCCATAAGGAATCAGAACCCCATGGAAAATCTCCGAAAGAATGACGAAAAAAACAAGCTGGAGTAAGCGGCCAAACGGAAAATTCACACCCGTTCCTGCAAAATATCCTTCCAGGCAGTTATTTAACAGAATAAAAAGCAAACTGGGGACAATGAACAGAAACGGATAAAAAAACATTGGATGCTTCACGATATAAACACAGACAATCTCTGTCATTGCTGTAAGAATTCCCGCAGCAAGCAGTCCTGCCAGCAATGTAAAATAAAATCCACTGCGCATAATGGTTTCCGCATTTTTATATTGTTCCTTGCGTATACGGCTTCCCATCAGTTTCTGCATCGTCATAAAAGTAGCAGGTGCTAACAATTCTCCCAGCAGCCCCACCAGAATCAGTCCCAGTGACAGATATCCGAAACTTTCCATGCCAAACTGTTTCAATAAAAGCAGCGCTGCCACCAGCCATAAAGCTGCTGAGCTATTTCGGATCACAGTGATCCTGGCATTTCCCTTTAATCCTCTTTTGTTCATGGTTTACTCCATTAATCTCTTGTAATATGTAAAGCCTCCAGGGCTTCCTTCTGCTTTTGCTCCATCACAGAAGCCTCTTCCGGGGTCTCATGATCATAACCACACAAATGCAGCATGCTATGTGCTACCAGAAAAGCAAATTCCCGCTTTTCGCTATGTCCGTATTCTTTCGCCTGCTCCCGGATTCTGTCCAGGGAAAGAATGATATCTCCCAGAATCAATTCTCCGCTATCAGGTTCAAAGCAGTCTGCTGCTTCCTCTTCCACCTTGGAAAAATCGGAAGGACTCTCATATTCCACATTGGGAAAAGATAATACATCCGTAGGCCGGTCAATATTCCGATACTCCCGATTAAACTCATGAATTCCCTCATTATCTGTAAGCAGAACATTGACCTGAACTTCATAGGGACATCCTTCGGTTTCCAGCACCTGTTCTGCCACCTTCCTGATGGTATCTTCGCAGTCAAAGTCAAAGGGCTTCTCCTGTTCTGTTTCATTTTCAAAGTAAAAAGTCATAGTAAAGATTTTCCTCCAAAAAGATTTGTTTTAATTCCAGAAACTCCCGGATACTGATATCGCACTGGTTCAAAAAGCCTGCTTCTACTTTTTTGTCAAAAAGTACAGAAATCAGTTTTGGGTAATCCGGTTTACTGTCCGGCATTTTTCGATGTGCTGCCAGAATCACCCGGATTACGCTGTCTGAAAGCAATACAATTGCTGCTTCCTTATGGAGTACCGCCTCTCTGTGAGTCAGACATTCCTCCAGCAGGTCGACCGCCTCCTGTGGGAAATGATTTTCCAAAACGATTGCCTTTACATTTTCCCAGTTATTTTCCCCGCGCAGCGTACCAATCTGGTAATAATAGGATGCTGTTTTCACCTTGTCCACATCGCATCCGATCTTATCTGCAACCCGCTCCGCAAAATGAACCGTATGTATCGCCTCCATATAAGTGTCCCGGGACTTCTGTTTCAGTTCGATCAGCAGGGGATGCTGTTGATCATTAATATCCAGATATCTCCCCCGATATGGATTCACCACTTGTGTATTAAAAGTTTTTAGAACAAGAAGTAACAGAAAGAAACAGACCAGTATATTGATAACCGGTACAATAAAAAGTTCCCCGGACAAAGAACGGTTTTCAAACAGTACGATATCTGCCATTAAAAGCACACCAAAAAACAGCATCGTAATGAAAATCGGTACTTCCACCTTGAAATCAGAGTCGATTCCGTTGAATAAAATTACCCCGATCAATCCGGACAGAAAATAAAGGAAAAATACATGAAATCCTATTTCCGGAGTCAAAAGCACCGAAAGCATCAAAAGCATCGTACCGCTGACAAAGCCGGAAACCAGATTGCCATACATAGACAAAAGAATAAACACGATCAGATAAGGCCATCCCGATACCGGAAGGAAAGGAAACATAAGAGCTGCCCCCAGACCACCCAACAAAATCAGATAAAACCGCTTCCAATGTAATTCATTGTCGTAGCCATACCGGTGATCCAGCATCATATGAAACTGGAGATATACCACAACCGCACCGGCAATCCCTGCCATAATCGTGTCACTTATCAGTTCCTCTTTGGAAAAACTCCTCAGATACAGCATCCCAAAGGTCAGTGTCGGAAATAACAGCAGCATCCCGATCTGTGCTGCCACAAAGAATTTATGACTTTTTGCCTGCTCTTGCATTTCTCTGATTCCTGGTCTTTCTCATAGTTTCTTTGGATTCATAATCCTCATAAGCCTTAACAATTCTCTGTACCAGCGGATGACGCACCACATCCTTACTGGTCAGGCTGCAGAAAGAAATTCCTTCCACACCCTTTAACACCTTCTGGGCTATGTCCAGGCCGGACTGCATGTCCGCAGACAGATCTTTCTGTGTTGCATCCCCCGTGATTACCACCTTGGAACCAAAACCGATACGGGTCAAAAACATCTTCATCTGGGCCGGTGTGGTATTCTGTGCCTCATCCAGGATAATATAAGCATCATCCAGCGTTCTTCCGCGCATATAAGCAAGGGGAGCCACCTCAATCAGCCCTTTCTCCATATTTTTCATAAAGCTTTCCGCACCCATAATCTGATACAGGGCATCATACAAAGGACGCAGATAAGGATCTACCTTGCTTTGCAGATCCCCTGGCAGGAATCCCAGTTTTTCTCCCGCCTCAATTGCCGGCCGGGTAAGGATGATTCGGCTGACCTCATTATTTTTAAAGGCGGTAATTGCCATCGCCATTGCCAGGTAGGTTTTTCCCGTACCGGCGGGTCCTAATCCGAATACGATCGTATTGTTCCGGATGGCATCCACATATTTTTTCTGTCCCATGGTTTTAGGTTTCACCGGTTTGCCATTGACCGTATGACAGATACAATCTTTATCAATTTCCACTAAAACTTCCGCTTCGTCTTCCATTCCCATTGCAATTGCGTAATCCACATTCTGTTCCTGGATCACATTTCCTCTCTTCGATAATTCAATCAGCTGCTGCATGACCTGCCAGGCTCTGCCCAGTTCCGGTTCCTCTCCCAGAATTTTCAGCTGTCCGTCACGATTCACAATCTCCACATGAAAGTCGTGTTCTATTTTTCGGATATGACCATCGTACAAACCAAACAGGTTCTGCAGATGCTCTATGGAAACCTCAACAGTTCTTTCCATCTATTGTTATTCTCCATTATCTTCCAAACTCGCTGTTCCTATGCTTTCTTCATCCGCGGCCGCCATAATCGCCTGCAAAGTGGTTGCTTTTTTCTGCACCGCAAGTTCCGCCTCTAATATTCCCATAGCCCCAGTCTTTTTTATTTTAACATCTTTTGCAATAATTTGTACCCCCTTTTCCTGTAATGTTTCCATAAATTTATCAAATGAACCGGAAAGTTTCTCCTTGATCTGTGCATCCGTATAACGGCTTTCCGTGGGAACATATTCAAAATACTGGGAATGCCCGTAATAGATGGGAAAGGTCACCCCCTTCATCAAGGTAAGCTGATTCTTTTCCGTAATTACATCTTCACACAGATAGGGAGTCCCCGGTAATCCCAGAAAGATCTCCCGTGTTCCGATCTGTAAAAATCTTTTTCTGGTATTTCTTCCGGAAAACACCTTTTCTGTATACTCATAAGGCAGACTGGTTTGAAAAGGAATCACCCCCTGCAGAACAACATCCGCATCCGCCTGGTAATACCGCACTCCTTTTACTGCCTCGTCATCCCCAAGAATAATCACCTGTCCGCTCACAAGAATCTGTCCCTTTTCCACCACATCTCCGGCCTTTACCCTGGGGGTGCCGGATCGGGTAATGATGGATACCACAGTGGCATCCATATCTGCCACCAGATCTGCACCATTGGGAAATTCCGTTACTTCTTCCTCCGGTCGTTGTTCCTGCCCATAATATTGGTTTTCTTTCACATACACGGTCAGCCGCGTACCATCCAGCTGGAGAGAAGTCCAAATAATCTGCGGAAACTCTTCCCGGATATTTTTCTCCAGTTCCGCAATATGCAGCTGTTTTTTGGGCATGGAAATATAGACTCCCTGTTTCTTTAAGTAATCCTCCATCACATCATCCGTCAGCATCAGATTTCCTTCCACATGGACAGACCATACAAAAAAGGATGCCATCATCCAGAAGACAAAAGTCAAGAATAATCCCGCAACAAACAGCCATCTTCTGCGGATTCCCGGGAAAAGGAAGGGTAATCCATACCGATGCAGTACACGCACCCTGGTTCCCGTTTTTTTCACAATAGGCTTTAGGGCAAAAAAAGCCTTCTTATGCAGGCAAAGAGTATACCCCTCTTCCTGTTTTTCAATATCCCATAAAAAAATTCCCCGATTGACACACAAATTTAAAAACCGTTCCGGTGAATATCCATATACCCAGATCCGGACATAGCCTTTGAGGAAATGCATGAGAAACTCCATGGATATTCTCTCCTAACATTCATATCCGATCTGACAGATGCAGCCGGTAATCTTCATGTCCTCATTGGTATAATACTGAATATGCAGATTTTCTCCTGTGATACAAATACTGCAGTGTTTGGCCTGCAGACAAATCCTGTGATCTGTATATTCCAGAATTCCTTTATAATTTTCCACCCAGATTTCCTGATTTCCTGTCACCGTTAAAATACTGGCACCGTAGAGAATATCCTTGGGCAGACTCATAGAATTGACAAGAAGCTCCTTCCTTTCCGGAAAGAGCTTCACTAATCGTTTCCGCATTGCTGACCGGCTCCTTCGAGAGGTTCCCTTCAGTATATGCTTCTATTTACCTGATAATGCCTTTGATCAAAGGAGCCTTTACCCACTCTTTGATGTTCTCATCAATACTGTAGGCTCCCAAAAATCTTTTCTTTGCTTCCTCCAGCTTCTCTCTGGAATTGGCATGAAGTACTGCTAAAGGTTCTCCCTTTTGAACATGATCCCCACATTTTTTATACAAAAGCAGTCCTACGCTGAGATCCACCGCACTTTCCTTGGTCTCTCTTCCTCCGCCGAGAACCAGAGAAACCATACCGATCTCATCACAACGAATATGGGTGACCACACCATCACAAGGGGACAGAACCTCTTCCTGTATCGATGCCTGTGGAAGATGCTCCGGATGGTATACATCCTCCGCATGTCCTCCCTGAGCCTCAATAAACTCTGCAAATTTCTTCAGGGCTCTTCCGCTGGTCACTGCATCTCGCAGCATGGTTCTGGCTGTTTTCTCATCGGCAGCCACTCCACCTGCCAGAAGCATCTGGGTTCCCAATGTCATGCAAAGCTCTGTAAAGTCCTCCGGGCCCTGTCCCCGTAATGTATCCAGTGCCTCTTTGACCTCCAAAGCATTTCCCACGGCATTTCCCAGGGGCTGATCCATATCGGATATGACGGCAATCGTTTTTCTCCCGGCGCCGTTGCCAATGCGCACCATCTCCCGGGCCAGTGTAAAGGAATCCTCTTCCTTTTTCATAAATGCTCCACTTCCCGTCTTCACATCCAATACAATGGCATCTGCACCTGCCGCCAGCTTTTTACTCATAATGGAACTGGCAATCAGGGACATCTGGTCTACCGTGGCTGTTACATCCCGCAAGGCATATAATTTCTTATCCGCCGGTGCCAGATCCTTGGTTTGACCCATAATCGCGATACCGTGTCGATTCACATTTTCCATAAAGAGGTCCACAGAAATTTCTGTGGAAAATCCTGGAAAGCTTTCCAGCTTATCAATCGTTCCTCCGGTATGTCCCAGACCTCTTCCACTCATCTTGGCCACTTTAATACCACATGCCGCAACCATGGGTGTCAGAGCTAACGAGGTTTTATCCCCCACACCGCCGGTACTGTGCTTGTCCACCTTGACTCCCTTAATTCCGGACAGATCCAGTAGTTCTCCACTATGTGCCATGGACATGGTAAGATTTAAAGTTTCGCTCTCATTCATTCCACGAAAATATACCGCCATCATCATTGCGGACATCTGATAGTCCGGTATGTTGCCGGCGGTATACTCGTCGATCATAAAAGCGATCTCCTCCTTACTCAGTACTCCACCATCACGTTTTTTTACGATCAGATCATACATTCGCATAAAGAATTCCTCCTTTTATGTTCATAACTATTTACTTGTGATAAGGTTCTCCGGCATTGATCCGGCATCCGCGGTAAATCTGTTCCAGCAAAATCACCCTCATCAGCTGATGAGGAAAGGTCATTCTGGAAAAGCTAAGTGCCAGATTGGAACGGGCACATACCTCCGGTGCAAGCCCTAATGAGCCTCCAATGATAAACTGAATATGACTGACTCCTCGGACTCCGCACTGGTCGATCCACTGGGCAAATTCCACAGAGTCCATCATCTTTCCCCCAATCTCCAGGGTAACCACACAGGATCCGTCTTTCAGATTTTTCAGAATCCGCTCTCCTTCTTTCGACCGGATCTGTTCCTCCAGAGCCTGGGAGGCTCCATCCGGAGTCTTCTCGTCGGCAACCTCAATCATTTCCAGTTTCACATATTTCTGCAGACGTTTAGAATACTCATCAATGGCATCCCGCAGATAGCGTTCCTTGATCTTACCTACTGTGATCAAAGTAATTTTCATACTTCAAAAATCTCCGGGTAGATTTCTTCAATAAAGTGCTCCAGAAATCCTTCTTCCAGGTTCATATACTGGCTTTCCAGGCATTGACGGCATTTCTCCGCACGTTTGAAATACAGCAATTCCTCAGGGAGTTCTAATTCTTCCGGGGCAAGCATGGCATCAATCTTCTCCTTTGTCAGATGCTCTTTTGCCCATTTCTGCATTTCTCCCGACAACTCTTCTTCAAAAGCTGCTTTTCTGGCAAACTTTGCTGCATTGCGAAAGGAAACAATTCCCATAATAATGAAAATTCCAAACAGGGATCCCATCACCACATAGGTTAAAACTTTGGTGGTAGAATTGAAGAAAAAAGGAATCACACCCATGATCATCAAGACCACAAGCACCAGTCCAATACTTCCGATAATTAACAGTGTATAGGCAGATGATTTATTATCTTCCGCCCGGGCTGCACTGCTCACATACAAAGAGGTATGTTCTCTGGATACCGGTGCTTCTGCTTCCTCCGCTTCTTCTCCAGTCACCTCTTCCTCGTCTGCAAACATTTCTTCCGGTGCTTCTGTTTCTTCTGCCTGCACCTCAGTTTCCTGTACTGCTTCCGCTTCTTCAAGAGAATCTACAAGTTCAACCTTACAGTCTGCACAAACCGTAATTCCCTCTCTGTATTGCGCTTTACATTTCGGACAAAACGGCATAGTCTGTTACCCCCGATCCTTCGTATCCTTATTTGGAAAGATATTCGTCAATACCCTTGGCAGCTGCTTTTCCCGCCCCCATTGCAAGAATAACAGTTGCAGCTCCGGTCACGGCATCACCACCGGCATATACGCCCTCTTTGGTAGTCTGTCCGTTTTCTTCCTCAGCAACGATACATTTCCATTTATTGACCTCCAATCCTTTGGTTGTGGAAGAAATCAAGGGATTCGGTGAAGTTCCCAGTGACATGATTACTGCATCCACATCCATGTCAAATTCAGAACCGGGTACTTCCACAGGTCTGCGTCTTCCGGATGCATCAGGCTCTCCCAGTTCCATACGGATGCAGCGGATACCGGTTACATTACTGTTTTCATCTGTGAGAATCTCTACGGGATTGGTGAGCAGATCGAAAATGATACCCTCTTCCTTTGCGTGATGTACTTCTTCCACACGGGCAGGTAATTCTTCTTCACTTCTGCGGTACACAATATGTACCTCCGCGCCCAGACGAAGTGCGGTTCTTGCAGCATCCATTGCCACGTTTCCACCGCCGACCACAGCTACTTTCTTTGCACGCATAATAGGAGTCTGGGAATCCTCTTTAAAAGCTTTCATCAGATTGCTTCTGGTCAGATACTCGTTGGCAGAGAAAACTCCGTTGGCCTGCTCACCGGGAATACCCATAAATTTGGGAAGTCCTGCTCCGGAACCGATAAATACAGCGCTGAACCCTTCCTCTGTCAACAATTCATCAATGGTAGTGGATTTCCCGATAACTACATCGGTTTCAATCTTCACACCTAATGCTTTTACGTTCTCAATTTCTTTCTTTACAACAGCTTCTTTCGGAAGACGGAATTCGGGAATACCGTATACCAGCACACCGCCCGCCTCATGCAAAGCTTCAAAGATCGTTACATCGTAGCCCATCTTTGCCAGGTCTCCGGCACAGGTCAGCCCAGAAGGGCCGGAGCCGATCACTGCTACTTTTTTCCCTTTTTTCTCTGCAGTCACTACAGGTTTAATCTCATTCTGGGTTGCCCAGTCTGCGACGAAACGCTCCAGTTTACCAATGGAAATCGGCTCGCCTTTAATTCCACGGATGCATTTACCCTCACACTGACTTTCCTGAGGACATACACGACCACAGATTGCAGGAAGTGCAGAGGATTCGCTGATGGTATGATAAGCATCCTCGATCTGTCCGTTTTTTACTTCCTCAATAAATTTCGGAATATTAATCGCTACAGGACATCCTTTGATGCACTGTGCATTTTTGCAGTTGATGCAGCGGGAAGCCTCTTCCATTGCTTCCTCTTTGTTATATCCTAAGCACACCTCGTCAAAATTGGTTGCACGAACACTGGCTTCCTGTTCTCTGACGGGAGTTTTCTTTAATACGTCCATTTCAATACCATGCCTTTCCTTTTCTATTACTGGCAGTTGCCACAGCCGCCGTGATGAGTTGCGCCTTCTTTTTCTTTCAGGAAAGCTCGTCCCTCTTCCGTCTTGTAAATCTGCTGACGTTTCATCGCCTGGTCAAAATCAACCAGATGTCCGTCAAACTCAGGTCCGTCTACACATGCAAATTTTACTTTGCCATCTACGGTTACACGGCAGGCACCACACATACCGGTTCCATCTACCATGATGGGATTTAAGGAAACCACTGTGGGAATATTCAGTTCTTTGGTCAGTTTGCAGACAAATTTCATCATAATCATGGGGCCGATAGCCACGCAGACATCATAGTGTCTGCCCTCGTCCACAAGACTCTGGAGAGTTGCCGTAACCATCCCGCTTCTGCCATAGGAACCATCATCGGTGGTCACATAAAGATTTCCAGCCACAGCCTCCATCTCTTTTTCCAGAATTAACAGGTCTTTCGTCTTGGCGCCAACAATGACATCCGCATCTACGCCCTGCTCATGCAGCCATTTCACCTGGGGATAAACCGGAGCGGTGCCCACACCACCGGCTATGAACAGAATTTTTTTGTTACGCAATTCTTCCACAGACTCTTCTGTCAGATCAGATGGTCTTCCCAACGGTCCTACAAAATCCTGAAAATAATCTCCGGCTTTCAGTGAAGTCATGCGCAGTGTGCTGGCTCCCACAACCTGAAATACAATGGTAATTGTTCCTTTTTCCCTGTTGTAATCACAGATGGTAAGGGGAATCCGCTCTCCCTCTTCGTCCATACGCACGATGACAAACTGTCCGGGCATACAGGATTTGGCCACTCTTTTTGCTTCTACTTCCATCAGGTAGATATTTGTAGTCAGCTCCCGTGCTTCTAAAATTTTGTACATAGCTCTTACTCCTCTATACTTGACATTATAGTAATGATATAAAAATTCTCAAAAAAGTGCAACCCCGGATTCTTTTTCCGTGAAATTCCACGAAAACTACGGTGTATTCTCCTGGTCTGCCTGGGCTGCAAGCTGGGCATTCATCTGCAGCTGATAATACAGATCACTTTGAATCTCATAGGTCACTGTATCCCGCTGTACGCAGGTAAACAGCTGTCCCGAGTAAATATTTGCCGCATAGACTGCCCCGGTTTTGGTCTGGACTCCGGTGGCATCTTCATATAATTCCGGCAAAATATAAAAATCTGTGTTAAAGGTTTCGTCATGCACCACACCGGTAAGCTGATACAGATATCTTCCGTTCATTCCCGGTGCATGTCCCTGCAAGTCAGTAATTTTCCCGTACTGCACAAAGGCTTCCAAAAGGGCATTGACACACTGGGTTGCTGAAATGGAATTCTCAATGTTGAGGTTATAGGAACGGGCTGTAATCTCCGATGCAATTCCCATTTCGTTATACGCAATAAACTTAAAATTGGATCTTCCCAAGGGCATTAACAGCGGTCCATTGTATACCTGACTGTCTCTGGTGGGATCTTTCAGATCCGTAGTATAGTAAACCGTTGTTCCCTCCTGCAGTTCAATCCGTATAATCTGCGGTGCCGTAAAATCGCCACTGTACAGATTAACTTCCGGTGCCGCCGGTGTAGGCACATCAATATCGTAGGTGCTGCTCACCACCTCGCTGAGCACACCGTGGGGATTCACATATACCGCTTTCACCGTAGTAACTCCGGGATTTAAAAAAATAGGAGCTGTATACACCTCCGACTCTATTCCGGGTTCTGTACCGTCCAGTGTATAATAAATTGTACCGGAACCGGCTGCAATCAGTTTGATCGGTATCACTTCATCATAGTTTCCCGCCTGCAAACTGAATTCAGGTGCACTGGCAAGATAATCCCGATAGGCAGCGCGGATTTTTGTATCCGGGCATTGCTCCAACAGTTCACTCAGTTTTCCATAATCTCCGTTTGCTTCATAGATATCTACAATTTTACGGTATGCATTTTGTATATCGTCTTGAGATGCATATTGGGAAAATGCTACATCACACAGCGTCAATACTCCATCATTGACATTTCCGGTCAGATAATAATAATCTGCAATCTCAAACAATAAGGAGACATTGCCGGGATCCAGTTCATAGGCCTTCTGCAGTTTCTCAATGGCAAGCGCATAATTATTTTTGCTCACTGCTGCATTGGCAAGCTTTACCTGATAGTCCGGAGAGGTCATCCGGTAATGATGAATCCCGATCATAATTCCCAATCCTGCAATCAGGACTCCGACCACGGGAATCACCCAGAGAAGAAGGGTGAATCTTCGTTCCCGGACAGACTGCTCCGGAATTTCCTCCACTTCCTCTTCCAGGATCTCCTGCTCTGCCTCCAGTTCATCGAGAAAACCGGTAAGATTCTCGGAAATCCTGGTTTCCAGTTCCGGATCAAAATCAGGTACAATATGAATTTCTTCACCGCATTTTTCGCAATATAGCATTCCCTCAGGAATCTCAAAACCACAATGAGGGCAAATCATCTAATTAAATACCTTTCTAAATTTCTGCCTCTAGGACAGGAATCCTTAGAATAATCCGGTGATCACACCATCTTTATTGACATCTACATTAAATGCTGCCGGCTGTTTCGGCAATCCCGGCATAGTCATTACCGTTCCTGTCAGCACTACGACAAAACCGGCTCCTGCAGATACATAGACATCACGGATATTCATGGTAAAACCGGTAGGTCTTCCCAACAGATTGGGATCATCGGACAGAGAATACTGATTTTTTGCCATACAAATGGGAAGATTTCCAAACCCCAGTTCTTCCAGTTTCTGGATCTGTTTGTTTACTGCCGCTGTATAGCTTACGCTGTCAGCACCATAGATTTCCTTGGAAATGGTTTCGATCTTAGCCTTGATAGGCTGATTTTCATCATACAGAACATGGAAATCCGAGTTTTTCTCTTCCAGGGTTTTTAAAACCTTTTCCGCCAGAGCAATGCCACCCTCTCCGCCTTTTTCCCATACTTCGGATAAGGCAAATTCACACTTGTGCTCCTCACAGAAATTCTGGACAAAGGCTCTTTCCGCATCGGTGTCCGTTGCAAAAGCATTAAGGGTAACCACTACAGGCACTCCGTATTTGTGCAGATTTTCAATATGTTTCTCCAGATTGACAATTCCCTTCTGCAGTGCCTCCAGATTTTCCTTGGAAAGTTCTGCCTTAGGTACACCGCCATTGTATTTCAATGCACGGATGGTAGCAACCAGAACAACCGCATCCGGTTTTAAGCCCGCCATACGGCATTTAATATCAAAGAATTTTTCTGCTCCCAAATCTGCTCCAAAGCCAGCCTCGGTAATACAGTAATCTGCCATTTTCAGTGCTGTCTTTGTGGCGATCACAGAGTTACAGCCATGGGCAATATTTGCAAAAGGACCACCATGTACCAATGCCGGTGTATGTTCCAGGGTCTGGATCAAATTCGGCTTCAGCGCATCCTTTAACAAGGCTGCCATAGCCCCCACTGCCTTTAAATCCCTTGCAGTCACAGGCTGTCCTGCAAAATTGTAAGCCACAACCATACGGCCCAGACGTTCCTTCAGGTCATCCATGTCCTGAGCCAGGCATAACACAGCCATAATTTCAGAGGCTACTGTGATGACGAAGTGGTCTTCTCTTACCACACCGTCCATCTTATTGCCAAGACCAACTACCACATTGCGAAGTACACGGTCATTCATATCCAGACAGCGTTTCCAAACCACCTGTCTGGTATCAATTCCCAGTTCATTTCCCTGCTGGATATGGTTGTCCAGCAAAGCCGCCAGCAAATTGTTGGCAGAGGTAATGGCATGAAAATCCCCGGTAAAATGAAGATTTAAATCCTCCATGGGAACAACCTGTGCATAACCGCCGCCGGCTGCTCCGCCTTTAATGCCGAAACAAGGTCCAAGGGAAGGCTCACGCAATGCCAGTACTGCTTTTTTCCCCAGTTTTCCAAAGGCCTCTCCCAGGCCTACACTGGTGGTGGTCTTTCCCTCTCCTGCCGGTGTGGGATTGATTGCGGTCACCAGGATCAATTTCCCGTCGGGATTACCTTCTATGCTCTTTATGTACTCATTGGAAAGCTTTGCCTTATACTTTCCGTACAATTCCAGATCATCCTCTGCAATGCCAAGCTGGCTTGCAACCTTGGTAATCGGTTCCAGTACGCTCTCCTGTGCGATTTCAATGTCTGTCTTCATAGTGTCTCCTCCACATATTGTTCAAACTGCTCCGGACTCATCAGTATTTTCCTCGGCTTTGTTCCCTCTTCTTCTCCGACCACTCCGGCATCTGCCAGCTGATCCATAATTCTCGCCGCACGATTGAATCCTATTTTAAATACACGCTGTAACATGCCAATGGATGCTTTATCTTTTTCGATAATAAATCTTCCCGCATCCACAAACAATTCATCAATGGAAGCTCCACCGCCTCCGGTGCTGCCTCCTGTTCCGGAGCCGGAGCCAAGATTTTTGATCTGTGTTTCCACATCTTCACTGTATACATTGCCGATTGCCTGGTTTTTCAGGAAATCCACCACATCCGACACTTCTCTGTCGGATACAAATGCTCCCTGGATTCTGGCGGGTTTCGGATACCCCTGGGGATAAAACAGCATGTCACCTTTCCCCAGAAGTTTCTCTGCTCCGTTCATGTCCAGAATTGTCCGGGAATCCACTCCGCTGGAAACCGCAAAAGCCACTCGGCTTGGCATGTTCGCCTTAATCAGACCCGTGATAACATCCACGGAAGGACGTTGTGTTGCAATAATCAGATGGATTCCCGCCGCACGGGCAAGCTGAGCCAGCCGGCAGATAGATTCCTCCACTTCTCCCGGTGCTACCATCATCAGATCCGCTAACTCGTCCACAATGATGACAATCTGAGGAAGCTTGGCCGGAGCCTGAGGATCTCCTTTTGCCTGCATTTCCTCCACTTTTTTATTATATCCCTTTAAGTCACGAACATTAAAATCCGCAAACTTCTGATAACGATCCGTCATCTCTGCCACGCCCCAGTGTAAAGCCCCTGAAGCTTTCTTTGGATCTGTCACCACCGGAATCAGCAAATGAGGAATTCCGTTATAGACGGAAAGTTCTACTACTTTAGGATCAATGAGAATCATTTTCACATCATCGGGATGTGCCTTGTACAGAATACTCATAATAATCGTATTGATACATACGGATTTACCGGAACCTGTAGATCCTGCTATGAGCATATGGGGCATCTTTCCGATATCTGCCACCACGGTTTTGCCTCCGATATCCTTTCCTACGGCAAAACAGATATTGCTCTGGAAATCTCTAAATTCCTTTGACTCCAGCAGATCCCTTAGAGGAACCGCCATATTTTCTTTGTTGGGAACTTCGATTCCCACGGCAGCCTTTCCCGGAATCGGGGCCTCGATACGGATGTCCGTGGCCGCCAGATTCAGTTTAATATCATCGGAGAGTCCCACGATCTTGCTGACCTTCACACCCTGTTCCGGCTGGATTTCATAGCGGGTGACAGAAGGTCCCTGGCTGATATCCGTTACCGTTACCTTCACGCCAAAGGTTGCCAGTGTTTTTTCCAGCTGTGCCGCGGTGTCTGCCAGTTTCTGCCTAGAATCTCCCTTTCCGGTTCCACTGGGTTTTGCCAGCAGCGAAATGGGAGGGAACAAATATTTCTTTGGTTTCTCCGGTTTCGGCTGGGCAGTTGCAGCCGGCTGTACTGCACCGGTTGCCGGAGCGCCCGTCCGCATTCCCTGTGTTGTAGAAGACTGTGATTTTGAAGGAACCGGATCACTGAAGGTCACCCCTCCCGATCCTGTCCGTTCTCCGCCGATTTTAGGTCGGTCTGCCTTCTTAAAGATGGAGCTGTCGTCCTTCGCCATATTGGACAAAGGATCTTCTTTTAAATATTCATCATGGATTTCGCTTAATTTTGTCTTGGGTGTCTCTAAGTCGGGCACAACCTCCGTCACATTCTCCTGAGGATCTGCATCATCCGGGTACTCCCCATGAAACTGGATGCCATGCATATCGGAGAGTTCCGGATGTTCTTCCGGGATCGGCATTGCCTCCCGTGATGCTCTGACCGTCTCCATCGGTGCCCATTCCGTTTCTTCTTCCTGATCCAATTCTGCTTTCAGGCTGTCCAGATCCAGCATAATCTCGTGAATATCATCCCTGCGTTTTGTATCCTGAGACTGAGGTTTTTGTAACTGTGTATCCGTCATTACACCGGAAACTTTTTTGTCCATGCGCAGGATCTTCTCATCCTCCATTGCCTGCTCCGCCAGCCGTTCTTCCTCTTCCAGTCTGAGACGTTCCTGCTCTCTGCGCGCCTCGCGTTCCTTGCGTTCCCGTGCCTGTTCCTCTCTCTGGATGCGAAGTTCTTCCTTGCGTCTGGCGCTGGCTTCCCTTCTCTGGTCAGAACGTTCTCTTCTTCTCTCTGCCCCGTCTTCGGAATACTCCTGAAAAAGCGCTCCGCCCCGTTTCAGATCTTCGATCAGAGATCTCTCCGTTAAGACAATAAGGCAAATCACGCCAATCACAAGAAGCACCAGAGCGGTGCCCACCACATCCAACAGATGAAACAGCATATAAGCCAGAGATCCGGCTATGATTCCGCCACCCACATGATTTTCGCTGCAGTTGAGATAAATTGCTTTAAAGTCGTAGGTATCCAGAGTCGTTGCCACGCCGCCAAAGAGTTCACACAGCATGGCAACCAGGACGAAAAGTACCTGTGCTGCCACCAGTTTGCGCACTGCCACCGGATTGTCCCGGTTTGTGGTCCAGAACGCCAGCCCCAGAAAATAAAATACCGGGGCAAAATAAGCCGGCCACCCGAAAATTCCAAACTCTATGTTACTTAAAACATTTCCTACTGTACCAACAATGCCAAAATTACATAGAAACAGTACAATACATATTGCCAGGATGAGTACAAGCTTAATCTCATCAGACAATTCTACCCCGCTTGGCTGATTCTTCTGATTATGTCCTCGAGTATTTTTATTACGATTATTCGCTTTTGATCTGCTATTTGTCGATTTCGTATTCCGGCTGCCTGATCTTGCTGCCAAATCAATCTCCTCCAAACTCAAGTGCCTAAACGCACAGTCATACTTATATAGTATAGCATTGAAACGGCACCTTGTCATTTATAAATTTACGAAGCTCCGGAGAGCCGCACGGAATCTCAATCGGATTGCATAATAAATTTCTTCAGCTGCCTTGCCGCCGCATTTAAAGGATGCTGGCTATCATATACCATACAGACATATCGTTTCGGTATTTTCTCTGTCAATGAAATCTGAACCACCTCATGTTGCCTGATTGCCTGCCTCACCATAGGCTCCGGCACAAACGCAAGGCCTAATTCACACTTTACTAACGGCAGAATCTGATCGGTGGTGGCCACCTCTGTGTCCGGCACCAGTTCCAGTCCCCTGGTCAGAAACCATTGCTCATAAAACCGGTAGGTCATAGTTTCCTTTCCCAGACAGATCAGAGGATAATTTTTTAGTTCTTCCAGGGATAATTCCTGACTTCCTAATGCTGTGAACGTTTTTCCTCCCACAAGGACCTCCTGAAAGGGCTGTAAACGTACTTCTTTTAAAAACGGCGGAATGTTCGTTGGTGTTGTCACCACTGCGAAGTCTATCTCTCCGTTTTTCACTGCCTGGATAGCCTGTGGTGTGGAATGGTTGTATATCTTAAGCCGAATTCCAGGATAAGACATGTGAAAATCTTTCAGGTAATCCAGTAAATAGATATTGAGGGCTGTTTCACTGGCTCCAATGGAAATACTGCCATGCTCTAATCCTGTGGTGGAGGTCAGTTCCTCTTCCGCCGCCTGAATCTGTGCCATAGCCGCCGACACTCTGGAATAGAGATTCTCTCCTTCCGGTGTAAGCCGGACTCCCCGATTGGTCCGGATAAACAAGGTACACTGCATCTCATGTTCCAAATTATTCATTGCCCGGGTTACGTTAGGCTGACTGTTATTTAAAGCCTGTGCCGCTTTTGTGAAGTTTCCATACTTTCCAACAAAATAAAAAATTTTGTAATACTCGTAGTTTACGTTCATGGTCTTCCTCTGACATATCAATATATTATTTCAATCATATCAATAATAGTTTTTACTCATTTCTACCTGAACAGTATAATGTACCTCGATCAAAAATACAACACAAAGGAGCACATATTATGGGCAAGATTAAAAAAGTAGTATTAGCGTATTCCGGCGGCTTAGACACTTCCATCATCATTCCCTGGTTGAAGGAACATTATGACAACTGTGAAGTCATTGCTGTCTGTGGAAATGTAGGCCAGGCCGGTGCCGACTACGAAGGCTACCTCCTTGGTACCAGTTTTGCCCGCCCGCTTCTGGCCAAACGAATGGTTGAGATTGCACACCAGGAACATGCGGATGCTGTCTGCCATGGAAGTACCGGAAAAGGAAATGATCAGGTTCGTTTTGAACTGGGAATCATGCATTTCGATCCTGATCTGCAGATCATCACTCCCTGGAGAGAATGGGATATCCAGAGCCGGGATGAGGAAATCGATTATGCCGAGGCACATCACATTCCCTTAAAGATCAATCGGGAAACCAACTATTCCAAGGATAAAAACCTCTGGCATCTCTCTCACGAGGGACTGGATCTGGAAGATCCCGGAAATGAACCTCAATATGAAAAAGATGGATTTCTGGAACTCGGTGTCTCTCCTCTCCAGGCGCCGGATCAGCCGGAATATGTGGAACTGGAATTCACAAAGGGTATTCCCGTTTCTTTAAACGGCACAGCCATGAAACCGGTGGACATTATCGCCAAATTAAATGAAATCGGCGGCAAAAACGGTATCGGACTTTATGATGTGGTAGAAAATCGCCTGGTGGGCATGAAATCCAGAGGAGTATATGAAACTCCCGGCGGTACCATTTTGTACCATGCCCACAATGTGCTGGAAACACTCACCCTGGACAAGAAAACCGCCCACAAAAAAAGAGAACTTGCCGTCACCTTCGGTGAGCTGGTTTATGACGGTCAGTGGTTCTCCCCTCTGCGAAAGGCATTATCCGCTTTCGTCACCGAAACCCAACAGACCGTAACCGGTAAAGTTCGTTTAAAGCTTTATAAAGGAAACATCATCAATGCCGGTGTATGGTCCCCCTACTCTCTCTACAGCGAAGAAATCGCCACTTTTGATGCAGGTGGTTCTTACCATCAGTCCGATGCAACCGGCTTTATCCGTCTCTATGGCCTGCCCACCCGTGTACAGGCTGCTGTCAACAAGAAAAATCATCAGTAATCAGGAGGAGTCATTATGTTAAATGCTGTAACCGGAATTAACTGGGGTGATGAGGGAAAAGGACGTGTCATCGACCGTCTTGCAGAGCAGGCTGATATCGTCGTCCGCTATCAGGGTGGCAACAATGCCGGTCATACGGTTGTCACGGAACAGGGAAAGTTTGTACTCAATCTTCTCCCTTCCGGCATCCTTCACTCCAATGTGGTATGCATTCTCGGCGACGGAATGGTGGTAGATTTAGAGCATCTTTCCAAAGAAATAGAACAGATCCGCGAAAAAGGAATCGCGGTTAATCCCGACCACTTAAAACTTTCCAAACGTGCCACAATCTCCATGCCCTGGCATCGCATTCAGGATGAACTGGAAGAAGACCGGCTCGCCAAAAACGGCACTGCTTTTGGCTCAACCCGTCGTGGTATCGCTTACGCCTACAGTGATAAATATCGTAAAAAGACGCTTCGGCTTGGGGATCTTCTCCATTTAAAAGAGGAATATGTACAAGCCAGACTGAAAACCATGCTGGAAGCCAAAAATCTGGAGTTGGGCGGCTGCTACCATCAGGAACCCATGTCCTATCCCGCACTTTATGCCTGGTGTGAAAAACAGGCAGAACTTTTTGCCCCTTACATCTGTGATACCGGAAGCTATCTGGATCAGGCCCTTTCCCAGGGAAAAAATGTGGTTTTAGAAGCACAACTGGGAGCCATGCGTGATATCGACTATGGTATTTTCCCTTATACCTCCAGTTCTTCCACCATCTCGGCCTACGGCCCTATCGGTGCCGGCATTCCCGGGAGACAGTTGGATCATGTGGTGGGTGTATTGAAAGCCTATTCCACCTGTGTGGGTGCCGGACCTTTCGTTGCAGAAAAGGCAATGCCGGAGGGCTGGTTGGATGAACTTCGTAAAAAAGGTGGGGAGTACGGTGCTGCCACCGGCCGTCCCCGCCGGGTAGGACCTTTTGATGCTGTTGCAAGCCGCTACGGTCTGAAATGCCAGCATGCTGATAAGATCGCTCTCACAAAGCTGGATGTTTTAAGCGGCATGGAAGAAATTCCTATTATTACCGGTTACCGTCGGTGCGGCATCCTGCTGGATTCCTTTGATCCTACAGAAAACCTGGAAGCCTGTGAACCTGTTCTGGATGTATTACCCGGATGGCAGGCAGATCTTTCCGCATGCCGCCGATGGGAGGAACTTCCCTCGGAAGCGCAATCCTATATTCATCGACTGGAGGAGCTGTTACAGACTGAAATACAATTCATTTCCGTGGGAACTGAACGAAATCAATATTTAGTAAAGGGGAACTGGCTGTGAGACATTTAATTGATCCATTGGATTTTACCACAGAAGAAACCAAACAAATTCTGGATCTGGCGGAGAAAATCTCCGCCGATCCTAAAGCTTATGCCCATGTTGCTGACGGCAGAAAGCTTGCCACTCTTTTTTATGAACCCAGTACCAGAACCCGTCTTTCCTTTGAATCCGCTATGCTCAGCCTGGGCGGTCAGACTCTGGGGTTTTCCGGTGCCGAGCAATCCAGTGTATCAAAGGTTGAAACCGTGGCAGATACCGTCCGTGTAGTCAGCTGCTATGCAGATATCATCGCCATGCGCCATTCCAAGGAAGGGGCTCCTCTCCGCGCCTCCATGTATTCCCGGATTCCTGTCATAAATGCCGGCGACGGCGGACACAACCACCCCACCCAGACTCTCATTGATTTAATGACAATCCGTCAGCGTAAGGGACGGCTAGATCACCTGACAGTAGGTTTTTGCGGAGATCTCAAGTTCGGAAGGACGGTACATTCCCTGGTGAACAGCCTGGTCCGCTATCCGGGAAACCAGTTTTATTTCATCTCCCCGGAAGAACTTCGTGTTCCGGATTATCTCATTGAAGATACCCTCATTCCTACTCAGACTCCCTATAAGGAAGTCACCAGCCTGGAAGAGACCCTTCCAAAACTGGATGTTCTCTATATGACCCGGGTACAAAAAGAACGCTTTTTCAATGAAGAGGATTACATCCGTCTGAAAGGCACTTATACCCTGAATGCAGAAAAGTTAAATGCAGCTTCCCCTGACATGCCTGTCCTTCATCCCCTTCCAAGGGTTGACGAAATTGCACTGGATGTGGATAATGACAAAAGAGCCGCTTATTTCGACCAGGTACAGAATGGTGTCTATATTCGTATGGCTCTGATTCTGGCACTGTTAAATATCCCTGATCCCTTAACCGGAAAGGAGGTACTGCCATGTTAAATGTGGAATCCATCCAAAACGGTGTGGTTATTGATCACATCACTGCCGGACGGGGCATGGAAATCTACCGCTTACTCCAGCTGGAGGCTACAGACTATTCCGTTGCTTTGCTTCAATCGGTAAAGAGTGCCAAATACGGCTCCAAGGATCTTATTAAAATTGAAAGTACCGAACTGCCAAATCGTCTGGATATCCTGGGATACCTGGATGACAAAATTACGCTGATTTATATTCAGGATGGAAAAGTCACAAAAAAATTTCATCCCATTCCTCCGAAGGAATTGAAAAATGTGGTGCAATGTACCAATCCCCGCTGTATCACCAGTGCGGAAACAAACTGCGATCACATCTTCCGCTTATCTTCCTCCGGAAAATACCGTTGCGTTTACTGCAATCAGGAAATTCCTGTGAAAGGATAAAGCAAAAAGTTTTACAAGGAGAAAGATTGAAAAATAAAATTTTCAATTGCGAGAACCATGAAACATCATCTTTCGTACAAGTCCCATAAACAAATGTCCGAAGCATTCATCACTGCAGCCTTTCTGTCCGTTTCCGGAGGTCTGCAGGATGCCTATACTTATATATGCCGGGGAAAAGTCTTTGCCAATGCCCAGACCGGAAACATCGTTCTTTTAAGCCAGAACATTTGTGACCGGAATTTCGGCGCCGTGGTTCACTATCTTGTCCCCCTCTTGTTTTTCGCCTTCGGTGTTGCGGCTGCGGAGCTGATTCGTCAGAAATACCAGAAAACTCGAAGAATCCATTGGCGTCAGTTAGTTTTAATCATCGAGATTCTTCTTCTGTTCCTGGTAGGCTTTTTGCCTGATCAGTGGAATCTCCTGGCGAATGCCATGGTTTCCTTCTCCTGTGCCATGCAGGTGCAGGCATTCCGTAAAGTCAACAGCTACGCTTTCGCCAGCACCATGTGCATTGGCAATCTGCGAAGCGGCATGGAATCCCTCTGTGCTTACCGGCTGACCCACAACCCCCAGACCATCTATAAAGCCATGCACTATTTTGGCGTTATCTTTTTATTTGGTCTTGGAGCCGGTCTGGGAAGCCGTTTTATCCCCATGATGGGCATGTACACCGTCTGGCTTTCCTGTGGGCTGCTTTTCATCAGTTTTCTGTTGATGTTTATTAAAGAGGAAATTGAGGAACACCTTCCGGGCAATAAATTAAGCGATTCTTCAAAATAATTATTTCTATACAGAAGAGGCATTTCCCATCAACTCATACAATTTTTTCATGGCCTGGGAGATGCCTCCCACCTCGTCAATGATGCCTTCCCGCACTGCCTGCTCTCCCACCAGGATCGTTCCTACATCCTTGGTGAGCATCTCAGTCTCCATGAGAAGTTCTTCAAAGCGTTCCGGTTTAATTTTACAATGACGGTAAACAAAACCGGAAATTCGATCCTGAATCTGCCGGAAATAATCAAAGGTTTGTGGAACACCGATCACTGTCCCGTTTAAACGTACCGGATGGATGACCATAGTTCCGGTGGGAACGATAAAAGAGTAATCTGTACTTACGGCAATGGGTACACCGATGGAATGACTCCCTCCCAGTACCAAAGACACCGTAGGTTTGCTTAAAGAACTGATCATTTCCGCAATGGCAAGTCCTGCTTCCACATCGCCACCCATGGTATTGAGAAGGAATAAAACTCCGCCGATTTCTTTGCTGTCCTCGATAGATGCCAGTTCCGGCAAAATATGTTCATACTTGGTGGACTTCGAGGATTGTCCCAGAATGTCATGACCCTCGATTTCTCCGATGATGGTCATAAGATGAATTTTTTGGTGGGGATCCTTGCCATTTAAAGTGACCTGACCGGTCTCTTTGATGAGTTCCTGTTTCTTTTCTTCTTTTTCTATCTTTTCCATAAACATGCTCCCATTCAAAATAAAAAAGAACCCTCTCTGTTTCTAAAGAAAGGGTTCTCTCTTAGTATGCATAAATCCGGATATTTTATGTTTTATTTCAGATCAAAATCATCATTGGATGGAACTTCTACATCGAAATACATTTGCTCCTCCGGAATAGCCTTCGTGAAGTCTATGGTCTTCCGCTTTATATGCTTCTTCGGCTCAGGCAGAATATTAGGAATCTGTTTGACTGCAGGAGAAGCTGTCTCCTCCGTCTGCTGAACAGATTTTTCCTCGGTTTCGGATATTCTCTCCGGCTCCTTTTCTGGTCTTCGTGCCCATAACCTACGGCACTGCCTCCAAACTTCTGTAAGCACAAGCACCGCCAGCCAGAGCAGCACTGTCATTGCGAGAGCCACCAGCACCATTGCACTAAGCTGATACACCTCCTCCGGACGTAGCCAGGCCGTCACTACACAGGCCGCCAGTGCAATCGTGGCAATCCAGCCGCCCGTCAGCAATCGCCGTATCGTCAGGTAACCAAACAACACCACGAACATCCAGAGTATATTCTGAAATTGTCTGGCAACCGCCATGGAGTTTCCGAAAACAGAAAGAACACTATGGAGAATCTGTACATAACAGCGATTTAAATGATCGACAATTAAATCCGGATGGTAATCCATCCTTACACTTGCCATCTCCAACAGCCATTCACTGTGTTCAATCCTTGCAACCGTTGTTTTCGTCATTGCAAATTCTACCGGAGTCACAACAAATGCCACCAGTAGCACAATCGCCAGAAACCACTGAATCAAGGATTTTATCTTTGGTTTTTGCATGCTATACCAACTCCAATGCCTGTTCCAAATCAGCAATAATATCTTTTACATTCTCGATACCTACAGAAAAACGAATCAGATCCGGTGCTACGCCTGCTTCAATAAGCTGTTCATCCGTCATCTGACGATGGGTATGACTGGCCGGATGCAGGACACAGGTTCTGGCATCTGCCACATGGGTGACAATCGCTGCCAGTTTCAGTCCATCCATCATTTTGGAAGCCGCTGCTCTTCCACCTTTTAAGCCAAAGGAAATCACGCCACAAGTGCCATTGGGCATATATTTCTGTGCAAGAGCATGATATTTATTGGAAGGAAGACCGGGATAATTTACCCATGCCACCTTTTCATGATTCTCCAGGAATTCTGCCACCGCCTGTGCATTGGAACAATGACGCTCCATACGGAGAGGCAGTGTCTCCAATCCTACATTTAATAAAAAGGCATTCTGAGGTGCCTGAATCGATCCGAGATCACGCATCAGCTGGGAAGTTGCCTTGGTGATATAAGCCAGCTTGCCAAATTTCTCTGTATAAGTGATCCCGTGATAAGACTCATCCGGAGTGCAGAGTCCGGGGAATTTCTCCGGGTACTTTGTCCAGTCGAAATTGCCGGAATCCACAATGCATCCACCTACGGACATGGCATGTCCATCCATGTATTTGGTGGTGGAATGGGTTACAATATCTGCGCCCCATTTAAAAGGGTTACAGTTAATCGGTGTTGCAAAGGTATTGTCCACAATGAGGGGTACGCCATGGGCATGTGCCACATTTGCAAATTTTTCAATATCCAGAACAACCAGAGCGGGATTCGCAATGGTCTCTGCAAACACACACTTGGTGTTGGGTCTGAATGCTTTTTCCAGTTCCTCTTCCGGTAAATCCGGATCAACTACGGTACATTCAATTCCCATCTTTTTCATGGTGCAGGTCAGAAGGTTAAAGGTTCCGCCGTACACGGTGGCTGACATGATGCAGTGGTCTCCAGCCTCACAGATATTAAATACAGAGTAGTAAGTAGCTGCCTGACCGGAAGATGTCAGCATGGCTGCCACACCGCCTTCCAGCTCACAGATTTTGGCTGCTACACAGTCATTGGTAGGATTCTGTAAACGGGTATAGAAATATCCGCTCTCTTCCAAATCAAATAATTTCCCCATCTGCTCTGAGGTTTCATACTTAAAAGTAGTGCTCTGATAAATGGGAAGCACACGAGGTTCCCCGTTCTTCGGTTTCCAGCCGGCCTGTACGCAGATTGTTTCCTTTTCCATCTGTTATTTTCTCCTATTCGTCCCAGTTATGGTAAACTGCCTGTACATCGTCATCCTCATCCAGTAAATCCAGAGTACGCTGTAAATTCTTGATGGCAGTCTCATCGGTAAGTGTCACGTAATTCTGAGGAATCATGGTAATCTCTGCGGAAACCATAGGGATTTTTGCCTCCTCCAGCGCTTTACATACCCCTTCAAAAGCATCGGGATCGGTAAGGATTTCAAAGCTGTCATCCTCTTCGTTGAAATCATCTGCGCCGGCATCCAGCGCAACCATCATCAGATCATCTGCATCCATATCGCACTCTTCTTTATCAATGATGATCTGTCCCTTTTTATCAAACATATAGGACACACATCCCTGGGTTCCAATACTTCCCTGTCCTTTGGTAAATGCACTGCGGACATTTGCGGCGGTACGGTTGGAGTTATCGGTCAGGGTATCTACGATAATAGCGATTCCATTAGGTCCATATCCTTCATAGGTAGCATATTTGTATACCACGTTGCCGTTATCTCCGGCAGCCTTTTTGATACCGCGCTCGATGGTATCGTTTGGCATATTGTTGGCTTTTGCCTTGGTAATCACCTGTGCCAGTTTAAAGTTGTTGGCAGGATCAGGGCCGCCCTCTTTTACGGCTACAGCAATCTCACGTCCGATAATGGTAAAAATTTTACCCTTTGCAGCGTCGTTTTTCTCTTTCTTATGTTTGATGTTTGCAAATTTTGAATGTCCTGACATTTGCTTATTCTCCTTTATTCTCTGTTTCTTTTTCTTTTTGTTTTGTAACCAGAACAGACTGTATCATTTTGTTGGCGACGGAGAGAATTTTAAAATTATATCCGTCCACTGTGATATCAAACTGTTCGCCCTCATCGGGAATCTTATCCATTTTTGAGATCAGAAATCCGTTCAGTGTCTCAAACTCTTCCTCATTAAAATGAATGCCAAATCGTTCTTCTAACTCCTCCAACGGGGTCAGACCATCGATCACATACTCATTGTTTCCCTTCTCCTTAATATAGGACTCTTCTTTGTCGTACTCATCCTGAATATTACCTACGATCTCCTCCAGAATATCCTCCATGGTAAGAAGCCCGGTGGTCTGGCCATATTCATCCAGAGCAATTGCCATCCACACTTTTTCCGACTGCATGCTGCGGAACAGATCTCCTACCTTTCTCGTCTCCGGAATGAAGAAAGGCTCCCGCAGCAATCCTTTTACCTTACGGATGGGCAAATCCAGTAACTCATTCTGGTCATGGATCCGCATGGCATCCTTCAGATGCAGAATACCGATGATATGATCCAGGGATTCCTCATACACCGGGAAACGGCTGTTGTTGGCGGTCAGCAGATAATCAATCGCATCGCGAAAGTGCATATCGCCGTCCAGTGCATCAATCTGACCGCGGTGAATCATAATATCCTGGGCTTCCTTATCGCCAAACTCAATGATATTGGTAATCATCTCTGCCTCACTGGCTTCGATAACCCCTTGCTCATGTCCTTCATTGACCATATCCAGGATCTCTTCTTCCGTCAAATCATCTGTCTGTGGATTTTCCTTAATATGAAGCACCCATAACAGGAACTTTCCTACATAAATCACCAGCAGATAAAAGGGAGCGGTTACCCTCCAAAGTATGTATACCGGATTGATCAGGCGATACGCCCATCGTTCCGGATTCCGCAACGCCAGACTACTGGGAATGTAAAAACTGATTGCCGCAAGAATTAACACCCCTGCAATCAAAAGCAGGTAATATCCCTGTCTGACAAATATGATTGCCCAGGCACAATCTCCTATGCTCAAAAGCAATCGAATTGCCACAATCAATTCCACCGGTTTCTCCAGAATCTTGTGAAGCCTGTGGGTTTTCCGGTCTTTCCCCTTTTCCTCTTCCAGCCGTTTCTCAATGTCCTGTAAGGACAATCCCTGCAGGGCAGCCTCAAAACCGATCAATAAAAAGTTTATAATCAGAAGAATGATAAATACAAGTATTGCGATACTGACAGTGGGCCCACCATCATCCATAGTTTTCCATCTCCTTTTTACCTTTAAGCCATAAAATAACAAATTAAACTATAACATTTATTGAATCGGCCGTCAAGATTTCCTCTGTTATGTAGAAAGTTCCAGACTGATCTTTAACGCATGATTTACCCTGTTCATAATCTGTGAATCTAAATGGCACACTTTATCCTTTAAACGTTTCTTGTCTATGGTGCGCAGCTGCTCCAGCAAAATTACAGAATCCTTCACAATCTCACATTCGTTAGTATCTAACAAAATATGGGTGGGCAGATTAGCTTTATTTAATCGTGAGGTAATTGCCGCACAGATTACCGTAGGACTGTGACGATTTCCCACATCATTCTGAATGATCAGCACCGGTCGGATTCCCCCTTGTTCTGATCCGATCACAGGCCGCAGGTCAGCATAATAGATATCTCCTCTTCGCATAAAAAACCTTCCTTTCCAGAGAATCTTTATGTCAAGTATTCCCACGGAAAGAAAGGTTCATACGTTTTCCCACTTATCTAATTTTAAAACCAGTCTCTGGTTTCCACAATCTCACCTTTTTCCAGATAAACCCTTGGAATCCGTTTACCGATGTCACAGGCAAGCTCATAATTAAACCGCCCGGACAAGTCACCCAATTTCTCCATGGTAATCTGTTCTTCCCCGTCTCTTCCAATCAGGGTAACCAACGCTCCTTCCTTTGCTTCCGGAATCCGCGTCACATCCACCATAAACTGGTCCATACAGACTCTGCCCAGAATTGGTGCTTTTTTTCCATTGATCAAAACATAGCCTTTATTGGAAAGTCCTCTGGGGTATCCGTCCCCATAGCCCACCGGTATGGTGGCAATCCGCATGGGCTTCTCCACCGTATAGGTGCCACCGTAACTGACTGCATTTCCGGGCTCTACTTCCTTTATATAGGAAATATGCGTATACCAGGAAAGAGCCGGCGTCAGCTTCACAATGTCCTGCCGCACCTCATCCGATGGCCATAAACCGTAAAGAGTAATTCCTGCACGCACCATATCCATATTGGCATCTCTCATTTCCACAATGCCTGCAGAGTTGGAGCAATGCTGAATGGGAATCCGAACCCCCAGTTTCTCCTGAATCTCCTTACAGAAGTTCTGAAATTTTACCAGCTGCTGTTTTGCTGCCGTTTTATCTGTTTCATCTGCTCTGGCAAAGTGGGTAAAAATACCCTCTACAGTAATCCCAGGTGTCTCCAAGGCCTTTTGTACAAACGCAAGTCCCGTCTCATCCGGGCGGATACCGATCCGGTTCATACCGGTATCTACTTTAATATGTACAGGAAGCGTCTTCCCCATTCTCGCCGCAGTCTCTCCCAGGGCACTCAAAGCATCATAGCGAAACACAGCCGGCCGGATCTGCTCCTCCACCAGTTTCTCATAGCAATATGGGAAAGTATATCCCAGAATGAGAATCGGTTTCTTGATTCCGGCTCTTCGCAAAAGCCCTGCCTCCTCCGGTGTTGCCACAGCATATCCAAACACGAAATCCAGATTTTCCAGCTGTCTGGCTATGGGTATCGCTCCATGTCCGTAACCATCCGTTTTTATGACTCCCATCATCTTAGTCTGTTCTGCAAGATTGGCCTTCATATGACGCATATTGGACACGATTGCATCCAGATTTACTGTCACATAGCCCCGGGCGTACCTCTCCAGTTCCTGCGATTCTGTTTCCATAGAAGCCTCCGTCTACTCTTCGCTTTTCCACAAATCTGTTGCGAAGTATATTAATGCTGCCCATGTATAAACAGAATAAAAGATTCCGTTTTTATCGCAGCCATTCTTCAATAATTCTTTTGCCCGATTCTTATCGATGAACTCAAAACCGTCAAACCGCTCTGCACCCACGGCCCCCTCCTGAGTCAATCCCTTTAAATCATGCAGTACCACACACACCAGAGCATTGCTCTCATCTGTCATTCCCGGTGTGCTGAACAGCAGATGATTTACTGCTTTCACAGTGTCCTTCTCTGTAGGCTTTAATCCGGTTTCCTCTTCCAGTTCCCGGACTGCTGC
Source organism: uncultured Lachnospiraceae bacterium (assembly GCA_934402515.1). Lineage (GTDB taxonomy): Bacteria > Bacillota > Clostridia > Lachnospirales > Lachnospiraceae > UMGS2037. Next base: position 37,918 of record CAKRTZ010000018.1, read on the forward strand.
CGTAAGAACCGGGTCTCCTTCCCCACAATCCTCCGGATCAATGAGTCCCGCAGGAGGGCTTAACAAATACTGTCCCACCGGATAACGGTATTCATAGGACATGAGGAGTTTTGCCTCCTCTCCCGGCTTATCCAGAATCACAATACAGGTCACCGCATCCGGAAGCATCGCCTTAAATTCTTCTTCGGATTTTGCTGCCACCACATGTTCCAAATCCCGGCGGGTGGCATTATAATAATGGGTTCCCGCTTCCTTCTGCAAATCAAACACCCGCAGATATTTGGAATCAAAAACCTGTTCCATATCTTCTCGTTTCATTTTCACTCTATCCTAATTTAATGTAGCGGGGACGCTCCATCTTTTCACTGGGTTTTCTGTTCTGTTTTTTGGAATAACGGTTCACACAATCTGCCACAAGGGGAATGTAGGCCGCCAGCAATAAGATAACACTGCCAATTGCCACCTTCTTTTTATGTTCCCTGGGTACAGTCAGGCCGGCTAATACACCAAGAACACCCAGACACATTTTCACTAACGCCATCATCCTGGAATCACAGTTTTTGATATAATCGTTGATAAATGCAATGAAATTTCTCATACAAAGAACCCTTCCTTTCCGTGATCAACTATCACTTAACTATATTATACATGATGTGCCTCTCCTTGAAAAGGATAAAGGCAGTTCCAATCCATAGACCTGCATTCGTTCCTCATCTAAGAGCACCTGATCCGGCGTTCCGTCTGCCACAATTTTCCCGTCGGATAATACCAGAATTCTGTCACAGGTATCATATAAGAAGTCCAGATCATGGGATGCAATTACCTGTGCCACCGGCAATTCCTCAAGAATATGAATAAGATTTCTGCGATTCTGGGGATCCAGGGCAACCGAGGGTTCATCCATCAATAGCACTTCAGGCTCCATGGAAAGCACGGTTGCGATAGCCGCAAGCTTTTTTTCTCCACCGGAAAGCCGGTAAATCTGGCGATCCTTTTTTTCTTCCATATGGACTGCCCGTAAGGCGTCCATTGTCCGCTTCTCCACTTCCTCCGGAGATCGTCCGTAATTGCGGGGGGCAAAGGCCACATCCTCATACACCGTATTCATAAAAAGCTGGCTGTCGGAATCTTGAAATACATAAGCTGCCTTCTCCCGAACCAGAGGATAGTTCCGGGGCTCCACCAGGATTCCATCCACGGTAATCCGTCCTTCATAATGATCAAGAAGTCCTACAATCAGCTTAAGCAATGTGGATTTTCCCACACCATTGGCTCCTGCCAGACCAATCTTCTCTCCCTCCTGTATCCGGAAAGAAATTCCTTTCAACACATCTTTGGAATACTTCGTCTTCACTTTATCATAACAATAACTAACATTTTCAAAGGAAATCATTTCATACCTGTCTATCTACTAAATAAATGAATAAACACCTGTATGTTTCCGAAACGCAGGCACAGAAACACCAATACCCAAATGACCACAAAGCATACCGAAGATATCTTCCCATAGTTCTTTCCCTGTAAGGTAAAAGTGGCCTGAAATCCCCGGAGTTTCATACTCCCATATACATTTTCTGCCCGGTCCATGCTGCGCAGCAGCAGTTGCCCTAGCATAGAACCCCATACTTTATAATGAACACCTTTTTGTCGGGGTGCCCGAAGAGAATAAGCCTGACTCATTCGTTCCACTTCCTTCATAAACACGATCACATATCTGTCGATCAACAGTAAAACCGTAATCAGTTCCTTGGGAAGATGTAACACCTGCAATGCATAACAGATTTCTTCCATGGAAGTGGAAAGAATTAAAACCGCAGAAGCACACAAGGCATAACTCCCTTTTAGCGCCAGCGTCGCAAAGGATACCACTCCTCCGGTCACCGTAATCCGTCCCATTGTAAAAAGCGGTGTGGTATCTAAAAAAGGATTCACTGCTCCCACAAGTCCTACCATCAGGAAAAGAGGCCCTGCTTTCTTCCAGATCCTATGAAAATTCAAACCATGGAGACTCATCACTATGATGAGATAAACTGCCATGGGCAGAAGTCCTGCCAGGTCGTATTTATCAAAAGAAACAACAGTCAAAATATAAATGACGGTTACCAGCACCTTCGCAAGAGGGTGAAACCCGGAAAGCCAGCCTTCCCTCCCTGCCATCATATCCACACGATGCAGTTCGTGGATCTTTGTGTTGATCTCACTCATGAGACTGCTCCTGTTCAGGGCTCTGGCAGGCCAGCCTGTTGATCTGTGTTGCCATATACCCTGCCCCGTAACCATTATCTATATTGACTACTGCAATTCCGTTTGCACAGGAATTAATCATGGTCAGCAAGGCAGAAAGCCCATGCATGCTGGCACCGTATCCTACCGAGGTAGGAACTGCAATCACCGGTTTATCCACCAGACCACCAATAACACTGGCAAGTGCCCCCTCCATTCCGGCCACCGCCACCACGCAGTTGGCACTCTGAATCGTTTCCAATCTGGCCAGCAGACGATGCAGACCACTCACACCCACATCATAAATACGTTCCACATGGGTGCCAAAATATTCCGCGGTCTGGGCCGCCTCCTCCGCTACGGAGATATCCGCCGTTCCCGCCGTACACACAACGATATTACCAATATGATCCTTTTCCTTTTCAATCTTCAAAATGTGAGAATTGGGATCATAGACTACCTGGGGAAACCGTTTCCGGATCAGTTCATACTGCGCCTGGCTTGCCCGGGTGCCAAATACTTCTCCGTCTGATTCATATAACCGTTCATAAATGGCCAGCAAATGCTCATCTGCCTTACCGCTGCAGAATACCACCTCTGCAAACCCGCTGCGTAGTTTTCTATGCATATCCAGCTTGGCAAAACCCATTTCCTCAAAAGGTGCCCGACGGAAATAACCTTCCGCCTCCTCCACTGTCATGGTTCCGTTTTTTACCTGTTCTAAAACATCCCTTGTGTCCATTTCTTCTGTCCTCTTAATATGTCACAGTATGCGTGATTAAATAAAAATCACCCTGTAAGGCTTCAATATTCACACGCATATCCCAGGAAGATGCCCCTAGCTGTGCCAATGCCCGCTTGCCGTAACCCTCCTCATAACTGTGATTTACATAGGAATTATAAATATCCTCCATCAACTGGTAGTCACTAACCACGATCTGGAAAGTAAAGCTTCGCTCCTGGGAGGTGGTTGTCTTGTCATAGCAGGCGTCGTAATAGTCCTTTAAACTGGTCTTAACCTCCAGCTCCGAGATTCCGGTGTCTGCCAGTGTCCGCAGGGTATGATTGTCCCCGTAGCCATAATAGCTGTTGGGGTCAAATTGCAGCTGGTTCAGACTCTGGGTGGGAACTTCACTGCCTCCGCCCGTTCCCTGCTCCGGCGTCTCCGATTCATAGTGGTAAGCCTCTCCATTGCAGGGAGGTAAATAAACAGACAAATCCCTTCTGATATGATCCGCAGAAAAATCTGCATCAGTCTTGTTGAAATAGGCATGGGAATCCGACGCCGCATCATCCCAGGTCGCATCCACATTATAATACCCATCATCCAGTCCCACAATATTCCATGCGTGGTTCTGTCCGGCATAACCGGTACAATAATAACAGGGAATATCACATTTCTGGCATAAATACTGATAAGCTCTGGCATATCCGGCACAGACAGTCACTCCGTTTACCAGTGCACTATAGGCGCTCTGGTTTAATTCTGCCCCGGTATCATAACTTATCTGGGAAATCAGGGCATCATGGATGGCCACCTCTGCATCTGCATCCGTCATTCCCCCGTTTTCGGGATTTCCTGCCAGATCCAGAATATTCTGTGCTCCCTCCTCGAAGTCTCTCTTAGAAACCTCCAGCTGATCGGCTGTCCGGTTAAAATCCAGTGTAATCTCTGCCACAGCGCCCGATGGAACATACCGGCATTGATAAGACGTATTCAGCCAGAACAATTCGGGATGATCTCCTACTACTGCCTGAAATGCATTTTTTAATTCATTCTGGCTCACCCGGACGATGGGTGCAAAACGATTATTCAATGCCTGGGTATTCGCATAAATCTGCCGGTACAAGGCCTGGGTATTGTCATCCAGCATATTGTAATAGGGATAAAATTGTTCTGAAAAGGTCAGCCCTTCTCCTGTTTCCCCATATCCTACATACTGTACTACCTCGTCCAGCTGGTCCTCGTTGACCTGCTGACCATTGCTCTGAACCGGTTCCCATCCATTATATCCCTGTACTTCTCCCGGAATCCGTATCTGATCCTGTTCCGGTGCCTGATAAGGATCCGGATAATCCTTCACATACAAACCATCTTCCAGTTCCTTTTTAGCAACGCTCGTCGAGGGCTGCTGATCCATGCCGGTATCCTGCTCATTTCCCGATAAAGTCATTGAAAAGGAATCCTGTGATGTCCCATCCTGTGGCTGGGTTTCCGCCGTCTGTGTTTCACCGGTTTCCGT
>CAKRTZ010000019.1 GCA_934402515.1 uncultured Lachnospiraceae bacterium
AGCGGTTAATAATATTAGAAGTCAGCAGATAAACATAATTGTGGTTATGATATAACTCATGTTTATTCATATCTGTTTGTCACCTCTCTATACACCTTGGTATTTACGGTCGAATATAGATGTACGGAAAATTCAACCGTTGTATTATCAATTCATTCAATAATGTAAGTGTATCAGGGAAAAAAAAAATAGCAAGCGTAAATGCACAATTTTTATTGTTGTCTAAAAATTAAAAAAAATACTTTAAATCATAAAAACAGCACCCCAAACTTCCTTTCTCAAGGTTTGAGATGCTGTTTATCCTATTAGAATTCCATGCTATTGTAATCTGCCCTATTGCAATGCGCCCTGGATATCCGCAATCATATCCAAAACCGCCTGGCGGGAGGCATCTGCGAAATGCTCTGCGCCAAATTTTGCGTAAGCTTCCTGTTTGTATGCGGCGATAATGCCACGGGAGGAGTTGACGATGGCACCCAGTCCATCCTCGTTGAAGAAGTGTACCAGGTCTTTGCCCTTGCCGCCCTGTGCGCCATAGCCGGGTACCAGGATGTAGGTTCTAGGCATGATGGCACGGAGGATTTTACCCTGCTCCGGGTAAGTCGCACCTACTACTGCGCCCACTTCACTGTAGCCGCTCTCGCCGATGCAATCACTTCCCCACTCGTCTACCATTTTTCCTACCAGTTCATACAGGGGCTTGCCATCCACCAGCTTATCCTGTAACTCGCCACTGCTGGGGTTGGAGGTCTTTACCAGAACGAAAATACCACGGTTGTTTTCCTTGCAGACTTTTATGAAGGGTTTCACACCATCGGAGCCAAGGTAAGGATTGACGGTAGCAAAGTCCTCATCAAAACCGGCATAGGTCTGGGAGCCAACCTGGACTTTTCCCAGATGTCCTACGGCATAAGCCTCGGAGGTGGAACCGATGTCACCACGTTTCACGTCACCGATGACCACCAACCCTTTTTCCTTACAGTAATCTACGGTCTTTTTGAAGGCAATGACACCCTCCACGCCAAACTGCTCATACATGGCAATCTGTGGTTTTACTGCCGGAATTAAATCATAGGTAGCATCCACAATGGCTTTATTGAACTGCCAGATGGCTTCTGCTGCACCTGCCAGTGTCTCGCCTTTTTCCTCAAAGGCTTTCTTCTGCACCTGCTCCGGGATGTAGTTTAACATGGGGTCAAGTCCCACCACGATAGGTGCCTGGGTCTTCTTAATCTTTGCAACTAACTGGTCAATCATCACTTTTCTCCTCTTTATCTTGTCTTTAAAAATATATTTTCTCTCTGTGCCTGTTCATCGTCCGGGTAGGTTTTCAGATAGCTTTGCATCAAAGATGCCGCCTTTTGGAAATCCTCCAGCTGTTCACAAGCTACAATTTCATTATATTGAAGGGTCTGCAAAATGGGGCAGTCTTCCACGGTCTGTCCTGCCTGGAAGGCCTCCATGGCTGCCTGAGGGTCGTTCATTTTCAACCGGCACATGCCCAGCTGGTTATAAATCTCTGCATCCGGGGTGTTCGCCACATAGGCCTCGTATACACTGGAGGCATAGTTGTAGTCCCCCAGGATTTCCCAGGTGCGTCCCAGATAAAGCACGGCGCCACCACCTGCAGTATCCTTGGCACGTTCCAGATAATCTCTGGCATCCTCGTAATTTTCCAGATAGAAACAGATTCTTCCTTTATTATAGTCGGACATATCCTTGGCATTGTTCGCCATGGCATTTTCCAGATATTCCCTGCCGGCATCCTGATACCCGCACTCCTTCAACACCTGGTAAATGTTGAGCAACTGGTCAAAGTCGGAGGGTGCCAGTTCAATCGCACGGTCAAAATCCGCCTTGGCGCTTTCATAATTGGCAGAATCCTGTCGAAGCAGGATACTTCCCCGGAGATACAGGGCATCTTTTTCCTTAGGGGAAAGACTTAAAATTGTGTTATAAATCCGGATTGCCTGGGTAGTATCCCCCTGCTTATAATAGGCGGTTGCCAGATAATAATTCATATCATAGTCCATGTCCTGGACCCGGCCATTACTACTTTTCAGCGCTGTCTCAAAAGCATCTGCCGCCTCAGAATACTGGGTCAGTCCCATGTAGGCAAGTCCTTTTGCACGGTAAAGCAGGCGGGTATCCTCCCCCGCACTCTCCGCCTCCTCCAGGCTGGTCAATGCCTGCTCGTAATTTTGCTCTGCAATCGCCTGCATACCCTCGTCAATATGCTGTCGGCTCACTTTTCCGCATCCGGTGAGTGCCAGCACACATACACCGAGGACCGCCAGACGTGTACCTGCTTTTTTCATCATTGGTTTCCTCGTTTCCACGCTTAGCTGCGTAGGGGACTGCAATCCAGACTTTCAAATCCGGCAAAGAAAGGCAGGAGCCATTCCTTTACTTTTGCCACGCCACCGGGCTGTCTGGTTTCAATATTTAAAGGAAGAATCGGGTCATGGAGAGACATGCGCAACAATAACCATCCCTGCACTCCTTCTCTGTCCACGTTGACGCGGATTCCCTCATGGTTTACCGGTACTTTGGAAAAGCCTTCCTCACTCTGTACAAACACGTCAAACTGTTTTAACACTTCCGCGCCGTACTCTTTAAACTCCTCTAAGTTAATCTTAAAGCGGCACTCTGCTGCCTCAGCAGGATGTCCCAGCTTTGCAATGGAGGCGGCGATGGATTTGCCCTGTTTCTTGCATCTGGCAAGTTCGCAGATAATCTTTACGCTCATGTAAGCACCATCATCCAGGAAATAGTTTTCTTTCAGTGCGCCGTGTCCCGAAGTCTCGATGGCAAGCTGGCTGTCGATGCCCTCGTTATTCAGACGGATGGATTCGTTGATCACATTGCGGTAGCCGCGTCTGAAACGATGGTGTTTCAGTCCCAGTTCCTGCTCTAAAAATACTGCCAGTTCGTCACTGGTCACGGAATCGGTAACAATGGTGGTACCGGGATGTTCTCTTGCCACAATGACGCCCATCAATGCAATGATAGCATTGCGGTTGATTTCCTCGCCGTCGTCAAAAACGGCTGCTGCCCTGTCCACATCGGTATCAAAAATCACGCCCAAATCCGCATTGGAATCCACGGTTGCCTTACGGATTGCCTCCATGGCCTGGGGATTTTCCGGGTTGGGGATGTGGTTGGGGAAATGTCCATCCGGATCAAGATACACACTGCCGGTGGTGTCTGCACCCAGAGGCTGCAGCACCTGGCTTGCAAAGAAACCGCCTGCACCGTTTCCGGCATCCACAACGATATGTAAGCCCTGGAGCGGCTTGTCCCCGCCATCCGGTAAGGCCTTGCAAATCACATTCCGCAGATGGGCACTGTAATGCTCCAGTAAAGGACAGATGTCCACTGCCTGACATTTTTCTGTAGGAACGCACTCCGTGTAAACTTCCTCCACAGCATCTTTGATAATCTCATAGATGTCCTCATGTTCCAAACCGCCCTCTCTGGTAAAAAATTTCAGGCCATTGCGATTGAAGGGGAGGTGGCTGGCAGTAATCATCACAGAGCCATCATATTCCAGTCCCGGAAGTACCGTTGCCATAAACATGGAAGGAGTGGAGGATAAACCACAATCCACTGCGGCAGCTCCGGTTTCTGTAATTCCATCAATAACAGATGTTTTTAATTGATTCGCAGACAAACGGGAATCATGTCCCACTGCCAGTTTCAGTTCCTCCACTTTTTTTCCGGTTCTCTTTGCCACGAAATGGGCAAAGCTTTTGGCAAAATCTTTGGCAGCCTCACTGGTGAGGTTCACATGCTCTCCCTCGATTCCTTCCAGCGCCACCCCGCGGATGTCACTTCCGTTCTGTAACTTATAATACAATTCTCGATTCATTGTTTTTCTCCTTGTTTTGCATTGCAAAATGCCAATTTCACTTTGTGAAATTTTCCTCTCGATGAGCAGAGGAGATTTCTCCTAAATTTATTCTTTCTTTATCTTATCATACTTTCCCCGCTGTGGAAACTCTACGATACCTGGTTCTGCTTTTTGATGGTATCGTTTTTGAAGTCCATGGCATTCTGCAGGGTGGTATGTGCAATAGCCTCCAAAGCCTCTTCCGTAAGAAATCCCTGATGGGAGGTGACAATCACATTAGGGAAGGATAACAGCCTTGCGGTAACGGAATGTTCCAGAATATCGTCTTCCCGGTTTTCAAAGACATTGTCCGTTTCTTCCTCATAGACATCCAGACCCACGCCAAAAAATTTCCGTTCCCGGATGCCTGCAATCAGATCCTCGGTTTTGATGAGGGCACCACGGGAGGTGTTGACCAGTACCACATTGTCTTTCATCTTCTCAATGGTTTCTTTATTGATAAGATGGTAGGTGTCATCCATCAAAGGGCAGTGGAGGGAAATCAAGTCACTCTGGGCCAACACTTCGTCCAGGGTTTTGTACTCCAGAAAATCCAGACCGGGATTGGGAAATTTATCGTAGGCAATCACCTTCATGCCAAAGCCTTGGCAGATCCTCGCCATCGCCGCACCGATCTTGCCTGTTCCGATAATGCCTGCGGTTTTACCGTAAAAATTGATACCGGTGAGTCCCTGCAAACTAAAGTTGTTCTCTCTGACTTTAATGTAGCCCTTGTGAATATGGCGGTTGACAGCCAATGCAAGCGCCATGGCATGCTCTGCCACCGCCTCCGGGGAGTACGCAGGAACGCGAAGGACAGTCATTCCTCTTTCCCGTGCAGCTTTTAAATCTACATTATTAAAACCGGCGCAGCGCATCAGAATACATTTCACGCCCCGGTCTGCCAGTGCGTTCACCACATCGGTTCCCACATTGGAACTTACGAAAGCACAGACTGCATCTGCTCCTGCTGCCAGGCTGACAGTGTGCATGGACAGGTCCGTATCCAGATATTCGATTTTCAACTCCGGGTAGCTGCCGGCAATTCTTTCAAAAGACTCCTGGTCATATTTTTTTGTATCAAAAAACACAATTTTCATAGACAATCACTCCTCTATGTTCGTAGTATGTATAATCTCTCCTATTAAAATACCATAAAAATAAAAACTTCACAATTCCCCTTGACAGATCCTGTTCTCCATATTATTGTTGTATTGTATTAAGTTAATAATACAGATTTCCAAAAGAAAGGAAGGATGGACATGGCATGGAATTTAGATTCTGACAGACCGATCTACGCACAGATTGTAGAAATTATTGAGATGCAGATCGTATCCGGCTATTACCAGCCTGGAGATAAATTGCCCAGTGTGCGTGAGCTCGCCGCCCAGGCAAGTGTAAATCCCAATACCATGCAGAAAGCTTTTGCAGAATTGGAACGCAGCGGTCTGATTCAGACCCAGCGCACGGCAGGCCGCACGGTCACGGAGGATAAAGATATGATTGCTTCGATTAAATTAAATCTTGCCAAAGAGCAGATGGAAACTTTTCTGACCCAGATGAAGAAACTTGGATTCACCAGAGAAGAGATCGTGAGTCTGATTCAAAAATTGCAATAGTTCACATAGGAGCAAAACAAGGAGGAAAATTCCTCTGCTCATCAGAGGAAAATTTCACATGGTGAAATTCGCATTTTGCTCCGCAAAACAAGGAGGAAAATTCCTCTGCTCATCAGAGGATTCGCATTTTGCTCCGCAAAACAAGGAGGAAAATTCCTCTGCTCATCAGAGGATTCGCATTTTGCTCCGCAAAACAAGGAGGAATTTAATATGGAAGCTCTTGTCGAGGTGAGGGGTCTCACCAAGAACTACCACAAAGGGGCACCAGCCCTGGATGATTTAACATTAACCATTCCGAGAGGGAAAATTATCGGTCTGTTAGGCCCAAACGGCAGTGGAAAAACCACGCTGATTAAACTGATTAACGGGTTACTGACTCCCACCACCGGAGAAGTACTGATCAACGGATTAAAACCTGGTGTGGAAAGCAAGGCAGTGATTTCCTATCTGCCGGAACGTACTTATTTTGAAAAGAAAATGAAAGTGTCGGAGTTACTGGACTTTTTCCAGGATTTCTACGCCGATTTTTCCAGAGAACGGGCGGAAGAAATGCTGCAGAATCTACAGATTGATTCCAATGCGTCTTTAAAAACCCTGTCCAAAGGAACAAAGGAAAAGGTACAGCTGATTCTGGTGATGAGCCGCAATGCCCAGCTTTACATTTTGGATGAGCCGATTGCCGGTGTGGATCCGGCTGCCAGAGATTACATCCTGCGCACCATCCTTACCAACTACAACCAGGATTCCACCATTCTGCTGTCCACTCATCTCATCTCCGATATTGAAAACATCTTAGACGAGGTACTTTTCATCCGCAATGGCAAACTGCTTTTACAATCCAGCGTGGAGGAACTCCGGGAGCAGCAGGGAAAATCCGTTGACGCTTATTTCAGGGAGGTGTTCTCATGTTAAAGAAATTATTTGTACACGAATGGCGTTCCTTCTGGAGGGTGCCCGCCGCCATGTGTCTGTTCGCACTGGCGTATGCACTCATCGGTGCGCTGACTTTCCAGACAGATTTATGGACCAGTGACTACCGGTTAGTGCGGCTGGTACTGTTTTTCGGCAGTATTGGCTACTTTATTCTTTTAATAGCACCTGCTATCGTATTGCTAATCTATACCGCTCTGCGGTTTTACCGGAATCTGTTCACCGATGAAGGTTACCTCATGCACACCCTTCCGGTGAAAAAATGGGAACTCATCACTGCCAAGGGACTGGTTGCCGTTATCTGGAATGTAATTACCACGATTACCACACTCCTTGCGGTTTTTCTGGTCGTTCTGCTTATTTCCATGAGCAGCCAGTACGGTGGTGTTACCTGGGCTGATATAACGGAATCCTTCGCTCAGTTTTTCCATGAGGCGATTCCCATTGTAAAAGAGATGTTCCGCATGCCTGTATGGATGGTGGCACTACTGTTTCTTGGCAACTTCATTGTTGGTGCTTTTTACAATACGCTGTTACTGTATGCCTCCGTGTCCATCGGACATCTCTGGAAAAAACACCCCATGGCAGGCACAGTGTTAAGCTACATCGGTTTTTACCTGGCAATTTCCTTTCTTACCAGTGCATTCAGTATCAATAGTCTCAACCTGACTATGGGAAATATCTTTTTTGCTTCGGATTCCACCGCCTATGCCTCTATGGGGGACTATATCCTGAGTGTGCTGGGCAACAGCTATCTGGTTTCTGCCATCGGCATCCTGGTGTTCTACTCGATTACCGAGTGGATTATAAGTCATAAATTAAATTTGGATTAAATTTATATGTAAAAAAAGATAACCCCATTCACAAAAGAAAAGCGGTGAAACCGCGATTTTGCGAATGGGGTTTTGAATCGTTACTTCCTTTGTTATAAAAAATCTTTCAACAATTTTTTTGCATTTTCCCAAAAAATCTGCTCTTGTTCCTCCTGGGAAAATGGCAGGCTTTTCAGCCATTCCACGCTTTCTTTCTGTCCACTCCAGGGAGAGTCGGTACCAAATAAAATCTTATCGGTGCCATGCCCCCGGACGATTCTCATAAACTGCTCTTTACTCATAAAATCCTGTACAAAGGCCGTGTCAAAATACACATCCCGGTCAAGTAACAGTTCCTCCACCTGATCCCAGCATTTCCAGCCACCCAGGTGCGCCAGAATAATATTGCCACCCCCGGTGTCCCGCAGTAAATTCAGGGTTCGTTCCGGGTCGGTATAGACTGGCTCCGGCAGTCCGATATCCACGCCTGCATGAAATACCACAAGTAAATCCTGTTCTAACGCATAGGAGACAATCCGTTTATACCGGATATCGTCCATGTAGGTTTCCTGATAGGCTGGGTGGAGCTTAATCCCCGGCAAGCCCATCCGCTTGATTTCCTTTAGCTTTTCCCGGTAATCTTCATTCTCCGGGTGGATTCCGCCAAAGGAGCGAATCGCTCCCTGTCTTTCATTCAGCCGGGCTGCCACCCGGTTTACCGTATCAAACTGGGAGGGTTTCGTCACCACCGGCAGGAGAATGGAAACATCAATTCCACCCTCCTCCATGGAACGGGCAAGTCCCTGATAGGTTCCATCGGTGTAAGGCGTGGTACCGGAACGCTGTTGTAACAGAGCAACGGATTTCGATGCGATGGTATCAGGAAAGTCATGGGTGTGAAAATCGATGATCATCCGATTTCCACGCCGGCTTTCTCCAGAATCTGCTCTGCCTTTTCCGCTTCTGAGGTCTTGATAATCAATTGGGCATCGTCTCCTGCTGCAGACACGGTGTACATATATTCAATATTGATACCGGCCTCGCAGATTTTTTCCAGCAGCTCCTGGAGGCAGCCTGCGCGATGTGGCAATTTCACACTGAGTACATCCGTCAGCATAGCGGACATATCCCGCTGTTTCAGTGCTTCTTTTCCCGCCTCCGGGTCAGACACAATCATACGCAGCATCCCGTAATCGCTGGTGTCTGCCAGACTTAAGGACATGATATTAATGGACTTCTCTTTCAGTGCCTCTAACACCTCTTCCAGACGTCCTTCTCTGTTTTCCAGAAATACCGATAATTGTTTTGTATACATAGGCACCCCTCCTATACCAGCTTGCGCTTGTCGATTACATGTACAGCTTTCCCCATGGAGCGTTCGATACTCTTAGGTTCAACCAGTTTCACCTTCACTGCCAGTCCGATGGCATTCTGGATGGCATGACCGATTTGTCTGCTCAACTTCTCCAGTTCTCTGATTTCATCGGAGAAGAAACGTTCTTCTACTTCCACCTGTACTTCCAGAGTATCCAGCGTTCCTTCCCGATCCACAATCATCATATAGTGGGGGGTGGTTCCGGACAGTTCCAGAAGTGCGGCTTCGATCTGACCGGGGAATACATTAACACCACGGATGATCAGCATATCATCAGAGCGTCCTTTGAAACGGCTGATTCTCGCCATGGTTCGTCCACATTCACAGGGTGCATAATTGATACTGGTGAGATCCTTGGTCCGATATCGGATCAGTGGAAGTCCTTCCTTTGTCAGCGTGGTAAATACTAATTCGCCCGTCTGATCCTCTCCTAATGGATCTAAGGTTTCCGGATCAATGATCTCTGGCAGGAAATGATCTTCAAACACATGAAGTCCTTTGTGGAAAGTGCAGTCACATGCCACACCGGGTCCCATAACCTCGGAAAGTCCATAGATATCGTGAGCGTGGATATGCAGCTTCTTTTCCATCTGCGACCGCATATTCTCCGTCCATGGCTCTGCACCGCAGATCGCTGTTTTTAATTTAATTTCGTCTAGCCATCCCATTTCTTCCAGGGTTTCTGCAATATGTAACAGATAGGAAGGGGTACAGGCAATGGCTGTCACGCCAAAATCCCGCATCATGGTTACCAGCTTTTTCGTGTTACCGGTGGACTGAGGTACAACCCGGGCTCCCAGATGCTCAGCACCATAATGTGCTCCCAGACCTCCGGTAAATAAACCATAGCCATAGGCAACCTGGATGGTATCTTCCTTGGTGATGCCTGCCATGGTCATGGCTCTTGCCACACATTCGCTCCAGATTTCAATATCCCGCCGGGTATAGCCCACTACAGTAGCCTTTCCCGTGGTTCCACTGCTGGCATGAACGCGCACAATCTCCGACTTAGGCTTTGCAAACATGCCAAAGGGGTAGGTTTTCCGCAAGTCATCCTTGGTGGTAAAGGGCAGCTTATGTAAATCTTCGATTCCCCGGATGTCTCCCGGCTCCAGACCGATCTGCTGCATCTTCCTGCGGTAATGCTCTACATTGTGGTAGACCATATCCACGGTTTTTACCAATCGCTTGCTCTGCAGCGTCTGCAGTTCATCACGACTCATACATTCTTTGGTTTCATTCCAAATCATTCTTTGCAATCCCCCATTTATTATATTTTGTTTTAATTTTCGTAACCCAACAAAAATGCCTTCTTGTTGATTTCCACAGTCTTAGGCGGTACGGTCTTCTCAATTACCCTTAACCACTCTTCTCTGTCAAAATCCATGTGTCTGGCAGCCATACCAAGCACAATAATATTAAACACACGGGAATTTCCCAATTCCAACGCTTTTTCCTGTGCATTGATAGAATACACGGTATATTCTTTCTCCAGCTGCTCCAGGATATGCTCCGGATACTGTGCTGCTCCCGTCACTACGGTAATCGGATCAATCCGCTGGTCATTGACAATCAGTACTCCATCCTTTTTCAGGAAATGGGCATAACGCAAGGCTTCTAATCGTTCAAAAGCAATCAGTACATCTGCCTGCCCTTCTTCCACAATGGGCTCTGCCACAGTATCGCCATAGCGCACGAAGGTTACTACACTTCCGCCGCGCTGTGCCATTCCATGTACCTCGGAAAGCTTTACTTCATATCCGGCATCCACCATGATGCCACCCAAAATACGGCTGGTGAGCAGGGTTCCCTGTCCGCCTACGCCCACAATCATAATATTCTTGGTCATGCCTTTGCCACCTCCTGGATTGCTTCAAACTTACACAACTGTCTGCAAAGTCCACAGCCGTTACACATGGTTTCATCAATGGAAATCGTACCGTCTGCATTTTTCGTCAATGCCGGACAGCCGGGTTTCAGACAGGCACCGCATTTTTTACATTTCTCAGGCAGTGCTACACACTTGTTGGGGAATACCTGTCCCTTTAACAGTGCGCAGGGTGCACAGACAATCACAACGGAAACCGCATCCCTTGCCACTTCCTCTTTGATGGTCTTTTCCAGTGCTGCAGTATCAAAAGCATTCACCTCCACCACGTTCTCAATGCCCATGGATTTGCAGAGTTTATAAATGCTGATGGCAGGAACGATATCTCCTTGCAAAGTCTTGCCTGTTGCCGCATGATCCTGATGTCCGGTCATACCGGTGGTAGAGTTATCCAGAATCAGCACCGTACCGGTTCCCTGGTTATAAACCATATTCATTAAAGAGTTGACACCGGTGTGCATAAAGGTGGAATCACCGATGACTGCCACCCAGTTCTTAATGTACTCCTTGCCTTTTGCCTTCTCCATGCCGTGCAGGGTGGAAATACTGGCTCCCATGCAGACGGTGGTATCTACCACATTTAAAGGTGCCACTGCTCCTAAGGTATAGCAGCCGATATCACCGGCAGCATGGATTCCCAGTTTTTTCAGCACATAGTAGGTGCTGCGGTGAGGACAGCCGGGACAGAGAATCGGAGGACGTGCCGGAACCTGGGCAGGTTCTCTGGTCTCAACTTTCTCTTTTAAGACTGCCTTCCGTAACATATTGGCGCTGTACTCACCCTGTACGGTGAACAGTTCTTTTCCTTCACACCGGATGCCCCAGGATTTAATCTGCTCCTCGTAGACAGGCTCCAACTCTTCAAACACAATCAATCGGTCAACCTTGGAGGCAAATTCCTCAATCAGTTTCCGGGGCAGGGGATGAACCAGGCCCAGTTTCAAAACGGAGGCATTGGGGAATACCTCTTTTACATACTGGTAAGCAATACCACTGGCGATAAAGCCGATGGAGGTATCACCATACTCGGCACGGTTGATGGACATGGTGCAGGCATCCTCTGCCATCTGTTTTAAGCGTTTCTCTACATAAATATGTCTTCCCTTGGCATTACCGGGCATCATGACAAATTTTGCCGGATTGCGCTCGTAGGGTTTGTCCTCGATTTCCACACGATCCTCCAATGTTACCGGCCCCTGGGAATGGGACAGACGGGTGGTGGTGCGGAGAATCATAGGAGTGTCGTATTTTTCACTAAGCTCAAACGCCAGTTTCATCATGTCCTTTGCCTCCTGGGAATCGGAAGGCTCCAGGACGGGCACCTGGGCTGCTCTTGCCACACAGCGGGTATCCTGCTCGTTCTGGGAGCTGTAAAGACCGGGGTCATCTGCCGCTACCAACACCAGACCACCGTTTACACCGCCATAAGAAATCGTATACAGGGGGTCACTTGCCACATTGACACCCACATGCTTCATGGAACACATGGCGCGGACACCGCTGATGGAGGCGCCGATTGCCACTTCCGTTGCCACTTTCTCGTTGGGTGACCACTCGGCATAGATCACATCCTTATACTTCACAATATTTTCGCTGATCTCTGTACTGGGTGTGCCGGGATAGGCAGCAGAAACCTTTACTCCTGCCTCATAGGCACCACGGGCAATCGCTTCATTGCCCAACATGATTTTCTTTTCTGACATAATCGTTCCTTTCCTTTGGGGAATTCCCCTTTGTCTAAACCTAAAGTACCTTTTTGCACACATCTGCCACACAGCATTTGTCGCAATAAGGTTTGGTGCGGGCCGTACAGACGGCTCTGCCGTGATCCACCAGACGATGGCAGAAATCATTACCTTCCTCCGGAGGAATCAGTTTCCAAAGTTCCATCTCTACTTTTTTCGGGTCCGTGATTCCATCCACCAGTCCCATGCGGTTGGTGAGACGGATACAATGGGTATCCGTTACAATCGCCGGTTTGCCAAAGACATCTCCCATAATGAGGTTGGCGCTTTTTCTTCCTACACCGGGAAGTTCCAGCAGCTTATCAAAGTCATCCGGCACCTTTCCATCGTATTTTTCCTGAAGCATTTTCATACAGGCACTGATGTCCCGGGCCTTGGAATGTCCCAGACCACAAGGTTTCACGATGGCTTCAATTTCTTCCACTGGGGCTTTCGCCAAAGCCTCCACATCAGGAAATTTTGCGTACAGATCCTGCACCACCACATTGACTCTGGCATCAGTGCACTGGGCTGCCAGCCTCACACTGACTAAAAGTTTCCAGGCTTCATTGTAATCCAGAGTACAGGATGCATCCGGATATTCCTTTTTCAACCGCTCAATAATCTCGAGGGCTCGTTGTTTCTTGGTCATTTTCATAACTCCGCTTTTTCCGTTAGCGCTCTTCTCTGAAGTACGCCAGTCCCAGACTTGCAGGAGGCTGATTCTCCCGCTTGCTGCGCATGCTGGTCACAACCAGAACTACCAGAGTAACTACATAAGGAATCATTTTATAAAGTTCCTGATATTCCATATGATCCATACCGGTGGGAATGTATAGATAAAGGATATACAGTCCGCCAAACAGGAAAGAAGCAAGAACACTTAAGTTTGGTCTCCAGATTGTAAAAATAACAAGCGCTATTGCAAGCCATCCTCTGTCACCAAAGGCATCATTGGACCAGACACCACAGGCATAATCCATGACATAATACAAACCGCCCAGTCCTGCAATCATACAACCGGCACAGGTTGCCACATATTTATAAGCAGTGACATTGATACCCGCTGCATCCGCCGTGTTAGGGCTTTCGCCCACGGCCCTTAAATGCAGGCCCATGCGGGTGTGATTCAGCACATAGGAGGCTACCAGAGCGATTACTACTGCCAGATAAGCTAAAAATCCATAAGATAAGAACAGTTTGCCAAACCATCCCAGCTTTCCTGCAAAGGGAAGGGATTTGCTGAAATAGCTGCTGGTAGCAGATAAAGCAATGGAGGGAACATCGGAAGCTACCAGTTTAATCAGGGAGCCGCCGAAGAAGTTGCCAAAGCCCACACCGAAGGTGGTCATTGCCAGACCGGTCACGTTCTGGTTTGCCCGCAAAGTTACGGTAAGGAAACAATATAACAGTCCCATAAGTAAGGATCCTAACAGACAGCATAACATGGGAATCAGAATGGCCAGCACCGGATTCATTGCCGCTGCACTTCCTGCTGCCCTCTCATAAAAGAAAGAGCCGATGACACCACTGATGGCACCCACATACATGACACCGGGAATACCCAGGTTTAAGTTACCGGATTTTTCTGTTACAATCTCACCGGTACTTCCGTATAAAAGAGGAATTCCCTGCACGATTGCTCTGGGGATAAATGCAAGTAAAAAGTTCCACATGATTACTGTTCCTCCTTCTCTGTCTTTTTACGGAACTGCAAGCGGTAGCGGATAAAAAATTCGCAGCCAATGATGAAAAACAGGATAATTCCTGTCAGGATATCGGAATAAGAATGGTTCAAACCGAAACTGGTGGAAATCTCGCTGGCACCTCTGTCCATAAAGATAATAAGGAAACTGGAAAGTACCATGGTCAAAGGATTAAACTTGGACATCCAGGAAACCAATACCGCGGTAAATCCCTGTCCCCCTGCAATGGTGGTAGTGATGGTGTGATTGATACCTCCTACCAAGAGCAGTCCCACCAGACCGCAGATAGCTCCGGAAAGCACCATGGTACGGATGATAACCCGCTCTACTTTGATACCCACATATTTCGCAGTATTCTCGCTTTCACCCACAACACTAATTTCATAACCGTGCTTGCTGTAGTTCAGATAAATATACATAAAAATGGTGATAATAACTGCTACAATAATACTTAACAGATATTTGGAACCGAACACCTGGGGAAGCCAGCCCACATTGGAATCCTGGTTGATGATTCCAATTTTACCGGAGCCCTTAGGCACCTCCCAAACAATGGTAAAAAATGCCACAAGCTGTGTCGCTATGTAGTTCATCATCAGGGTAGACAACGTTTCATTGGTGTTCCATTTTGCCTTGAAAAAAGCAGGAATAAATCCCCAGACGGCTCCGGCTGCAATACTGGCAAGTATCATGCAGGGAATGACCACGCTGTTTGGAAGCTTGTTTCCTAAGCAGATCATACACGCTGCTGCGGCCAGACCGCCGATGAGTACCTGCCCCTCACCGCCGATGTTCCAGAATTTCATCTTAAATGCCGGAGTCAGTGCCAGGGCAATCAACAGTAAAATTGCAATATTCTGAAAAGTGACCCAGGTTTTTCTCACAGAACCAAAGGCTCCCAAAATAATGGATTCATACACCTGGATCGGATTGATACCGGTGGTGAGTGTGGTTACGATTCCGCATAAAAGTAATGCCAGTATAATGGCGATTGCCCGAATTCCCGTGGATTTATACCAGGGAAGTGTGTCCCGTTTCACGATATGGAAAACCGGTTCTTTCTTTTTCTCATTCATGGTTTTCACTGCCTCTCATTCTGGTCATCATCATTCCGACCTCATTTTTATCCGTCTTTCTGGCATCCACAATACCGCTGACCTGACCGCCACACAGCACCAGGATTCTATCGGAAAGCTCCAACAGCACATCCAGGTCTTCACCTACAAAGATGACGGCCACTCCCTTTTTCTTCTGCTTATTCAGCAGATCATAAATGGTATAGGAAGAATTGATATCCAATCCACGCACCGCATAGGCTGTGAGAAGAACCGTAGGCGCAGACGCAATTTCACGTCCTACCAATACTTTCTGCACATTACCGCCGGACAAACGACGAATGGGAGTGGTGATACCCGGTGTCACAACTTCCAGGTTTTCTACCACATCCGCAGCCAGCTGCTTGGAGGGCTTTCGATTGGTGAATGGACTGTGTCCGCGGCGGAAGGAACGAAGCATCATATTGTCCGTCAGATCCATGTTGCCAACAAGCCCCATACCCAGGCGGTCCTCCGGTACAAAGGAAAGGGAGACACCCATCTCTGCAATCTTCCGGGGGTCTTTGCCGATCAGCATTTCCCTGCTGCCATCGTCCTCCACATAACTGATGGTACCAGCCTCTGTCACCTGAAGTCCGGCAATCGCTTCCAGCAGTTCTTTCTGCCCACAGCCGGAGATTCCGGCAATACCCAGAATCTCGCCGCTGTTAGCGGTAAAGGAGACATCCTCCAGCTTCAATACTCCCTCTTCATTGCGCACGGTCAGACCCTGTACCTCGATGCGGGGTTTGGGATCTACCGGGTCAGGACGTTCAATATTTAAGGTAACAGCATGACCTACCATCATATTGGTCATCTCTGTCACGTTGGTATCTTTGGTTGCCATGCTGCCGATGTACTGACCGTTTCTGAGTACTGCCACACGGTCAGACAAGGACTCTACCTCATGCATTTTGTGGGTGATGATGACAATGGCCTTGCCGTCATCCCGCATCTTGCGAAGCACCCTGAACAGTTTCTCTGTCTCCTGAGGTGTCAGCACCGCGGTAGGCTCGTCCAGAATGAGAATGTCTGCACCTCGATAGAGCACTTTCACAATCTCCACCGTCTGTTTCTGGGAAACAGACATATCATAAATCTTCTGCTTCGGATCTACTTCAAAGCCGTATTTATCGCAGATCTCCTGAATCTTTTTGGAAACCTCCTTGATGTTCAGCTTGCCCTCCAGGCCCAGAATAATATTTTCTGTTGCGGTAAGAACATCGATCAGTTTAAAATGCTGATGCACCATACCGATTCCTAAGTCAAAGGCATCTCTGGGAGATTTGATCACTTCCTCTTTTCCATTGATAAAAATCTGACCTTCATCCGGGAAATAAATACCAGAAAGCATGTTCATCAGGGTTGTTTTTCCGCTTCCGTTTTCTCCCAGTAAGGATAAAATTTCTCCCTTGTAGATGTCCAGATTGACTTTGTCATTTGCAATCACAGTACCAAAGGTTTTGGTAACATTTCTCATAGAAACTGCTGCCGTTTTCGTTTCCATTTCTTCCTCCATTCCGAAATGTTTCGTATTGTATTAAGCTGATAGTGCCCGCCCTTTTTCTATGCTGTCCAAAAATTTCAACAAAATAGAAAAAGGGCGGCGCGGCGAAAATCGCTGTGCCGCCCTCTGCAATTATTATACACGAAATTGCAAGGCTTTCCTATCATAATTAGAATGCAGTATCCAACAGGTTGATGCCGTCGATCTGTACGTTGAAGTAAGGTGCAGAACGGAACTGGATATCAGACTCGTGGAAATAGCCGTCCAGAACCACCTGATGGTCAGGGGTATAATCAGGATCGGTATCAATATCTGCCTCATAGCTGTCAAGAGGTGCACCATCTACGGTAAAGGTAGTGGTATCAAATACATGAACATTGCCGGCAATCAGATCAGCCTTTGCTGCATCAATTGCTTCCTGGGTTCCTTCAGCTGCAGCAGAACCAAGCTCTGTCAGTTCAACAGCGCCATTCTCAAGGGTTCCGCACCAGTCGGTATCAATAGCGGTGCCATTTGCTACACAGCCAATTGCATATTTGAAGTAAGGTGCCCAGTTAATTCTGGAAGATACGATAAAGGTGTTAGGGCAGGCTGCTGCGGTGCTTCCGTTGTAGGATACATCAGGCACACCGGCGGTCTCACATGCGGTAGGAGCACCCATGGAGTCAGCATGCTGGCTGATCAGTACACAACCATCCTGGATCAGCTTATTAGCTCCCTCTTTCTCAGCAGTCTCATCATACCAGGAACCGGTAAAGGTTACTTCCATGGTAGCGGAAGGACATACGGAACGAGCACCTAAGAAGAAAGAGGTGTAACCGGAAATAACCTCAGCGTAGGTGTAAGCGCCGACATAGCCGATCTTTGCCTGATCTTCTGTGATATCGCCATTTGCGATCATCTCATTCAGTTTCATACCTGCAGCGATACCTGCAAGATAACGTCCATCATAGATGGATGCAAATGCATTGTGGAAGTTGGAAAGCTGTTCGGTATGAGCCTTTGTTCCGGTTGCATGGCTGAACTGTACATCCGGATATTCTTTAGCAGCCTCGATGATGTAATCCTCGTGGCCGAAACTATCTGCAAAAATAAAATCGCAGCCTGCATCAGCAAGCTCACAAGCTGCCTCATAGCACTCCTGACCTTCAGGAATGTTGGTTTTGAACATATACTCTACGCCCATCTCTTCGCATGCTTCTTTTGCTGCGTTTAAGAAGTTCAGGTCATAGGTAGAGTTCTCATCGTGCAGGAAAATAAAACCAACTTTGAGATCAGATGCATCTACTGCCTCTGCATCAGTGTCTGCAGTGGTCTCAGCACCTGTTTCAACAGTTGCATCAGTGTCTGCAGTGTTGTCTGTTGTGGTCTCTGCGTCAGTGTTGGCAGCAGCAGATCCGCATCCGGCCAGTGTGCTGACAGACAAAGCCATAACTGCAAGTAAACTTACGACTTTCTTTTTCATAATACTTCGTCTCCTCCATTCTTACGCGGGTTACGCGTAGCTAAATTGGCATTTTTCACCAACATTAGTCAGTATAAGCATCTGGGACAAAGCTTGTCAAGAGCCCTTTTTGTCCTATTTCAACTAATTTTTGTCCGATCTTAGCGAAATGTGATTTCGCCGGTCTGATCGTCCATGCTTTCTACGATTGCCAATGACTCTACGCGGATTCCCTTGGAGCGGATCAGATCACCGCCTTTCTGGAATCCCTTCTCAACCGCGATACCGATTCCTTCTACCGTTGCACCTGCTTTATTCACGATATCAATCAGTCCCTCCAGAGCACATCCGTTGGCAAGAAAATCATCAATGATCAGGATATGGTCATCCGGATTTAAAAATTTCTTGGACACAATGACATCGTACACTCTCTTATGGGTAAAGGATTCAATTTTGGTGGAGTAGACTTCTCCGTCAATATTCAGAGACTGTGTCTTCTTTGCAAAAACAACCGGCACATGAAAATGCTGGGCCGCCACGCAGGCAATTCCGATTCCGGATGCCTCCACTGTCAGGATTTTGTTAATGGGACGATCCGCAAATAAACGTGCCCACTCTTTTCCCATTTCGTTAAACAGATCAATGTCCATCTGATGATTCAGGAAAGAATCCACCTTCAGCACATTTCCAGCCTTGACCGTTCCATCCTTCCGGATGCGCTCCTCAAGTAATTTCATTGCCGTAATTTCCTCTCTTTTGTTTTCTGTGATAAATGAACAAGTCACTTTCCTATTATAGATAGGTTGTACTGCATTTTTCAAGGGACTGTCTGCAAAAAAATCACGAATTCCACTTAGTACTTCTCTATATGCCTGATGATTGATGTGCAACAAAACCCGGATCTTCTTCCACCATTTCAATAAATGCCTGTGCAGCCTCCGGATCGAACTGTGTTCCCTTTCCGCGCTCTAATTCTCCCACGGCATACTCCACACTTAACGCCTCTTTATAGGCTCTTCTGGAGATCATGGCATCAAAGCTGTCACACACAGCAAGAATTCTTCCCAGAATGGGGATGTCCTTTCCCTTGATCCCATTGGGATATCCTTTTCCATCATACCGTTCATGATGGGACACCACCGCAGGAATCACATAGTCCATATCGGGCAGGAAGCGGATCATTTCCACGGATTTTTCCACATGGGTCTTCATCATCTCATATTCCTCATCGGTGAGTTTTCCCTTCTTCTTTAAGATCTTTTCCGGGATTCCGATCTTACCGATGTCATGAAGCAGCCCCGCCACTTTCACCGTCTGAATATCTTTCTCGGGAAGCCGCAGTTTTTCTGCCAGTTTTACCGCATACTCCGATACATTTTCCGAATGTTCAAAGGTAAAAGAATCCTTTGCATCTACCGCTGCCATCAGTGCAAAAATCGTCGGGGATATCTGGTTATATCCTTTTTCGTTATTCTGATCCTTTACCTCTATATTCTTTTCATAAATTTCAATGCGGTTTTTACCATTTTCCTTGGCATAAAACGCGGCACGCCTTGCCTGGTGAAACAATTCTTTGGCATTCTCTGCCATTGTCCTGTCCCATGCAATGCCAATGCTAAAAGTCATCAGCTGGATTACTTTGGGCTTGTCTTCCGTTGTCTTTAAGATTGTAGTCTGAATCAGTTTTGCCAGCGAAACCAGTTTCTTTTTGTCATTTTCCGCCCCGATAATCAGAAATTCATTGGAGCCCACACGGAATATCTGCATGGTACTCCCAGCCAGTTTCTGCATCTGCTCTGCACACCATTGCAAAACCCGATCTCCCGTCTTTTCTCCATATAATTCGTTATACAGCTTAAAGTTATCCATATCCAGATAAATCATTCCGGCAGGACTTGCTGTGATATCCCATTTTTCCAGACATTCCAGGCAATAATTCCGATTATATAAGCCTGTCAGTTCATCGTGGATGGACACCTGATACAGTTCTTCGTAGGCATTGATGCCCTTTAGCACCCCGGACACACTATTCCCAATCTGCCGGATGCAGTCTGCCTCATCATAAATCAGTCGTTTTTTTCGTTTCAGTTCTACATACAGACAGCCCACGATTTTATTGTCGTATTTAAAAGCTGCGGCTTCCGGTGCCTTGCCATCCTCCACTTTACCGTAAAGTTGTCTTATCTGAATTTCCTCTTCCTCCGTCAATATCCGTTTTCCATTGGCAGTGTATTCCACAATCTTTCCATCTTTTTCCTCAAAAATATGGGTGCAGGAACCCAATACAGCCTTGCCCACCGTCTCCTGAATCATCTGATAAAGTCTCTTTTTATTCATGGCGGAGGTAACGGTATCCTGGAATTCCACCAGACTGTCCACGATGTATTTTCTTCTCCGGAACAGGAGATACTCCACCCGTTTCCGGGTAAAAGCCAGTATCAGAATACACCACAGGCACTCCGACAGCATAAATACAAAGAGGGACTGCCTGGTATAACGGCTTACTTCTTTCACTGTCTGTTTCAGGAAAAAATCCAGAAGGATTATCGGTGAAAAAGCCACCACAGCTGCCGTAAAATAGGAAATTCCGGCAATAACCCGCGATTTTAGGGAAAAGAGGTACTGCTTATAAATGGTATAGACAAAGCATACCGCCATGCAGACACCGCCCAACTCCTCAAAAGGAACCTCTACTCCCCAAGATGTGAGACATAAACCGGTTCCCCCCAAAAGGCATATGGTTCCCAGCAGTAAGGGAGCCAGTCTGCGCCGATACCCATAATTGATTCCGATTTTTTTATGGGCAAGAACGGTTACATAAATCAGAAAAATAATTTCCGCCGCTGCCCATATCAGGATTCCCGGTTTTGCCTGATAGACATAGGAAACTCTTCCATCTGCCATATACCACACGGTTGGTGCAGGAAGAAGACAGCCGGTAAAAATGTTAAGAACTTCCATTGCTGCAGACAAAAGCAACCAGAATACCAGCAGTCTTTTTTTTCCTGTAATCTCCAGAACGCAAAACAGAAAGCCATAAATTCCTACCGGAATGAGAAACAGACTCAACATGGAAAAATGATGCCAGAACCACATGCCGGGACTGATCTGCAGCCGCATGAGCATGATACCGCCTGTCCAGCATAAAAGTGCTGTCAGAATTCTCCGCAGATAATGGACGATGGGTTCATCCCTTGTAACGCTGATAAAGCAGGAAGACAAAAACAAATAACAGGCAAAGGTTCCTATGGAAATTACAATATGAAAATCTCTGTCCAGAAGCAAATTCATTCCGTCGCACTCTCCCTCTCCAACGGTAGTGATATCTTTTTCTGATATTTATACCATAAGATTACTAAAAGTAAATATACAAAAAATACAAAAAACTTCCGAATTCAAAGTAAAATCTTCCAGTTCTCCTTTGTAGCGGATTGTTTTTCCCATAGACACCTTCTCTTTTCTTTTTATTTCATGGTCTTTGCCACGATATGAAGTACATTCTTTGCACAGAACTGTAAATCTGCCAGCGTAATCTTGTAACCATCCTTTTCTTCGCCACTCTTAACTGCCTGGATGATATCCTCCACATTTTCCTTACATCCGGGCATCTGGATGTCGTTTCCTGAATGGATACAGCCGGTGGATGCGGAAATGGGATACTTCGCCGGGTATTTTCCGGTAAAGGCAGGGATATTCACAGAGGTATACCAGTCGGTCATAATGACGCCGTCAAAGCCCCACTCGTCTCTCGCCATTTTCTGAATCAGGTCGTAATTGTTGGCAGTGTGGGTTCCATTCAACAGGTTGTAGGAAGTCATAATGGACATGGGCTGGGATTCCTTCACGGCGATTTCAAAGCCCTTTAAGTAAATCTCACGGATGGCGCGCTCACCGATGTGGGCGTTGGTAAAGTAGCGGTTCTCCTCCTGGTTGTTGGCAGCAAAATGCTTGATAGTGGTGCCTTTGCCCGGGTTCTTCTGGACACCGCTGGTCATGGCTGCGGAAATTTTTCCGGTGAGGAAGGGGTCTTCGGAATAGTACTCGAAGTTTCTTCCGCAGAGAGGATTCCGGTGGATATTCATGGCAGGAGCCAGCCACAGGTCTACATTGAACTGTTTCATCTCTGCGCCAATTACCTGACCAATTTCCTCCACCAGGCCGGTGTTCCAGGACTGGGCCAATGCCCATCCGATGGGAATGGCGGTGCAGTACTGGTAGTAGTCAATAGCGCCCTCCGGCACATCCTTGAAGGGAAGGAAGGTTCCGTTAAAGCCTTCGCCGCCGGGTAAAATATTGCCGTCCTTGTCGGTTTTGAAGTGAGGCTGTAACCGTAAACCGGCAGGGCCATCTGCCAGAATCATGTTCTTGGCTCCACGGCTCTCTTTGATAACGGAAGCGGTATCTCCTGCGGCGCCGGGTACACAGTAGGATGCAGAACCGATGACGGAATTCTCGTCTCTCCGCTCCGTGCCCACGCAAAGCTCTGCCAGTTCCTCCACGGTAAGCTGTGCAACTAATTCGTCTAAGGTGTATTTGTCATCCAGCACATCCTGCATGGTAATTTTTTCGTCAACGGCATTGACCAGCTGGGCATGCTCTCTGGTATAGAAAATTTTTGTTTCAGAAACCTTATCCAAATCCAGTGTCAGATTCCACCGGGTTTCTTCTTTTGCAGAAGTCAAAGAAGGCTTGATTTCTTCCAACTCGCAATCTAAGGGGAATACATTTTCACACTGGGAAACTGTCTTTTCGACTGCAACAGTCAATGTAGCTGCCGGCTGGGTGTCTGCGGCATTTTGACCTACCCGGACAACATAATCGCCGGTGTCAATGACATAAGCTGCCCGGTCTGTGTGGTAGCTTGCCAGGGAAGTGATGGGGAAACTCAACTCCAGCACCGCATCCTCTCCTGGCTTTAAGTCCAGGGTTTTCTTAAACGCCACTAGCTCCTGGTAAGGGTTGTCCAGACTGCTCTGTGGCTTGGAAAGGTAAACCTGTACCACTTCTTTTCCGGCATACTGGCTGCCGTTGTTTTTCACTTTGGCAGAAACCAGAATTTTGTCCCCCTTCTGCTCTACCTTCAAGGGTTCTACACTGAAATTGGTATAGGACAAGCCGTAACCGAAGGGATATAAAGGTTTCACGCCAAAGCTGTCAAAGTAGCGGTAACCCACATAAATGCCTTCGTTGTAATATTCATCATCCACATTGCCATTGTTGTGGCTGAAAGTTGCTGCTGAAGGATAATCCTGATAGTCCCTTGCCCAGGTATCAGACAGTTTACCGGAAGGATTAACCTCTCCGGTCAAAAGGTCTACCAGCGCATTGCCGCCCAGATTTCCCAACTGGCTCATGAGCACAATTGCGTCTACGCCGGACACCGCTTTCAGCTCGGTAAGCTGCATCACACCGCCGATGTTTAAAACAACCACCAGCTTTTTGTCGCTGGCAGCCAGACGCCTGATGCTCTCCAGCTCGCTATCATAGAGAAGGAAATCGCCCTCCTTACACTTGCGGTCTGCGCCCTCACCGGAATTTCTGGAAATCACATAGACTGCCACTTCTGCGTCACAGGCTGTGATTTCTTCCTCGGTAATTTCATAGGGTGCCGGCTCTGCAAAGGGATGGTTAAATCCTACGATAAAGGGAGGTACATGGGTGCGCTCCCCTTCCTCCACCAACCATTTCTGGTAGGCGTCCTGCATCTCCACATAGTGTTTGTCATTGGCATCCAGCCAGTCCTTGGTCACAACGGTAAAGCCAGCCTCCTCAAAGCCCTGCTCCACGTTGGTGGCACTCCGGGTGTTGACACTGCCGGAACCGGTACCGCCCTGGATGGTCTTTCTCACGCCGTTTCCATATAAAGCAATCTTTCCTTTTCCCTGTAAAGGAAGTACCCCGTCATTCTCCAGAAGTACCATGCACTCTCCTGCCAGCTTTCTGGCAAGCTCCGCATGGGCAGTCTCCTGGGGAGTAATCTTGTCATCTCTGGATGCAAAAAATTTCTGTTCGTTCACTATAAATCCTCCTTGTTTTTTCGTAGGAAAATGTAATTTCACAAAGTGAAATTTGTCCTCTGGCAAGCAATGTCTCTACGGAGTCATCGGATTTTCCTCCTATTTCATGTATTTTCTAAAGAAGTTACATTCATCGTCGTTACATTCCTTCGCTTCGTCCAGGCGGACATTCAACTGGAATACATGTCCCAGCACCCGGTCCTTACTCTGATAAAAGCGGTATACCATGGGCACGTTATACTCGGTGAGTTTTGCCGCCATCACAGGCGCCTGGTCACGTAAGAAGTCTCCTTCCGCCGTCATAATATAGGTGGGCGGATAATCGCCAGTCACGAAATGTTTCATGGAAATCTGGTGCAGCTCCTCCGGCGTTCCTTTGCCTGGCAGGAAAACTTCCATCAGCTTGGGGGTATCCCCCGGCTGGTCTTTCTTAATGACAATTTCCGCCAAGCCACAGTTTAACACGATGGCATTGGGCACAAAGCCCTGGGGCACGGTAAAGGGATAGGTTTTCGCATATTCCGGATTGGTGCAGATTGCCCCGTAAAGGGATAAAATATGGGCGCCTGCTGAGTCTCCCACCATGAAAATATTCTTCGTGTCAAAGCCGTACTCTGCGGCATGGGCAAGTGTCCATTCCACCGCCAGATTGGTGTCCTCAAAGGGTGCGGGATACTGGAATTCCGGTGCCAGGCGGTAGGTGAAATTCACCACGGCAAAGCCTCTCGTTGCCAAATCCAGGCAGTACCACTGGTAGCGGTCTTTGTCCCCATAAACCCAGCCACCGCCATGGACGCTGATAATCACGGGAAGAATTTTCCCTTCCTCATTCTTGGGGCGGTACACATCCAGTACCTGCCATTTAGCGTCCTCGCCGTATTGGATGTTGTCATAGCGCACCACATTTTCGGGCGCCGTAATTCCTGCATCTCTCTTGTCGTCAGCCTCCCCGAAGGTACGACGTATCTTTTCGCTGATTGTTTCTTCCATTTGGTGTCTCCTTCCTGTTGTATTAAAACATTTTGATTTTTATATAATATTTTTTCTGTTTATAGCATTCAAAATATTTTCTTCCTCAAGTTGATGTGTTGCTTATAATTAACAGACACCGTCTGCTATATCGGTGATACATCCCCAGGCTGCATTCATGGCATCGGGGACTCCATTATCATAAATTATAGAGATTTTCCGCCGGGTTCGCAATAGAAATCATAGTATCCTTAATAGAAAAAGGAACCCCAAAACCTTTGGGGTTCCTCCATTGCATCCAGTTTAAACTAGCCTAACAAACTTCCACCTTCACCGTAACCTCTCCCGCGGTGAGTGTCACCTTGTTGACAGGGCGGTTTCGCAGTTCCGTGAAGTCCGCCACTTTATATAACATGTGATGATTTGCGGAGATTTCCAGGATGCCGCGGTCATACAGGATTTCCAGATCCCTGGCATCCCGTCCGATGCCCTCAAAACCGCCACTGATACCATAGGAGAATTTAAGATTTCCACGATCGCTGTCGTAGGAGATCCCCAGTGCCTCGCCGCTTTCTCCTTCCAGTGCCATAG
This sequence comes from uncultured Lachnospiraceae bacterium, assembly GCA_934402515.1. Classification (GTDB taxonomy): domain Bacteria; phylum Bacillota; class Clostridia; order Lachnospirales; family Lachnospiraceae; genus UMGS2037. The sequence continues at coordinate 25,569 of CAKRTZ010000019.1, forward strand.
TAAAATCTTTTACGATACCCATGGAAAAACGATACATTCCATCTTTCACCGCCAGCTCTTCTCCCGCTTTTTCCAAGTTTCCCACCAGCTCCAGTTTTTCCTCAATCTCTCTCGGAAGGCGACTGGTCAGCAGATACTGCTCTGCAGGCTCCTTTTCTTCATCCACAGGAAATACACCATGAACCAGTCCCAGTTCTCTTGGCATGGTGTAGGCTCCGGAATAGACACCGGCTACATTTACACTCTTAATCCAGGACACGCTGATTACCCTGTCCTCCGATGCTCCTGACCAAGTCTGTGCCGCATAAGCCAGAGGATGGCGGGTGCCGTAAGCATAACGGCGTTCCTGAGTCTGTTTGAAATGATAGCCGTCAAAATCTCCCACATAGTAGGAGCCGTCCGCGCTCCAGAATACCCACTTTTTCTCCTGGGAATCCTCCACGGGAAGAGGGTATAAATCCGGGCACTCATAGCCTCCCTCCAGAGTAATGCGGTCGGTGAGTTCAAAATGCTCCAGATTTTCCGAACGGAAAATACCAAAATCCTGTCCATGCAGATATAACACCAGAATATAGGCACTGCTCTCCTCGTGCCAGAAAACCTTGGGATCGCGATTTTCCCAGGCAGGGGAATCCAGTAATACCTTTCCGGTTTTCTCTAAGGTTCTGCCCCCATCGGTGCTCACTGCCAGCATAATCTTAAAGCCTTTTCCGGCGCTTTCCGGTGACATGTGTCCTGCTGCCGTGTAGAAGAAAAGCAGGGTATCCTTTGGCAGTCCCAGCATTCCATGGTCGTTGCGGATGCCGCAGCCAGAAAACATGTAGCCGTCCTCATCCGGGGTGATGGTGGTGGGCAGATATTCCCAATTTACCAAATCAGTGCTTTTCGCATGTCCCCAGGAAATGTGATTCCATTCCACACCGTAAGGATTATATTGATAATAGAGTTCATAGACCCCATCGTGGCAAACCAGACCGTTGGGATCGTTCATCCAGCCAGTCTGCGGGGTAAAATGTGCTTTGGGATAAATAGTTGTGTTTTTCTTGTCCATAACAACGCTCCATTCAAATCGACAAAAAGCCACGCCACTAAGGACATGACTTTTCGTCTGTTGCTTCTATGATTAACTTATGCCCTTCTGTTATGCCTCTTCCAAGTTGTCAATGGGGCTGTAGCTAATCTCGTATTTCAGGGTTTCAAAATCTACCATTAACTGTGCATAATCGTCGCCGTTCTCCCAGCGGATTCCCAGTGTATGCTCATCGGTATCCAACAGGATAAATTCGCCATCAAAAGCGGGATGCAGGTTACGGAGCCGCATCAGCCAGTTCATCTTCTGAACAACGGGGCGCTTGAACTCCTCCTCAATCTCATCCAGCGTGTAGTAATGACGGTTGACATCACGGGGCTGTCTGGACTCATGGTAAAAATCGAAATCATTTCTTCCGGCAAACAGGCCTACATAGTAAACCTGGGGAATACCGGGAGTAAAGAACTGAATGGCTCTCGCCATCAGATATCTGTTGTCATCAGAACCAAGCGCATCGTAATAAGTACAGGTGATCTGATAAGTGTCAAACTTAGAGAAATTTACCTTCTGCTTGCGGTCTGCGTACAGCTCGTTGATGTCGGGATTCTGCTCGAATACCTTTCTCTTGGTCTCTAACACTTCCTCGTCCGGCATCAGATAACGCACATCCACAACACCGATTCCATCGTGGGTATCCAGTGTGGTGAACTGCTTGCGGGGACAGAGTTTCATCCAGTCTTTCAGATATAAGGATTTTCCGAAATATACCGCATTGAGAATCAGCATGGGGAGTTGGAAATCGTAGGTGTAGACACCCTTTTCCTCCATCTTTTTCTGAATAAAGTAATTCTCGTGGATTTCCGGTAATACCTCTACATCGGTGCCTTTCAGGGCATCCTGGCATTGTTTCATCAGATCCCACATCTCCGGCTCTACGAAAAAGCAGCTGGTGCCTTTTCTCTTGGCTGCATATGCCATGGCATCGGTACGGATGAGGGAAATGCCTCTCTTCGCCAGATTCTGCAGCTGGGTGCGCAGGAATTTCTTCGCTTCCTCAGAATGGAGACAGTCAATATCGATCTGCTCGGTACTGAAGGTGGTCCAAAGTTTCTCTGTAGTTCCATCCTTGAATTTTGCCTCAATGTAAGGAGTTTCTTTACGCAGATACAGTTTTGCGAAATCCTCCTCGGAAGGCTCCCCATCCCAGAATTTATTCCAATGGATAAAGAAATCCTTGTACTTGGAATCGTTGTGTTTCTCAATAAAATCCTTGTAAATGGCACTCTGTGCGGACATGTGGTTAATCATGTAATCGCACATCATATAATATCTCTCGGACAGGGAGGTGATATCATCCCAGTTTCCGAAAGCAGGGTCTACCTCATCATAGGTAATGGGTGCAAATCCTCTGTCTCCCGAAGAAGGGAAAAACGGAAGAATATGCAATCCATATACTGCATCTTTCAGGTACTTTGTCAGCACAAAGTCCAGATCATGCAGATTGTTACCCATGCAGTCCGCATAGGTGATCAGCATAATTTTATTACTTACTTTTTTCTTCATGGTACGCCTCGTTTCCGCATAGCTTCCACGCTCTCACCGCCCAGCGTCCATTCTATCCATGACATAAAATCCGTTTAGGTGGTTTTACGCTCAATCAGTTCCACAGGAACCAGAATCTCCTTGGGAGTTTCCTTTCCCTGAATCAAATTGATTGCGGTGTCTACTGCGCTTTCTGCCAGCTTGGTAAAATTTTGTTGAACAGTCGTCAATGCAGGATAAATCAAAGAGGTAATATAAATTCCGTCATACCCCATGATGCGGATATCATCGGGTATCCGATAGCCCTGGGACAGCGCATAAGCCACGCACTGTGCTGCCAGAATATCATTACTCAAAAACATTCCGTCAATGTCTCTGTTCTCATAAAAAATCCGGTTTATCAGTTCCCGAATACCTGCCAGATTACTAACCTCATATTCATTCTGGTAAACCTTGCAGTCGATGCCCAACTTCTCACATTCTCTTATGAATGTGTAGGTACGCTCGTCTGCGAATTTATAAACAGTGGTCTGCGCACTGATATGCACAACCTTTTTACATCCTTTGGCAAACAGATGTCTCGCTGCCAGAATTCCTCCCTGCCTATCATCAGAATAGACACTGTAAGTGTCTGAAAGAGGATGCAGCAGCTCTACAAAAGGCACTTTGCAACGCTCCCGAATCTTCATTTCATTATCCGGATCCACATAGCTGCTGAAAATAATACCGTCTACCTGCCTGGAAAGAAGATACTCCGTTGCCGCCATTTTTTCATCAAAATCGCCTCCGGCGGCGGTAAAAAGGATATTATATCCCCGTTCCTTCGCTGCCCGTTCCAGTTCCTGTGCCAGTTCTGCGAAGAAAGGGTTGTTGAAGGAGGATAAAATCACACCTAAGATGTTATTCTTTCCTCCCACCAGCGTCCTTGCATACATATTGGGATAGTATCCCAATGCCTCGATGGCATCTTCCACCTTTTTGATGGTCTTCTCAGTCAGCGGTTCTTTTTTATTTAATACACGCGATACGGTTGCAACCGATACCCCTGCGTATTTTGCTACATCCTTAATTGTTGCCATGATCTGCCTTGTCCTCTCATACGAATATTGATTGGGTAACCCTGCCCAATTTTCCTATTATATAACTATAGTACCATATTCCATAGAGAAAAGCACACATGGATTTAGGCCTTTACAGCACCTGATACAATTCCGGCAACAATATATTTCTGCAGGAAGATGAAAAGAATAATAACCGGTAATACACACATAACCAACGCTGCCATCATCAGGCTGTAATCGCTGGAGAAGGTTCCCACGAAGGACCGGATGACGATAGGCAGGGTCTGTAACTTCTCTTTACCCAAAACCAGGTTAGGTAACAGGTAGTCATTCCACAAACCCAAAGTCTGCAAAATCATGTTGGTTGCCAGAATGGGCTTTAACAGTGGGAATACAATATGGAAGAAAGTCTGCAGGGAACTTGCTCCATCAATATAAGCTGCCTCTTCCAGTGAAAGGGGAATGCCAGATTTAATAAATCCGTGACAGAGGAAGGTTGCAAAACAGGTTCCGTATGCAAAGTTCATGATAATCAGGGTTACTCTGGAATTTAAGATTCCAAATACACTTCCATAAATGGAGAGTACCGGAATCATGATTACCTGGAAAGGAATCACCATGTAGGAAATCAGCAGTAAGTAGCTGATTTTGCATGCCAGATAATTTTTACGAACCAGAATATACGCACACATGGAAGAAAAGATGACCAGTAATGCGATAGAAAAAGTAACTACAAACAAGGAGTTTCCAAAGGCTCTGAGGAAGCCCATCTCCACAAATGCCTCGGGATAATTTTCAAATTGTAACCCCTTCTCATCAATCAGCTGTAAGGGATATTTAATAATGCTCACCTTACGTTTCAGAGAGTTGATCAACACCAGTGCAAAGGGAATCATGTACAGGACGAACAGCAAGAATGCACCGATAGTTTTAACAGCACCCCATACAACAACTTTCTTTCCGCCAACTCTGGCGGCTGTTTCTGTCTTTTGCATTATGCCTCAACCTCCTTTTTACTGGTAAATTTAAGCTGTGCAACTGCAACACAAAGCATGATCAGGAAGAACACAAGAGCCTCTGCCTGTCCTTCACCGTACTTATGATAGGTGAATGCTTTTTCAAATATTGTCATAACTGCCATTCTTGTCGCACCGTAAGGGCCACCATTTGTCAAAGATAAGTTCAGATCATATACCTGGAAGGCAGATGACAGTGTTAAGAAGAAACAAATGGTGAAGGACTGCATCATGAGTGGCAATCTAATTTTCCATAAAATCTGTCTGTTGGTAGCGCCATCAATACGCGCTGCCTCAATATAATCCTGGGAAACTCCAACAAGTCCCGCAATGTAAATCAACATCATGTAACCTGACTGTTTCCAGGTCTGTACGATAACAATTGCCCAGAATGCAGTCGTGGGATCACTTAATAATGAAGTGTCCGGCATGAAAGGCAATGTAACAAGTACACGGTTAAAGATAAACTGCCAGATGAAACCTAATACAATACCACCAATGAGGTTGGGGGTAAAGAAGCCTGCTCTCAGGAAATTCTCCCCTTTAATCTGGCTGGTCAGTAATACTGCCAGGAGAAATGCTGTTAAATTAACTAAGATTACTACTGCAATTACATATCGGAAAGTAAGGAAAATAGAACTCCAGAATTCCTTATCATGAAATACGGTGATATAGTTCTGAAAACCAACAAACTGCTTTACTGATGAGAATCCGTCCCAGCTGGTAAATGTCAGATAAAGTCCATAGATAAATGGAATGATGACAAAACAGGTGAATGCAATCATGGACGGACCTGCAAACATGGTAAACAGTCCGATCTTTGTGCTTGCCTTTTCCTTCTTGTTCATAATCAAGACCTCCTTATTTTAAAATGGGACTGCCGCAGCAGCCCCATTTATCACGAGCGTTTATCTGCCAGTAGGTTCTGCAGTTGCCCAGTATTCAATCATAGCATCTGCTAACTCTCTTGCAGTGCCAACACCGGTTACTAACTTCTGTACATAAGGAGCCATAACAGTTCTGTGGTCAGAAGGGAATCCGCAAGGAGAGATGTTTACAGTCAGTCCTTTGGACATGTAATCTACTGCTAAAGAGGTATTTACAGGATCAGCAGGAGCATAAGGATTGTTGTCGAAGGCAGATACGATACCGCATTTCTCAACGATGTCTTTCTGTCCCTGTTCATCCATTGCAAGATAGTTTAAGAACTCTTTTGCTGCTGCTTTCTGGTCATCGGTAGCGATGGTGTTATCAACAACGATCCATTTGGTTGCAGAAGCCTGTACACGGCCATTGGTCTCTTCATTATTGATAGGATAAGGCATAATTTCAAATTCGGTGGAGTCGTCAACTAACTCTTTTAAGTCAGGCCATACCCAGGTTCCGTTCGGCATGAAAGCTGCATCTCCATCTGCTAAGTAAGTGCAGTTCAAATCATAAACAGCTGCCAAAGGATCTGCCTTGTTGATGTTGTACTCAGAAAGAATTCTGTAAATCTCAACCTGGTTCTGGAACAGAGGGTCATCCATGGGATCTTCACCAGCTTTGATTCTGTCGATGTAATCAAATGCGCCCTGAGCGGTTCCATCCTGGAAGTTGAACTGCTGATAGAACAGGTGTCCGCACATAGACCACTCTTCAGACAACATTGCAACAGGATTCTCCATGCCGTTGTCTCTTAATTCCTTCATCAGAGCCTCAAACTGCTCTGTGGTCTTGTAGTCGTCTTTGTTAAACTCATGTCCCAGAGTCTCTTCCACTGCAGTTTTGTTAACAACGATACACTGGCTCTCTACTGTGAACGGCCAGCCGTAAACTTTTCCGTTCTGATCTTTAGCGAGTGTGGTGTGGGAAATCCACTCTTCACCATCTAAAGGAAGCATTTTCTCTTCTGCCATATCAACGATGTTTCCACTATCTACTACTGCAAGGATAGGACCATCTCCTGCTGCATATTTCTGTGCCAGGGTATCACTGGGATTACTGGAATCATAAAACTCGAAGGTTACACCGTGAGCGTCGCCCCATGTGGTAGCAACCTCTTCTAATGCATCGGAAATCTCCGGTTTTGAATTCATAAAAGTGAGGGTGATTCCTCCATAATTGGTAGCTTCTGCAGTGCTTGCATCTGTGGTGCCCTCTGTCGCCGTGCTCTCCTGTGTTGTCTCGGTTGTCTGACTGTCAGCTGAAGGGGTTTCCGTTGTAGAAGCACCTGAGCTTCCGCAAGCTGCCAGGGATGCAGCCATTGAAAACGTTAACAATGTTGCCAATACTTTTTTCTTCATATCTTATCCTCCTTTGTAGTGCCGCTGCACTGTTGATAGTGTTATTTTATTTCGTTTTGCATTAAATGTCAATCGTTTTCATGATTTAAACTTATACAAATTGCACATGCCATTTTTATATACTTTTAACAAATTGTGTATTATGTCGTTAATAGATACGTTTTTATTGATTTTAGTGTGTATTTTTGCCCATATTTCCTATTGTATAGTATTGACTTTTCATTTTTTCGTCCTTATACTGTATTTTGTAATGTAAACGTATACATTTTCATAACAAAAAGGGAGGTAATTTACAATGAATACTCGCAAACTTGGTTCCAGCAACGTATTTGTCTCCGAACAGGTCTTTGGCTGTTGGGCAATCGGCGGCACCTATTTCACCGGCGCCCAGGACCAGCAATCCATCGCCGCTATCCGTCAGGCAATCGACTGTGGTATCACTACATTAGATACAGCTCCTGTGTACGGCAATGGTCATTCCGAGCAGTTAGTTGCCCAGGCCACAAAAGGATATGACCGTGACAAACTCACTATCATTTCTAAATTAACCCGTTCCTGTCTGGCCAGAGAAAAGGTCCGCCCTACTTTTGAACAAAGTTTAAAAGATCTGGAGACAGATTATCTGGATGTCTACTTTATTCATTGGCCGTCCAATACCGGCGATCCTATCGACGCCACCATGGATGAATTAATGAAGTTGAAGAACGAAGGAAAGATCCGCTGCATCGGTGTTTCCAACTTCAGTAAAGAACAGCTGATTGAAGCCAGACAATATGGCGAAATCGATGTTATCCAGCCCTGCTACAATTTATTATGGAGATATCTGGATTTTGACTGCCTGGATTACTGCAAGGAAAATAACATCGGTATCATTAACTACTCTACCCTGGCGCAGGGGCTGCTGACCGGCAAATTTACTGCCGACACCACTTTCCCCGATGATGATGGCAGAAGTCATGCTGCAATCTTCCAGCATCCTTATTTTGAAGGCGCTCTTGCCGTGGTCGAAAAGCTTCGTCCTTTTGCAGAGAAATACGGAGTAACACTTTCCCAGCTTTCCATCCGCTTCATCATGCAGACTCCGGGAATCACCGCTCCTATCGTCGGTGCGAAGAATCCCGCCCAGGTAATGGACAACGTAAAAGCTTCCAACTTTGAGATCAGCAAAGAAGATTACGATGCCATCGACCAGATCAGTAAAGACTATGCGTACAAGCTTCCCCAGTTCCAGAGCTTCTTCCGCGCGTAAATAAAAAGTATAAAAAACTATATGGTAATAGGAAACAACCCAATGGGTTTTATGAAAGGAGATTACACAAATGGCTCTTGCAAAAGTAAAAGACATTCTGAAACATGCCGAGGAAAATGGATACGGCGTACCCGCGATCAACGTTTTTGACTATAACAGTATCAAGTTTGCAATCATGGCCGCCGAGGAAGCACGCATGCCTTTGATTATTCAGTATTATCCCGGTTTTGCAGAACATGCCCCCCTGTCTGACATCACCAACATGGCAATCCAAATGGCTCAGCGCGCTGCTGTTCCCATCGCTGTCCATCAGGATCATTCCAAAACTTTTGAGATTGCCGTTTCCGGACTGGCTGCAGGCTTTCCTTCCGTTATGATCGATGGTTCCGGACTTCCTTTTGAAGAAAATATCAAACTCACCGCTGATTTTACCAAATATGCCCATGCTATGGGCGTTGACGTAGAGGCTGAGCTGGGGCATGTGGGAAGTGCAGGAAACGAGGAAGATTTATCCAACACGGATTTCTTCACCAATCCCGACCAGGCCGTAGAGTTCGTCTCCCGCACCCAGGTGGACTCTCTTGCAATTGCAGTGGGTAACGCTCACGGCAATTATATCCGCACTCCCGAATTAGACTTTGACCGTATCGCCAAACTCCGTGAGGTACTGGACATTGCTCTGGTTATGCACGGTGGTTCCGGCATTCCTGACGAGCAGCTGGCAAGAGCCGTAAAATGCGGTATGTCCAAATTCAATATTGCAACCGAGTATCAGCATGCTTTCTATGAATCCATGAAGAAGATCTTTGACGAAAACGCTAACCCCGGTGGCTATTACAGAGCGCTCCGCGCAATTGAACGTCCTTGTATTGACTTCGTAAAGAAGAAAATTGCAGTATTAAATCCCAATCACTATCAACTGTAATTTCTTATCTTTGGGAGGAACAGGTATGCAAAAAAAATTTGATGTAATTGGAATTGGACATCCTTGTATCGACTATCTTGCACATATTGAAAGTATCCCCTCTCCCAATCAGTCACGGAGCGTCGTTGACGCGAGCTGGCAGCCCGGCGGTAAAATTCCCACCGGGCTGGTGGCTGCCTCCAGGTGTGGGCTATCCTGTGCCTTCATGGGCTCCATGGGTGATGACTTGTTTGGTCAATATTGTAAGTACGATTTTGAAAAACACGGAATTGATTTATCTGCCGCTGCCATTCAGGAGGGCAAAACCACAGATATGGGTGTGGTCCTCTCAGAGGAAGAATATCACGGACGGAATATTATTTACCGCAGGGGAAGTTACATACGCCCCGAGGAAACCGGTATGGATTTTACTCCCATACTCTCCGCTGACTATCTCTTTATCGCCCTCTCCAATACACTCCATGTAGAGGCGGCAAGGTTTGCCAAAGAGCACGGCGTCAAGGTTCTGATTGATGCAGATAACCGTCCTCTTGATAATTATCAAGAGATTCTGCCTTATATTGATTACTTTATTGCCTCTGAATTTGTCTATGATGCATCCTTCCGGGATGAAAATTATGAGGCACACATGCAGGCAATCCGGGATATGGGTCCCTCTGTTGTGATCTTTACCTTTGGCAGCAAGGGATGCCGCGTTTTGTCAGATGAGGGTTACTGTGAAATCCCTGCTTTTAAAATCAAGGCTTTTGACACCTGCGGTGCAGGTGATACTTTCCACGGAGCATTTTTCTACGGTTTAAAACATCAATATTCCATCCGTGACACCGCAATTTTCGCTAGCGCAGTCAGTGGCATCAAATGTACCAGCATCGGCGGTCGCGCCGGCATTCCCACACCGGAAGTCACAAAGAAATTTATAGAAACCGGTGAAATCGACGACAGGGAGATCAAACAGCGTGTCGCTGATTACTCCTGGGGAATCAATACGTTTTTCAGGGAAAATTCTATGGCATAATACTTTATTTACAGGGTGGGGCTTCGGCCCTGCCCACCCTTCATCAGAAAAAAAAGAAAGGAAAGATCGGTAACTTATGAATCAGAATACTGCAGCAAAAAACAACCCGTCGTTTACTCTACTATTAATGCTCAACACTTTCATCTATATTTCTGTTGCCCTTTACTCTCCTTTCCTGAGTACTTACTATGCACAGCAGGGACTCTCCAGTTCACAGATCGGAATTCTGCGGACGATTTCTTCCATCTCCTGCGTACTAATTCAGCCATTATGGGCAAGAAGAAGTGACAAAACAGGAAAGGCAAAGCACTATGCCGCCTTAGTAGTTCTGGGCGTTATGCTTTCCCTTTATACCTTTTACATAGGAAACTCTTTCTGGAACTTTCTCTTTTCCAGCTTTTTACTTACGATTTTCTCTACTTCCGTCAACCCATTGATTGACGCCATTGTAGTCCGGAATGCCGACAGACTGCATTATAATTTCGCTTTGATCCGTATGGGTGGAACTGTAGGCTACGCTATTATTTCGCTGGTGGTGGGCATTTATCTGAAAAAGAATCCTTCTTATCAGTTCCTCTTTGCCAGCATCAGCTATGCTTTTTTACTGTTCCTGATTTTCAAACTTCCCAATTCAGAAAATCACCAGCCCATTGCAGAGCCCAAACCTTATGACTTTAAACATTTATTTCAATTGGCCGATATCTTTGTCAGCAAAAACATTTACTTTGTTCTCGCTTTTGCCTTTATTTATCAGCTGGGAGCCAGTTTTTTAGGCAGTTTTATGGGGGTTTATGTGGTATCTCTGGGCTATTCCCAGGCTCAGGTTGGTATTTTAAGCTGTGTGCAGGCAGTCAGTGAGGTTCCTGTATTGCTGCTGCTTCCCAAGCTGAACAAGAAATTCAACGGATTGCATCTGATTGCCATTGCCAGTGCCCTGATGGGTGTCCGGCTGCTGGTTGCTTCCGGCGGCTCTCTTACTTTCCTGATTCTGGCACAGGCCATGCAGGGAATTACCTACATGGTCATCCATTTCGGCGCAATTACCTATATCTCTTCCCATGTAAAAAGTGGCAAGGCTTCTCAGGGACAGAGTGTTTTATATATTGTGCAGACCGGTATTGCAAGTATTATCGGTCAGGTTATCGGCGGTTTCACCATTGATGCCATCGGCATCCGGCTTTCTTACATCAGCGTAGGTATCTTTGTTGTGATTACTACCGTCATTATTATGGCTGTATTGTTCAGATTTGAACAAAAGCAAAATATAGTAAAGGTTCAATAGACCTGAAACGAGGAGAAACATTATGACACGAAGTTTAACCGAAGGAGATCCGTTTAAGCTGATTATCTCCTTCTCCATTCCGCTTTTGATCAGTAACCTTTTCCAACAGTTGTACAACATGATCGACACCATCGTCGTCGGACAATGTGTGGGAATCAATGCGATGGCTGCGGTAGGTGCTTCCGGCTCCCTCACCTTCCTGATGACCGGATTTATCATGGGACTTTGTCCAGGTCTGGCAATTCCCGTTTCTCAGGAGTATGGTGCCCAAAACTACAACTCCATGCGTCGCTATGTCACCAACAGTTTATATGTGGGAATGATTATCAGTGCGATTATGACCGTCATTTCCTGTGCTGGTGCAAGGCTGTTTCTGGAATGGATGAGCACTCCCGCCGATATCATTGACGACGCCTGGAACTATTGCATTTACCTGTTTGCAGCTATCCCCATTACTTTCCTTTATAACTATCTGTCCAGCATTATGAGGGCTTTGGGTGACAGCAAGACGCCGCTTTACTTTTTGATTTTATCCTCTATCTTGAATGTGCCGTTGAATCTGTTCTTCGTCATTGTGTTACATGCAGGAACCGCCGGTGTTTCCATTGCAACGGTTATTGCCCAGCTGGTTTCCGGTGTACTCTGCTATGTATATATGAAGAAACGTTTCCCGATCCTGCAGCTATCCCGCTCTGACTGGGAATGGTCCACACCTCATGTGAATAAACTGCTTTATATCGGAATTCCGATGGCACTCCAGAACTCCATCACCGCCATCGGCTCCACTGTTTTGCAGGCTGCTACCAATACTTTCGGTTCCGCTATCGTCGCCGCCGTAACTGCCGCCTCCAAAGTCGTACAGCTTTTCTTCCAGGCCATCAACACCGTAGGACTTACCATGGCAACCTATTGCGGGCAGAACTTAGGTGCTAACCGCCTGAACCGCATCAAAGCCGGTATCCGTATCGCCTACGCCATCGGACTGATCTACTCGGTGTTTATCGCCATTGTATCCTACTTCTGGGGCAACGATGTAGCCGGCTTATTCCTTACCGCAGATGCCGATCCCTCCATTATGGAGCATGTGGAAAGTTTCCTCTTTGTCACCAGTCTGGGATACCCATTTCTCACCAGCCTGATGATTCTCAGAAACTCCATTCAGGGACTGGGTTACAGCTTCCTTGCCATGTTTTCCGGTGTCATGGAAATGCTGGCCCGTGTCATTCTGGCATTTTTCCTGGTGGAACCCCTGGGCTATATGGCCATCTGCCTGACCTTTACCGCTCCCTGGGTATTAGCGAACTTCTTGTTAATTCCGGCATATATCTATGTCCGAAAAGATGTAAAAAAATATCTGACTAAAAAACCTGAAAAGGAAGGAGAATTGAATTATGAGTAAAGTAATCGTTATTTCATCCGATGCCATGGTAGGGGAGGATCTGGACTACTTCCAAACCTTACCTAATTTCAAAAAGTATCTGGGAGGTGGTGCAAGAATCACCAATGTTTCTTCCATCTACCCTACCGTCACCTTCCCGGCACATGTATCCATGATGACCGGCATGTATCCGGACAGGCACGGCGTTTTCTCCAACATGCAGTTAATTCCCGGAAGTGATCCTACTCCCTGGCAGTGGAACTATGACTTCATCCATTGTGAAGATATCTTCCGTGCAGCCAAGAAAAAGGGCAAAACCACTGCTGCCGTATTCTGGCCGGTCACTGCCTACAATCCTGCCATTGATTATCACATCGCTGACAACTGGGCGATCGAAGGGGATGCGGATATCGCTGCAGCCTTCAAGCGGGTAGGTGCCAACGATCAGGTTCTGGACATCGTACATAAAAATGAACATCTTTTCGCAGGAGTGGAACGGGTTCACCCCCAGCGTGATGAATTCGGTATTGCCTGTGCTGCGGATATCATTCGTCAGTTTGCCCCGGATTTACTGTTAGTGCATCCCGCCAACATTGATGCAGCCCGTCACGAATCCGGTGTCTTCGGTCCCCATATCGACAGAGCTTTGGAGGATCTGGACCGCTGGCTTGGAATGATTGGACAGGCTGCTGAGGACAGCGGTTCCTTTGAGGATTACAATATTTTCATGGTCAGCGACCACGGTCAGCTGGATGTAAGGAGAAATATTGGCTTGAATGTGCTGTTTGCAGAAAACGGACTGATTCGCATCGCAGAGGACGGCTCCATCGCCGACTGGGATGCCTGGTGTCTCTCCAACGGTATGTCCGCTGTGGTATTTCTGAAAGATAAGAATAACAAAGAAATCTGGAATAAAGTATATGATCTGTTAAATAAGCTTCTGGAAGAGGGCGTATATGGCTTCTCCCGTGTATACACAGAGGAAGAATGCCGCAAGGAAGAACGGTTCGGCGGAGACTTCTCCTTCGTACTGGAAACCGACGGCTACACCGCCTTCGGTGATTACTACACCAGACCCCTGGTGCGGGATCTCTCCAACTCCGATTATCGTTTCGGCAGTGCAACCCATGGTTATCTGCCCCAGAAAGGGCCGCAGCCTATTCTTCTGGCAAAAGGCCCAGACATCAAGGAAAATACCGTACTTTCCGGCAGTCACATCGTCAACGAAGCTCCTACCTACGCCAAGATTCTCGGCGTGGATCTGGGTGACACCGATGGACACGCCATTGTGGATATTTTAAAATAGGTTATTACTTCCACCAGAACCGGGCAGATGCTGACGCACCTGCCCGGTTTTTCGTACCTGCTGACATAACAACGGGGGCATTCCTGGTTTTCAATGAAGCGATGAATCTACTTCCTCTATTTCCGAAAGCCCAGATATAAGCCAGATCCAAGCACTAAAGCTCCTGCGGAAACACCGAGTACCGGTATCCACCCGCCACTGTGGGAGTTATCCTCTGACTGCAGATTTCCACTGTCATCTGGATTTGAGCCATTATCCGCAGGGATATTGTCCACGGGGCTGTTCTCCTCTGTGGATTTCTGCTCCTCCCCGATATCCTCCGTTGTCGGAACTCCTGTGGTTTGACCTCCCGCAGCTTGCTCCTCTGTGATTTGCTGCTCCACATTCTCCGGTGTGTCCGGCGAAACCGGCTGTTGCTCTTCCACACGAGACTGTCCGTTGTCATTCCCTGCGGTCTTTGGGACATCGCCATGAGTCCCGTCCTGTTGGGACGCAGGGGCACCGGTGGCCTCGCCTGTGCCCGGTTTTTCGTCCAGCTGCCAGCCTGCATACACGGTCATATCCCCGGTCAAATAAACACCGGAAATTCTCTTTTTACCTGCGCTATATAAAGATTGCTAACATTCATCCCAAAATTTTCTTTCACATATGCTTTTATCTGCTCATAAGTAGCTTTTGCCTCCGCACATGTCAAATCTAGCTCATCAGTAGTAATTTCAATGTCGATATGTCTCTTGGCTTTTTGTATGGACAAAAGAACATACCGTCTCAAGTGTCGGAAACTTTTCCAAGGTAACAGTATGCTCATCAGACTGCTCTTTATCCAAAGAAATACCATCAACTCGAACTACTTCCTTGCCATCTCTAAGAATCGGTACCGGAAATTGAAACTTGATATTTCTAATCCAATTACCATCTTCTCGTCTTTCTGGAAATATATCAATACGCTCAATAAATGCCTGCATAAACTGTTTCTT
>CAKRTZ010000020.1 GCA_934402515.1 uncultured Lachnospiraceae bacterium
ATCGCTGCAGAAAGCCTCCGGGTTACCAAATTCCCCGTGTTTTGCCTGGGCTGCAATGTTTTTCCACATATCCCAGGACTCGCCGTAACCATTCTTGATGCCGGAAAGGTCGGGTGCGTGGTTCTGGTCGCCATAGCAGGAGGTATCGGTACAGCAGCCATTGGTGATAAATACCAAATCATCCTCAATCAGGTCGATGGTCTGCTCCTTGCCGTCCTTCACATAGACAATCTGTTTTGCAATCTGTTTGTCGCCAACGGTGTCGATGATGACATTCTTCACATCCATGCCGTACTCGATTGCCACGCCATGTGCCTCCAGGTATTTTACCAGAGGGAGAATCATACTCTCAAACTGGTTATACTTGGTGAAACGCAGAGCGCTGAAATCCGGGAGTCCGTCAATGTGATGGACATAACGGCACAGGTAACGTTTCATTTCCAACGCACTGGACCAGCGCTGGAAAGCGAACATGGTCTGCCAGTACAGCCAGAAATTGGTATTCCAGAAGGAATCCGGCAGCACATCAGAAATCTTTTTGTCCTCCAAATCCTCCTCCGGTGTGATGAATAACTGGGACAGTGCCAGCGCGGACTCTTTGTCCAGTTCAAATTTTTTATCGGTATGGGCATCCTCGCCGCGGTTAATGGAGGCACGGCAGAGAGAATAGTTGGGGTCATGTTTGTTGAGCCAGTAATACTCGTCCAGCACGGACACGCCGGGTGTTTCAATGGAAGGAACATCACGGAAGGTATCCCACATAACTTCAAAGTGGTTATCCATCTCACGTCCGCCCCGCATGAAAAAGCCTTTGGTGACATCCTTGCGTCCGTCACAGCTGCCGCCTGCCAGCTCCAGTTTCTCAAGAAGGTGAATATGCTCGCCCTTCATCTGTCCATCACGCACCAGATAAAACGCTGCAGTCAGTCCAGCCAGTCCGGTTCCGATGATGTATGCTGATTTTTTATCCACATCCTTGGGCTTTTCGGGATGTGCAAATGATTCATAAGTTCCTGCTGAATAATACATAGTGAATCCTCCTTGTTTTTCCGAAGGAAAAATCCGAATCCTATGAATGAGCAATGTCTCCTGCGGAGCCATCGGATTTGTCCTCCTTGTTTTCTTGTTCTACTTACAGTATAGCTTTCCCAGCAGAACTCACAATAAACAGAAAAACCTCCGCGATAAAATTTTTATCACGGAGGCTCACATTGTATAGTTTTTTATCAAAACAGAAACTTTGATAAGTTTTCAGAGTTTAAACCGGGACAACGCACTGGTAAGGTCACCCTGAATTACCATGGCAAATTTCTTTACCAGTTCTTCCGGGTCGTCTTTCATGTCATCCCGAATCCAGTCCAGCATCAGTCCCACAAAAGAATAGGAGTACACTCTGGCAATAAATTGTTTGTCCTCATCCCGGACAGTCGTTCCTGTTGCCCGCTCCTCAATCACGCCCATGAGCAGGTCATCCACCAGGGGATTTAAGTATTTCTCCACCTGTTCCCGGTCTACGCAGTGGTACACATTCATAATGAAGGGTTTATTCTCCCGCACGGCCTCAAAAAGCTGGATAAAGCCCTGCTGCCAGGTGTCGTAGGTTCGCTTCTCATCCAGTGCTTTCCTTGCATCCTCAATGCAGCACCACTCCACCAAATCATAAATATCTTTAAAATGGTAGTAAAAGGTCATGCGGTTGATGCCGCAGTCCTCCGCTATGTCGTTGATGGTGATTTTCGTCAGCGGCTTTTTCAGCAGAAGATTTTTCAGTGATTGTTCGAGTGCGCGTTTCGTAACCTGGGACATGGGGACTCCTTTCCTTAAGAATTAGCAAAAGGCAAACGCGCTACTCACCTGCTGTAAAATTAATAAAAGGAATATTATATGCACCATAAGGTGATGCTGCTGTTATCTGTACAATAATGGGGCGCAAGTACGACACCAGAAGTGACGGTGCATTTTGATTTAACAACTTATCTACCATACCTTCCGTCAGACTTTCATCCCATCTGAAGTTAGCTTTTTCTGTTGCTTTGATATAGAATGGAGAAATATCTTCCCGTGTTCCAATCTCAAAATTCAGACCAACTGTAGCCTCCATTTTGTTCTCACTTTTATTAACTTGTACTGACACACTAAGTGCTATTTGTACTTCCTGGTTGTCTTGACTATTGAATTTTTCATTAATATTGAATTCAAGTTCTGTTAATACTGGATTGGTAAACTGAAATGCACTTTCCATCTGTTCTCCTATGCCGCCCATGGGGAAAAATTATCATCTTTTGAACTAGTATATTGCGTACTCGTCTTTACTACTATCGTTTCTTTCGCGATTTTCTTTTTACTATCATAATAAATGTTGGTTTCACTTTTTACTCTAAGTGTCACTTCAACATTAAATGTAGTTTCAAGCGGCTTTTCTTCCAAAAAAGATAAGTCCAAATCTGCAACATCTGCTGTAAATCCGTCTTCTGTTCGTCTGATTGTTACATTTCTGTTTATTTTATCCAACTGCTCTCTATGATTCTCTATCTCTCTTTGCGTTGGTCTAAATAAGGAATTTGCAAAATTAACCGCATCGTCTTTTGATAAATGAATCGTTCTGGTAATTATATCATTCATGCCTGGCTCCTCCTTATTGTTATTCGTATTGACTCTCCAAATATGTCTCCAGTTCGTCAGAAAATCTCATACAGTCAAAATACATTGACTCTGTAGAAATATCCTGTCCCACTGTATTCTTTCTCATTCTTTTAAAACCCTGCTTTTCATACCATTCAACCAAATCGTTTCTGGCATCAATGGTAATTACTCGTATCGGCCAGTTTTCAGCAAACTGCTCTATATCTTTGATAATTACCTGCAGAGTATTTGTTCCTATCTTTTTGTTCTGATATTTTTTCTCGATTGCCAGGTATCTTATATGTACGGAGGAAATCTTATCTTCTTTTATATCTGCATTATATTCCGAAATTTCGTCAGGGAAGTCATCTAATTCAATTTCTCTAAACAATATTTGATAGTATCCTAAAATAATATGATTGCTCATAATGCAATAGGCATACGCCTGAATTGTAGTGTTGCCATATTTTTCCCCTATATACACTAACATTCCTCTGATACAAATAGTTCTTTCAGTCTAACATTATTTATATTTTAAGTCAATTATTTTCCCCGGTCTACAGCTGCTACCGGAAGTGCATTTATAAACGCATCCACCAATTCGCTGATTTTCTCATCTGGCAACTCGGTATTTTCCGTAAGCATTGTCCTGAACATTTGAAGCAGCATTTGAAATGCCTGTATCCATGTGATATCAGACATCTCATCAGAAAAGTATAAAAAGAGTTCGCCAAGGGAACGGTTATCGTTGGATTCCCGGCTTTCCAGTGATAACATCATGTATCGGGTAAAAACAACTGCGATATGTGCTGTCATTGCATCATAGGACAAAGAATTACACTCTTTGCTCAAGTTAAGATAACTCTTGCATACCTTGAAGAACACCTTTATATCCCAGCGTTTTCCATAAATTCGGATGATTTCATCCTCATCCAGATTTATATCTGTGGAAATAAGACAGAGGTATTCCTTGCGTTTGTTGCGGTTGCGGACATAAACCACCTTTGCAGGAATGATTTCATCATCTTTTACAACATCGACCATAACAGAGAGCAGATATCTTGATCTTCCACGTCTCTTTTTATTCTTGTTGTAGATGGAAACCAAAGACATGTCTTCACCGTTGTAACGAAAGAACATCTTAGGAGTTTTCTTAACCATGCCGATCACATCATATCCAATCTCTTTTACAGCATGAAGTGTACTTGGAGAAGAAAACCAGCTGTCGAAGAGAACATATTTCGCAGGGATTGCCACCTTTTTAGCAGCTTCCAAAAGCGTAAGCATGACAGAGGTTCCTTTTTCCATGGACAGTTTTCTGCGTTTATAACCAACGGTTCTTTTGTCTACATTTGCAGCTTCATTGATTCGGTTTTTCTTGTTTTCTGTAGAAAGAAGAATGCTGTTTACCGGCAGAAATGTACTTCCATCTGACCATCCAAGAGTAAGCATTCGAAACCCCAAACGATATGTGTGCTTTGCGTGGTCATAGACTTTAGCAAGAAGCTCCACCTTTTTGGAACGGTTACGTTCAAACATGGAATCATCAATGATAAGGACATTGGCACGGGCCTCTGAATCCAGTGGAATAATAGCATCTCGGATAATCCGGGAGGAAAGAATCGTTGTGAAGCGAATCCAGTTGATCTGGGTCATCTTCATAAAGCGATACACTGTATCCTTTGCAAAAGCAGGAGTGTTCCGCCCTGTAATCAGGTTCATGTACATGCTTCTGTTAGAAAAAATCAGTAGAAACAGATACTGGAAGATTTCCGTTGCCGGAATCCCTTTCTTTTTGTAAGCGTTGGATGACTTTAAAGCTGAGGAAACATGAAATCTTACAAAAAATCTTTTGATAGATTTAGAAATCTGCTTATCATTTTGAGTTGCTTGTGTTATACTTTTATTCATAGCATGAGCCTCCGGAAGTATGATTGTTTCTAGCAACTCAATTATATCAAAACCAGACGGTTTCATGCTATATTTATGCCAGTTATTATTGAATTTTCAAGGTGCATAGGCACTTATTCTAGTGCGAAGTTTGAGTTTGTAAGTACACACTTTTTGCAGTCATGACACAAGAAAAGCTCCCTCACAGGAAGGAGCTTTGTCTACAGTCTGATAGTAGAAGGTTTCTACTAACTTTTTACAAAATATGCGAAAGGTGTTTTTCATGAATGTACACTCATTGCTGGACAAAGTAATTCATACTTTGGCTGGGATTGGGATTTTTTCTGTTTTTATTTTTTCCTGTCTCAGCATAGCAGTCAATATTGCTTCTCCTCATATGTATCATGTGACAGACTTGTTGGATAACTGGGTAGATGAAAATGGAGATTCATTCTCATTAAACTCTTTTCATACAGACAGCATCTCTGATCCGCAGACACAAAGTGTTATCTGTACATTGGATTCTACAAGCACTGATATGGCTCTTTTATTCTGAAGCCGTAATATGTTTGTCGATATCTACGTAAATGATGTCCTTGTATCTGAGGATGACAGAGAACAATCCGTAATATTTGGTACTTCTCCAGGCAGCCGCTGGCATATGATAGCTCTGGATTCCTCCAATCCTACGATTACAATCCGGCTTGAGGGCACTCCATGCTATACCAATGTAAATGGACTGATTGATAATATATATGCCGGTTCTACCAGGGATGTATACCGCATCATTACCAGTGAACGTTTTGCCGGATTTATTTTATCCGTATTTTTACAATTCATTACCCTGGTGCTGATCTGTTTATACGCTTATGTACACAAAAAATTCCATATAGAAAAGGATTTACTGTACTTAGGAGAGGCAGCTTTCTTTTCCGCCCAGTGGGCAAGTGCAGAATCTCTTGTATGGCAGTTATTCTTCGTTTATTCTGAAGTATTCCATCTGTTGGGCTATCTGTCACTGATTGTTGTTCCTATTCCTTTCGGATTACTGGGAAGTTACCGGTTCAAAAAAGGCAGGATGAAGGCCTTCTCCAAAATATTCAGCCTGGCGGCAAGTATTAATCTGCTGGTCACAGTTCCCCTCCATATGCTAGGTATCGTGGAATTTCATTACACCATGAAATCCACCCATATTTTAATTGTCATCATGCTGCCACTCATTGCATGTCTGCTTTTAAGCTATACCCATGCAGATCATATCAAGGGTCATAGAACTCTGTCCTATCCGGCGATTATAGTTCTTACCATATCTGTATTAATGGCTTTGAGTAAATATTACTTTGGAACGCATGGTGATTATACTCTGTACATCCGCATTGCGATTCTCTGCTTCCTGTTCTGCCTGATTCTGTATCAGCTCAACCAGGTTGCCGATCTGTTCGCCAAAGGACTGAAATCCGACATGATTCACGCATGGGCGGCGATGAATTTCTTGTGGTTCTGACGGGTAATGATCCCGAAGCAGATTATCAGCTTGGTATCCAGCTGCTGCACAGTTACTGCGAAGAAATCAACCAGACCAACATGTCAGATTTCAGCTTTGAAGTTGCACATGGTTTTGTCCTCAGCAAAGGACAAGTCCTCGAAGATGTAATCAAAGAAGCAGACGGCAAAATGTACCACAACAAGCGTATACTTAAACACTTATTATAAAGAAAAGGAAACGGTTTCAGAATTATCCAAAGCCGCTTCCTTTTTCTTAACTGTCCAAAAAAGAAGAAATATTACGCAGGCATTTAATCAGAACTTTCGTCTCGTCTTCATCCAGGTCTTTTACGACCGCCTGTATCATGTGCTTATGAAAGTCCCTGTGATGAAAGAAGGCTTTCCTTCCCTTATCCGTCAGGCTGACCAGTACAACCCTTTTATCTATCAGACTTCTCTCTCTCTTGATATAGCCCTTTTCTTCCAGACTGTTCATATTGGTAGTAAGGGTTCCCACCGTAACAGACAGCCTCTTGGCAATTGCTGACATTTTCTGTGGTTCTTCTATACCGATTGCCTCGATAATATGCATATCATTATTGGTGATATCCTTAAATTCCTCTGTTATCACTGCCTTGGCTTCTCTGTCCATCACATTATTGAACAGATTCACCAGTAATTCATTTAAAGTCCTGCTCGTATTATTCTTCTCCATGAATGTAATCTCCATTCTTTAACCCCAGATTAGGACACACGCTCCATACGTAAGACCTGCTCCGAAACCTGACATGGCAATTCTCATGCCCGGTGTAAGCCGTCCGCTTCTGTTCAATTCATCCAGTAAAACCGGTACTGTTGCAGAAGACATATTTCCTACTCTGTCTACATTAACTGCAAACTTGTCTATATCCACTTTCAGACGCTTTGCAACCGCTTCTATGATTCTAATATTAGCCTGATGTAATATATATATGTCTATATCATCCGCTATCCATTGTATCTGATTCAAAGCAGTCTGTATACATGCAGGAACCTGTCTGGTCGCAAATCTGTAAACCTCCTGTCCATTCATACGGATGTAGGCATCTAAAGGAGAATCCGGTGTCACATAGGGATTCACTACCTGTTTGTCATGACAACTGAGCACCATACCTTTGGTTCCATCAGCTCCCTGTGTAAAACTGATCATGCCTTTATTCTCTTCTTCACAGGCTTCAACATATGCTGCCCCTGCGCCATCTCCAAACAATACACAGGTAGAACGGTCTGTCCAGTCTACCATTTTAGACAGGACTTCTGCCCCCACTATTAATGCATTCTTATAGATTCCGCTATGGATATAGGCATATGCTGTATGAAGTGCAAACAGGAAGCCGGAACATGCCGCATTCAGGTCAAAAGCCACTGCAGCTGATGCTCCCAGTTCACTCTGCACCTGACAGGCACAGTTAGGGAGCAGATATTCTGCTGAACAGGTTGCCACAATGATCAGGTCTACTTCCTGCGGTTTCCTGCCCGCCATCTCCAGTGCACGTTCACAGGCACGGGACGCAAGCTGTGCTACACCGTCTCCTTCAGAAATCCTCCTTTCACCAATGCCTGTTCTCTCACGGATCCACTCATCCGATGTCTCTACCAGCTGTGCCAGATCATCATTGGTTACTTTTCTGTCAGGCAAGGCACTTCCCGTACCGATTATTCTCACTGTTCTCATGCAAATTCCTCCATAATATCAGCTACGCGTTCTATCTGATGGCTGCGGTATGCATTACTGCCGCAAAAGATCAGACCTTCATTCAGTCTGCCTTCTACTGCATTGATCAAAGCTTCCGTAATGCAATAAGGAACTGTCGCCGGATTGCAGGTCGTAATACACTGTCTGCATCCCCGCATAAAGCGCTCTCCCTGCCTTACTTTATCCAGAAATACATTGTGGATTGCCCTTCCTGGCATTCCTACAGGACTTTTGACTATTACAATGTCTTCCTTCTTTGCCTGAATATACGCCTGCTTATATGCCATACTGGCATCACATTCTTCTGTCGTCACAAAACGGGTAGCCATCTGTACCCCATCAGCACCCAGATCTGCATAATGCTCCCAGTCCTGTCTGGTGTATACACCACCGCCTACTACACAGGGAATCTGCATCTCCTTTGTTTTTGATAATATGGATTTTACTTCTTCATCATATGACGCCGGTGTATAGCTGTCAAGCTCCTCTGGTGTAAACCCCAGATGTCCCCCTGCCTGTGGTCCTTCTACGACTACCATATCCGGTGTTGTATCATACTTCTTTTTCCAGTATTTTATGATGACATCCAGTGCTTTTCTGGTAGATACAATAGGAACCAGCTTCGTTGCCCTCTTGATTCCTGATGCTGCCAGCGCCTCTTCAGCCTTATGGACGATCTCAGGAAGATTCATAGGCAGCCCTGCACCTGATACGATGCAGTCTACTCCTGCGGCTACTGCGGCTTTCACATAATCCTCATAGCGTCTTGTCACTACCATGATATTCACTCCGATGATACCGCCTTTTGCCAGCTTTCTTGCTTTCTCCACTTCCGTTTTGATTGCTTTGAGATTGCATTCTATCGGATGCTTCATAAAATCCCTGTCCCGAAAGCCAATCTGCGCTGTGGAGATAATTCCAATGCCTCCTGCTGCCGCAACAGCACCGGCAAGTCCGGACAAACTGACTCCTACGCCCATTCCTCCCTGTACAACAGGAATCCTGGCACATAGCCCGCCGATCTGTAATTTTCTGCTATTCATTTCAAACACCATGTCTGCTATTTCTAGAACTTACGAAATCTCTGATACCTTTCTTCTGCTATCTGTTCTCCGCTCATGCCATCATATTTTCTAAGGAAATCCTTGATATGTTCCTTCATATAACCTGCAATCGCTTCTGTCGTTTTACGATCTGCTCCTCCGAATTCAGGAATAATCTCTTCAATTACTCCCAGACGCTTGAGATCCTGGGCGGTAATGTTCATGACCTCGCTGGCTTCCTTGGCACGGTTCGCATCCTTCCACAGAATAGAGGCAAAGCCCTCCGGTGAAAGAATGGAATACGTTGCATTCTCCATCATCCAGACTTCATTGCCTACCGCAGTTGCCAGAGCGCCGCCGCTTCCGCCTTCTCCTATCATCAGACACAATACCGGTACTTTAAGGGAAGACATTTCCATCAGGTTTCTTGCAATCGCTTCCCCCTGTCCTCTCTCTTCTGCTTCGATTCCACAGAAAGCACCTGATGTATTAACAAAGCTGATAACAGGTCTGTTGAATTTCTCTGCCTGTTTCATAAGACGTAACGCCTTACGGTATCCTTCCGGCATAGGCATACCGAAATTACGCTCCTGACATTCCTTGAAGTCCTTGCCTTTTTCATCTGCAATAATTGTCACCGGCTGTCCATCCAGAAAAGTCAGGCCACCAATCATTGCCTTATCATCCCTGAATGCCCTGTCTCCATGGGATTCCACGAAAAAGTCAAAAATATGGGAAATATAATCACTCGCAGAAGGACGTTCCACCTGTCTTACGGCTTTGACCTTCTCCCAGGCAGATCTTGGTGTGGAGAACCAGCTTTGTTCCTTTAATGTCTCACTTAACTCAAAATGAAATTCTTCATTTGGTCTATAATCCGCATAAGTCTTCTTTCCATTACACTGGTGTGTCTTAATCAGGAAATAAATAGTCTTTTTCAGATTCTCCCTCTTGACGATACCATCTATAATACCGTGCTCTACAAGGAATTCTGAAGTCTGGAAGCCCTCGGGAAGCTCCTGTCCGATGGTCTGCTTGATCACTCGTGGACCTGCAAATCCTACCAATGCCCCAGGTTCTGCCATAATTACATCTCCAAGCATTGCAAAGCTGGCTGTTACACCGCCGGTTGTCGGATCAGTCAGAATAGAACAATACAGCAGCCCGGCATCACCATGCTTTCTGATAGCCGCAGATGTCTTCTCCATCTGCATCAGGGATACGATTCCTTCCTGCATTCTGGCTCCACCTGAACAGCAGAAGATAAATACCGGCAGGTTCAATGCTGTCGCTCTCTCAATGGCACATGTGATCTTCTCTCCAACTACATGTCCCATACTCGCCATCATAAAACGGGAATCACATATACCCAGCACGATATCCTCTCCGAATACTTTACATCTGCCTACCGTAACTGCTTCTTTTAATCCGGTCTTCTCCCTGGCTGCGGCAAGCTTATCCTCATATCCTTCGTAATCCAGTGGATTACTTACTTCCATATCTTCAAACCAAGGTTCAAAAGTCTTAGGATCAGCTACCATGCGGATTCTGTTGTTGGTTTTTACCCTGAAATATCCGCCACATTCGTAGCATATATACTTCTTCTTTACAACTCTGCCACGCTCTACCATCTTGCCACACTTAGGGCATTTGATAAGATTCATATCCGGTTCTTTGACAGGTTCTGCCTGAACCGGTTCCTCTTTCTTGTCTTCCTTCAGCTTAGCTTCCAGCTTGTTATACAGATTCACCGGAAATATTCTGCCTGTCTTCGTGATCAGCTTACCTTCCATGACAAACCTCCTAATCTCCTATGGCAAAGGTCAATTCAGCCTTGGCAGCTACTTTTCCGTCTACTGTTGCTACTGCTTCGCCTACACCGATTGGCCCTTTTGCTTTTATGATCTTAGTCTCCAGCATCAGTACATCACCCGGATGTACCTTCTGCTTGAAACGGCATTTATCAATGCCTACGAAATATGCTGTTTTGCCTTTCCATTCAGGCTGTCCCAGAATTGCAACCGCTCCCACCTGGGCAAGTGCCTCAATGATAAGCACTCCGGGCATTACAGGATTCCCCGGAAAATGTCCGGCAAAATACGGTTCATTAAAGCTGATGCATTTCCTGCCCAATGCACGCTCCCCCGATTCCAGCTCTTCTATTGTATCAATCAGCATGAAAGGATGTCTGTGTGGAATGATCTCCATAATTTCCTTTGCTGTATAAACTGACATCTGTGTCACCTTACCCTTCTGCGTATTTCTTTACCAGAATACTTGCATTATGTCCGCCAAAGCCCAGAGAGTTGCTTAACGCATACTCGAAGTCTTCCTGATAGCTCTCTTTGCAGTAATTCAGGTCCAGTTCTTCTTCTGATTCCTGTAATCCTACTGTTCTGTGGATATATCCCTCCTGAAGCTCTTTCACACAGGTCACAAACTCAATAGCTCCTGCTGCTCCAAGCAAATGTCCAACCATAGACTTTGTTGAATTAATCTTAATATCCCTGGCATGCTCACCAAATGCCAGCTTGATGGCCCTTGTCTCAAAGAGATCATTATGATGGGTACTGGTTCCATGGGCATTGATATACGTGATATCCTCCGGGCTTATACCGGCATCTGCGACTGCATTGGTCATGGCTCTGGCTGCACCGGCGCCATCTTCTGCCGGTGAAGTGATATGAAAGGCATCAGAAGAGCATCCATAACCTACTACTTCTGCATAGATTCTGGCGCCTCTTTGCTTTGCATGCTCCAACTCCTCCAGAACTACAATGGCAGAGCCTTCACCCATAACGAATCCACTTCTGTCCTTGTCAAAAGGAATGGAACATCTGGCAGGATCTTCACTGGAAGAAAGTGCTGTTAGTGCAGAAAATCCTGCAATTCCAATCGGAGTGATCGAGCTTTCTGTACCTCCGGCTATCATGACATCAGCATCTCCATATTGAATGGTACGATAAGCTTCACCGATGGAGTTGGTTCCTGTTGCACAGGCTGTCACTACATTAATGCTCTTACCTTTCAGATTGTATGCGATACTTACATTACCTGCTGCCATATTGGATATCATCAATGGCACCAGCATAGGTGCTACTCTGGATGGACCTTTCTCCAATAACCTGCTATGCTCTCTCTCCATAGCCTGTAAACTTCCAATGCCGCTTCCCACAGCGCAGCCTACTCTATAAGGATCTTCCTTCTCCATATCAAGTCCTGCATCCTGTATTGCTTCTCCTGCTGCTGCAACTGCAAACTGACAGAACTGCTCCATTCTGCGGGCTGCTTTCTTATCTATATACGCTGCTGCATCAAAATCCTTCACCTGTGCAGCAAGCTTACATTTATAATCTGCCGTATCAAAATATGTGATCCTGTCAAAGCCGATCTTACCTGCCTTCACGCTCTCCCAGAAAACATCTATGCTATTACCAATCGGTGTGATAGCGCCCATTCCTGTTACTACTACTCTCTTCATATTCCTTACCATGCCTTTCTTTTTCAGCCATATCTATTGCATCGCCATACCGCCATTTACTCCAATGACCTGTCCGGTAATATAGTCCGAACCGCTGCCTGCCAGAAACAGTACAAGATCTGCAACATTCTGTGCAGTTCCCGCTTTTCCCATAGGAATCATCTGCAGCAGGCTCTTTGCTGCATCCTCTGACAAAGCCTGTGTCATCTCTGTCTCAATATATCCCGGTGCTACTGCATTGACGCAGATACCTCTGCTTGCAAATTCTCTTGCAACACTTTTGGTCAAGCCTATGACACCGGCTTTACTGGCTGAATAATTTGCCTGTCCGGCATTTCCTGTAATCCCTACTACAGAGGCGATATTGATGATCTTACCGCTTCTTTGTTTTAGGAAATTACGTGAAAGGCTGCGAATCATATAAAAAGCACCTTTCAAATTGGTATTCAGGACATCTTCAAATTCCTGATCTGTCATTCTCATAATGAGATTATCCCTGGTGATACCGGCATTGTTCACCAGAATGTCTACCTTACCATGTTTTGCAATGATGTCCTTTACCATGGCATTGCCGGCATCTGCATCTGCTACATTGCATTGTATTGCTTCTGCACTGCCGCCAGCCTGGGTAATCTCTGCTACAACCTGTTCTGCATTCTGTTTTGAGCCGTTATAATTTACAATAACATGGGCATGGTTCTGTGCCAGTGTCAGAGCAATCTGTCTGCCGATTCCTCTGCCTGCTCCTGTAACCAGCGCAATTTTACCTGTCAGCATCCTAATTCCTCCAATACCTTCTCCATGTCTGCCAGTTTATCTACATTCATGACCTTAACATCCTTATTAATCTTACGCATAAAGCCTGTCAAAGTCTTACCGGGTCCGATCTCTATGAATGTATCTGTGCCATCAGCAATCATCTTTTCTACACTCTGCTGCCAGCGCACACTATGAGAGACCTGTTTCTCCAGCAGCTCTTTTATAGAATCTTCCTGTGTCACATAAGCTGCCTCT
Organism: uncultured Lachnospiraceae bacterium; assembly: GCA_934402515.1. GTDB lineage: Bacteria > Bacillota > Clostridia > Lachnospirales > Lachnospiraceae > UMGS2037. The sequence goes on from CAKRTZ010000020.1 coordinate 13,271, forward strand.
ATATTACATACATAAGGAATCTGGGGCTTATGAATCTCTACCTTGCTTAACGCCTCACCCAGCTTCTTACCTGCATCAGTAAGCAGTGCAGAATGGAATGGTCCACTGACTTTAAGGGGAATACATCTTTTGGCTCCTGCTTCCTGTAAAGCTGTGGCTGCCATTTCTACTGCCTGGGCCTCTCCGGTGATCACAATCTGTCCGGGGCAATTATAATTGGCGATTGATACGATTCCATCTATGCCCTTTAAAGTACTCTCAATAACTCCTGCATCCAGTCCCAGCACTGCTGTCATGGCACCCCCTACAGGATATGCTTCCTGCATATAAATACCTCTTAATCTGATCAGCTGAAACAGACTGTCCAAATCCATTACATCAGCTGCTGCCAACGCACCATACTCGCCAAGGCTTAATCCTGCACATACATCTGCATGGACTCCTTTGGATTCCAGAACCTTTAACAGCGCCACTTCCGTAGTCAGCATTGCAATCTGTGTATATTCTGTTATGTTCAGCTTGTCATTCTCTGTAAAGCACAGTGCCTCAATGTCCAGTCCTGTTGCCTCTTTTGCTTTACGATATACTTCCCTGGCTTCTTCGTAGGCATCATAGAAATCTTTACCCATTCCTACATACTGCGCACCCTGTCCCGGAAAGATAAATGCTATTTTACTCATATCTAGGCTTCTCCTATTTACTGCTGACCTGACATAAGCCTGTCAGCCTGCTCCATTATCTCACTGATAATTTCCTTACAGGATTCTTCTTTCTTGATCAGTCCTGCTATCTGACCTGCCATAACGGTTCCGTTTACTACATCTCCGTCAATGACTGCCTTTCTAAGAGAACCAAGGGTGAGCTTCTCCAGTTCCATGAAGTCTGCCCCTTCCTTCTCTAATCTCAGGTATTCCTTTGTCATTTTATTGCGGATGGAACGGACCGGATGTCCTGTAGACATTCCTGTTACTGCAGAATCTATGTCTTTTGCCTTAATCAGTTGTTCCTTATAATTGGCATGCACAATGGATTCCTTCGCTGCTACGAAACGTGTTCCCATCTGCACTCCTTCCGCTCCCAGCATGAAAGCCGCTGCCATACCTCTTCCGTCTGCAATGCCGCCTGCTGCAACGACAGGAATCTGCACTGCATCCACTACCTGCGGCACCAGTGCAAAAGTGGTGATGGAACCAATATGTCCACCACTTTCCATTCCCTCTGCAACCACTGCATCTGCTCCTGCACGTTCCATCAGCCTTGCCATGGCTACGCTTGCCACTACAGGAATCACCTTAACTCCCGCTTCTTTCCATGCCGCCATATACTTGGAAGGATTGCCGGCGCCTGTAGTAACTACCTTGACACCTTCCTCTATAACAATTTGCGCCACATCATCGGCATTTGGATTCAACAGCATGATATTTACACCAAACGGCTTATCTGTCAGTTCCTTACACTTACGTACTTCTTCCCGCACTACCTCTGCCGGTGCAGAAGCAGCTCCAATCAGTCCCAGGCCTCCGGCATTGGACACTGCCGCTGCCAGGTTATGCTCTGCGACCCATGCCATTCCACCCTGGATGATTGGCGTCTCTGTTCCCAGAATCTGTGTCAGTCTCGTTTTCATATCTGCCTCTTATGCTTCTACGCCTTTTGCTTTCATATACTCAATTACAGAACCTACTGTTGTGATCTTCTCCAGATCTTCTGATGGAATCTCTACACCATATTCATCTTCAAAAGCCATTACAAGCTCAAACAGATCCAGAGAATCAGCCTGTAAATCTTCCTTGAATCTGGAAGCCTCTGTAATTTCCACACCATCTAAATTTAACTGCTCCTCAATAATTTCCTTTACTCTTTCAAACATCGTCATTTTCTTCCTTTCATATCATCACATGTAGTTTTAAAAACTAAATACTTTGGCTTTCAAATATTTTGATTCTCAAAGTATTTGCTTGCTACAGAATACCCCCTAAATGATAAAATGTCAACCTTTTTTTCATTTAGACATAAAAAACGTTTTTTAATATATTTTAGAATTTTTTTAGATTTATGATTCAATCTGCCTTTTTTTATCCAGCCCCTTCCGTTAATAGACATATTACATAAGAAAAGGCATAATATTCGTAATTGGAGGTATAGCAGGCTATGCAGCAGAAGACATCAAGCAACGAATTTTTAAAATATGGTAATGTATATGATACTCCAATTGACACAGTGAAAAATAATATGACTTCTACTATTTTTTCTATACAGGCCAAAAACAGCATCAGCCAGCTTCATTGTTATGACTGTCCTGTATATATTGAAATGCAGTCCGGCATGGCATGCATCCTGATTGGCACACAGCCAGATAAAGCATCATTGAAAACTTTTGCCGTACACCGTTATATCAAAATTATTCCCAGTCTATTTTTCTCACTGGTGTCCAGGACAGCCAGCTGTTCTTATAAGCTTATTGTTGATTCCAGCTATCATTATTCCATCGAGGAATTAGCATCCTCTTATGACATTGACCGCGTTATTCCATACTTACATATCAACGAAATCCTTGGATACTTTTATAATATCAGAAACTCCGGATATAATTTCAAGGGCGAAACCCACAACTATTTTGAACTTACCTATGTTGACCGCGGATGATATGAAAACAGTTGTAGACGAAAAAGAATATGAATTACTGGAAAATAACCTTCTGATATATGGACCGGGTCAGTTTCACTGTCAGAAAATTCCAGAGGGAGAATCCTGTTCCTATGTAACGATTATTTTTGACTTGGACAACGCAAACCACGAAGACAACAAAGTAGTATATGGAAGCCTTTTAAACCGGGTGTTTGGGTATAACAAAAAAATCCATTCTCTGGTTAAAACATTTGTTAACGAAAGCAATTCGCAGCTGCCTTTTATAAACAGCCTGATTATCTGTCTTTTACAAGAAATAGTAATACGGCTTCTTCAATCTGATTTTATGGAACAGACCGATCAACATCCCGTAACAGAAGTCCGCCAGAATTATCAGGACGAGATGCTGAATCAGATACTTGCTTATATCAGCGATACCATTACAGAACCCATCACGGTTGCCGAAATCTGTCAGAAGTTTTCCCTCTCCAGGTCATCTCTGCAGATACTTTTTAAGGAAAACTTAGCACAGACACCTAAAAAATATATTAGTGAATTAAAGCTGGATAAAAGCTGTCAGATGATTCGTGAGAACAAATACACAATCAGTGAGATTGCGCTCATGCTGGGGTTTAATTCCATTCAGTATTTTTCCAAAGCATTCACGAAGAAATACAACATTGCCCCAAGTGAATACGCCAAACAGATATTTAACGATTAATAGCTAAAAGGAGAAACATATTATGAGAATAGGTACTGTCGGAACAGGATTTATCACAAACCACATTTTAGACAATATTGAAAAAACAGACGGCATTTCCTGTCATGCCGTATATTCCAGAAATGAGGACAGCGCCCACAGACTCGCTGAGAAATATCATATAGAAAAAACATATACCGATTATGAAAGCATACTTTCAGACGATTCCCTTGATTTTATTTACATTGCATCACCAAATAGTCTGCATTATTCACAGGCAAAGAGCGCTTTAGTACATGGCAGGAACGTAATCTGTGAAAAACCTTTTACCACAACAGCTTCAGAAACTGTTGAACTTATCCGTCTCGCAAAAGAAAAACACCTGTTTTTATTTGAAGCAATTACCACACTCCACCAGCCTGGATTTCACTGGGTAAGAAAAAACATAAGCCTTATTGGCAACGTCAAAATGGTATCATTAACTTTCTGCCAGTATTCCAGCCGGTACGATGCCCTTATGTCCGGCAAACTTCCAAATGTATTTAACCCGAAATTTGCCAATGTAGCGGAGCCAAAGACACCTCCTGCGAAAACAACATTCAGATTATGGGTGAGAAAGGATATATCCATATCAGCCCCGGAAGCAGTAATTGTCAAAACAGCAGACTAATCCTTCGTGATTCAGAACTTTCTTTTCGTCAGCTGGAAACTCCATGGTATTACGAAATCCAGGAACTTACCAAGCTTGTGCATTCAAACGATTATGAGCGTTGCTATCAATTGCTTGAAAATACAAAAATCGTTGTCGATATTCTTGAAAAAGCAAGAAAAAGCGCACATCTAGGGTTCTGATTCTGCGATTCCGTAATCATCTTTAACCACCGGTATCCGAAATGTGGTTTTACAATAAAGCAGGCAGGGCTTCCTGGGTAAGCACGGAAATATTACTCTTCACTCTTTTTGTAGTTCTCGTAATGAGGTTTCTTATGTTCCTTGCTGTTCCAGATTTCCTCCGCAGGCTCCTGCCAGCAGGCTGCATACTCGGCGCATTTGCCGCAGAGATGCTCCACGTTTTCCGGGGATTCCAGATCCGTGGACTTCGCACCGGTTTCTTTGACCATGCGCTGCAGAATTTCCGGATTCTCCAGCATCGGGCAGGGACGCAGATGGTTGTGGTTGAAGGGCTGGTTGTCACGGTATGCCATAAACAGAGGCTGTTTCAAGCACTCCAGGACGCTGTTCTCATGGATGTTGGCACAAGAGTAATGGATAAATACGCAAGGCTCTGCATCACCGTTTGCATTGATGTGGAAGTAGTTACGTCCACCGGCGATACATCCTCCAACGAACTCACCATCGTTCTGGAAGTCCATTGCATAGATGGGTTTGCCGCCTTCCCTGCCACGGATTTCACGGACACGTTTAATCATGTACTCACGCTGCTCCTTGGAGGGCAGTAAGTCTGTGGTAGAATTGTTTCCAACAGGCATAAAGTGGAAATACCAGGTGAAACGGCATCCCTTGTCGATAATCAGATCCAGGAATTCATCACTGGTTACGGTTTCAATATTCTTGCTGGTGTAGCAGATGGAAGTACCGAAAATCAAACCGTACTGTTTCAGTAAATCCATAGCGTGCATAACTTTATCGAAAACGCCCTTACCACGACGCATATCATTGACTTCATCAAAGCCTTCCAGCGAGATGGAGAAGGACAGATTGCCCAGTCTCTGGCACTCTTTACAGAACTCCTCATCAATGAGAGTGGAGTTGGTGAAGGTGTGGAACTCTACATCTCTGTGTTTTTCCATGAGTTTCAGGATGTCGGCTTTTCTTACCAGAGGCTCACCGCCGGTAAACATGTAGAAGTAAATACCTAGCTCTTTACCCTGGGTGACCACGCGGTCCATATCCTCGAAGGACAGGTTCAGACGGTTGCCGTACTCTGCTGCCCAGCATCCTGTACAGTGAAGGTTACATGCACTGGTGGGGTCCATGAGAATCAGCCAGGGGATATTGCACTGATGTAACTCACGCATTTTACGGATGGTCTTGGTGCCGTAGAAGGCTGCCTCAAATCCTAAGTTTAATGCGGTTACTTTGGCAACGTTGGGATCAATCTCTGCTAAAGCCTTATCAATATATTTCATCCATTTGCTATCGGGATTCTTGATCATAGCGCGGGCAGCATCATAACTTTTCGCAGAAAAGTTATCACCCATGAATTTTTGTGTCAAATCTACAATCTGTAATAAACCTTTTTCACGATCCTTCCGGATGGATTTCAGTGCCAGATCAATTGCTGCTGAAAAGGCAGTTCTCTCTGCTTTGTGTTTTAAATCAGCCATTTCCTTATCTCCTCTTCTTCTTTTATTTTATCCTAAATACCTGATAATAACATCGATCCCGGCAACGATTAAAATAACGCCACCAAGGCCATTGGCTTTCTTTTTTTGTTCCCAGCCCAGTCGATAGCCGGTATACATTCCCAGAATCACGATCAGGATCGTCACCACCGCCATGGTGATAAGTTCCGTCACCAGACCTGTTTCCAGAAATCCAGTCCCGATTCCTGCAAAAAAGGCATCCAGGCTGGTAATCACTGCCGCCACGCACACCTTTTTGTAGTTAATCTCCGAGCGATGCTCAAAGACGACCTCATGCTTTCCCGCTTTGTATAACATGTATGCACCCAGGGCAAAGAAAATAACCACAGAGATGACATCCCACAGGTGCTCCACCTGGGTGGACACCATTTCGAAAAACGGAAGATGCGTGATCAGTGTACCCACCAGTACCGCAAGCATCTGCCATCCGGCAAAGATCAGACACATACTCGCCAGCTTGCGTTTTTCAATCCGCACCAGCATGGCACTGTACAGCACAACCACAGCATAAACATCCAAAGAAAGTCCGATTGCAACTAAAATAACTTCCCAGATTGTCATACTCGAACCCCTCCATATTTTTATGATATAAGAATATCGCTGATAAGCTGTATTTGTCCAAATACAGCTTTTTATCGATGTAGTATTTAAAACTACATTTTAAGGCATTTGTATATTTGCAATGAAAAAGATAAGAAATAAGTCCTATTTTATCGTGTTAAAAACAAATAAAAAAGCACAGAGTCCTTTTCATTTTGAAATCACTCTGTGCTTTTCTCTTATGCCTAAAAGGGCATTTTCTTTTAAATTCTTTACGGGTTTACCACATGAATAGGCGTTCCCTTCCTAAAGGCTTCGATATTCTGGTAAACACCTTCCACACAGCGGGTTCGTGCTTCCACACTGGCCCATGCCAGATGGGGAGTGATGATCAGGCGGTCACTGTCCATGAACTGTCCAAGCGGGTTATCTCTGGCAATCGGTTCTTTCTCCAGTACATCCAGTCCTGCTGCCTGAATGGTTCCCTGCACCAGTGCTTCATACAGGTCTTTATTATTTACCACCGGTCCTCTCGCCACATTGATGAGAATGGCACTCTTTTTCATCTTCTCCAAAGCAGCTTTGTCAATCAGGTTGCGGGTGCGGTCCGTCAGAGGACAATGCAGGGATAAATAATCACTCTCCGCCAGCAGTGTGTCAAAGTCCACTCTGGGGTAATCGGTACAAGTGCTGTTGCCGGATGCAGAATAGAAAATCACTTTACATCCGAAAGCAGTGGCAATCTGCGCAACCTTTCTGCCAATATTGCCCATGCCCACAATTCCCCAGGTCTTTCCAGCCAGCTCTGTAAAGGCAACATCAAAGTTGGAAAAACGGCTCTGGGCTGCATACTGACCGGATTTCACATAATGGTCATAGTGGTACAGCTTTTCGCCCAGGGCAAGTGCCAGGGTAAAGGTATGCTGTGCCACCATATCAGTGGAGTAATCTACCACGTTGCAGACCTTGATGCCACGGCTCTTGCAGTAAGCAATGTCCACATTGTCGTAGCCGGTGGCAAAGTTGCAGATCAGCTTCACATTGGGGGCATCCTTTAAGGATTCCTCGTTAAAAGGTGCCTTGTTTCCCACGATGACATCTGCATCCTTTACCCGCTCTGCAACCTCTTGTGGGGTAACGGTATTTGGATAATAGGTAACCTCTCCCAGCTTCTCATAACACTCCACCGGGGTGTCAGTACCTACACTGTTTCTCTCCAGTACAACAATTTTCATAAGGGAGTGTTCTCCTTACAGTCTCTTTAACAGTTCTTCACGCTGAGCCTCGTAACCGGGCTTTCCAAGCAGTGCAAACATGTTCTTCTTGTAGCTCTCTACGCCGGGCTGGTTGAAAGGATTTACTCCTAACAGATAACCACTGACACCACATGCGAACTCGAAGAAATAGAATAACTGGCCTAAGTAGAACTCGTTTACCTCAGGAACTTTTACCAAAAGGTTGGGAACCTGTCCATCGGTGTGTGCCAGAATGGTTCCGTTCATCGCACTCTTGTTGATGAAATCAACCGTCTTGCCAGCCAGGTAGTTTAAGCCATCCAGATCAACAGGCTCCTCATTCATCACAATTTCCTCACGGGATTTTTCAATCTCGATAACGGTCTCAAACATAATACGGGAGCCGTCCTGAATGAACTGACCCATGGAATGCAAATCAGTGGTCAGATCTACGCTTGCAGGGAAGATACCTCTCTGGTCTTTACCCTCGGACTCACCGAAGAGCTGTTTCCACCACTCGGATACATAGTGAACAGCAGGCTCGTAGTTTGCCAGAATCTCCACGCTCTTTCCTTTGCGCAGGAAAATGTTACGCAGAGCAGCATATTTCATGGCATCATTCTCTTCAAAAGGAAGTTCCAGAGCAGCCTTGCGTCCGCTGGCAGCACCTTCCATCAGTTTATCAATATCAGCGCCGGATGCTGCGATAGGCAGTAAACCTACGGCGGTAAGTACGGAGAAACGTCCTCCTACATCATCGGGCACTACGAAAGTCTGGTAACCTTCTTCGTCAGACAGTTTCTTTAATGCTCCCTTGGACTTGTCGGTGGTTGCATAAATTCTCTTTGCAGCCTCTTCCTTGCCATATTTTGCTTCCATTTTCTCTTTGAAAATACGGAAAGCGATTGCCGGTTCCGTGGTGGTTCCGGACTTGGAAATGATGTTGATAGAGAAATCTCTGTCTCCCACCACATCCATCAGATGTTTTAAATAGGTAGAACTAATGGAATTACCCAGGAAATAGATTTCCGGTCCCTTACGGATGCTCTTATCCACAACATTGTAAAAGCTATGGCCTAAGAACTCGATTGCAGCTCTTGCTCCCAGATAAGAACCTCCAATACCGATGACTAACAGAACCTCGGAATCATTGCGGATCTTTTCTGCCGCTTTCTTAATGCGTGCAAACTCTTCCTTATCATAATCTACAGGTAAATCAATCCATCCAAGGAAATCGTTTCCATCTCCGGTCTTCTCAACTAACACTTTTTTGGCATCCTGAGCCAGCTTTTTCATGCTTACTACCTCATGCCCGCTGACAAACGGTGCTACTTTTGAATAATCAAATGTAACTTTATTGCTCATATACGCACTCCTCCTAGTGTTTCATTTTCCGCTTAAGTGTAGCAAATTACCTTGCTTTTTTCAAGACTAAGTAACAGCTTGCGAAAATCTTCCCTAGATCAGCAGTTCATCCAGAAGTTCCACCAGTTCCAGGGTACAGTCCTGTTCCTTCTCCGGCGTCTGGATCTTGCTTTTTTCCAAAACCTCAGGCTTGTCCTTTTCCTGACATTTCTGTTCAAAATAAGCATAAAGTTTTTCTTTGATTTTTTCCATTCTCCCCTTTGCATCCGCTGCTCCCGATATGGCGAAATAGGCATAGAGACCGATCATGCAAAACACATAATAGGGAAGCAGGGAGCCTATGGTCTCTCCTCTGGCAATTCCTACGCATACCCCCACCCCGGACAAAACCACGGACAACATGATGGCTTGTCCCGACAGTGCTTTCCATGTGGCCGGTGTGCATCCCCAGATATGGTAATTTTTCATCATATTATCCACGTGATTCCTGGGGCTTGTCCCCTCCGGGCAAATCCTGCATTTGTTCAAGAAGGAATTCTTTGTGTCAGACATCTGGTCCATTTCCTCCAGTAGTCGCTGCATGCGCACACCCATGACAATTTGTACGCCGACACCGCAGCCGATCAATAACCAGATCAATCCGGAGAGCAGCTTATGATTCAATAGAAATAACAGCATATTTTCTCACCTCACTAATAAGATTATATTGCTATTATGCTGAAAAAATGCTAAAACATTAAGTAAACAAGAAAAGAATTTACACAAGAAAGAGAGGACTTCTTATGAAATATATTCCCCGTGGTGTGTGCTCCAGAGCAATCGATATTGAGGTAAAGGACGGCATCATCGAGTCCGTAAAGTTCACCGGTGGCTGCAATGGTAATACACAGGGAGTTGCTGCCCTTGTTGCAGGCATGAAAGTGGATGATGCCATCTCCCGTCTCAAAGGAATCAACTGCAACGGAAGAGGAACCTCCTGTCCGGATCAGCTTGCCCGCGCCTTAGAGTCCATGAAAGAAAATTAAGAAGCAGAAAGGCATGGGTATTTAAATTGGGAAAGAAAATTATTCTGACCGGTGGCGGAACTGCCGGTCATGTAACGCCAAATATCGCTCTGCTCCCCCATTTGCAGGAGCTGGGCTATGAAATCCATTACATCGGCTCCTACGACGGGATCGAAAAACGTCTGATCGAAGACTTTAAGATTCCTTATCACGGAATCTCTACCGGCAAATTCCGCAGATATTTCGATGTAAAGAATTTTTCCGATCCTTTCCGCGTTATCAAGGGTTATTCCGAAGCACGGAAAATTATGAAAGAAATTGGGCCGGATGTGGTTTTTTCCAAGGGAGGGTTTGTCAGCGTGCCCGTTGTGCGTGCCGCCGCTTCTCTGGATATTCCCTGTATCATCCATGAGTCGGATATGACCCCGGGGCTTGCCAACAAGCTGTGTATTCCCGTTGCCACAAAAGTGTGCTGTAACTTTCCGGAGACATTGAAATTACTTCCGGAAAATAAGGCTGTTCTCACCGGTTCTCCGATCCGTGAGGAACTGACAAAAGGCAATAAAATTGCAGCCTATGATCTGTGCGGTTTCCGTTCTGACAAACCGGTGATCATGGTCATCGGTGGAAGTCTGGGTGCCGCCGCTGTGAATAAAGTAGTGCGGGAGGCTCTGCCGGATTTATTAAAAGATTTTCAGGTTGTGCATATCTGTGGTAAGGAAAAGATCGACAATCTGCTTTTAACCACCAAGGGTTATCGCCAGTTTGAATATGTAAAGGCAGAATTAAAAGATCTGTTTGCCATGGCAGATGTGGTGATTTCCAGAGCCGGTGCAAACTCTATCTGTGAACTTCTGGCACTGAAAAAGCCCAATATCCTGATTCCGCTCCCTGCCTCCAGCAGCCGGGGAGACCAGATTCTGAATGCTGCTTCCTTTGAAGCCCAGGGCTACAGCATGGTAATCCGGGAAGACGACCTGACTGCCAGCAAACTGGTGGATGGTGTCCACGAATTGTATTTCACCCGTCAGACTTACATTGATGCCATGTCCAAAAGTCATCAGGATCGCGCGATCCCCACGATTATCGATCTCATTGAGGATACCGCAGCAAAGCCTACGGCTTAAAAACGCATAACAGCTTTTCCAAATGAATAAGGACAAATAGACCTCACATAAGTTATATGGAAAACTTTGTGAGGTCTTTTTATGCACCTTTCTCCCCGCAAAAAGCTATTATTTGCCATGCCAATCCTGGTATCGGTGCTGGCTGTCTTTCTTCTCTTCCACTTTCAACGGGATGAACACCTCTTTGCCTCCCTCTGTCAGAATCTTTTCACTACAGAGATGCAGGGAGATACTCTCACTATGCATTACCACCTTCGGCATCCGGAGGACTTTCAAATCTATTCCTATGAACCAGCGCTTCCTGTTTACCAGGCCGGCAGTGAATTATCTGCCCCTGTTACTCTGGAAAATACACTGGCTAAGCTGAAACGTATTGATCCGGAGCATCTTTCGGAGCAGAACAGGTTTCTTTATCAGTTATTAAAGCGGTCTCTTACCCTGCAGCTGTCCCTCTCCCAATATTCCTACTATAGCGATCCTCTGTCTCCCTCTGGCGGGATGCAGACAGAACTGCCCCTGTTACTGACGGAATACCGTTTTGACACCGTTCGGGATGTGGAAGATTATCTGGCACTTTTGGATCAATACGACTCCTATCTGTCTGGTCTGCTCATCTACGAACAGGAAAAGGCAGCTGCCGGCAAATTCATGGCAGAATCCTCAGCCCAGAAGGTGATTGAACAGTGCCACAGCTTATTGGATCATCAACAGTTGCTGGAGGGAACCCATTTTTTGCAGATTACCTTTCGGGAGCGAACCGAGGAGTTATATCAAAACCAGATACTATCCCACGAACAAAAGAACCGTTACGATGAGGAAAATGACCGCCTGCTTCAAACCGTGGTTCAACCGGCCTATGAAACGCTTGCCGACGGGCTGGAAATTCTGAAAGGCCAGTCCCGACAGTTGGCAGGATTATCCACCTATCCCCAGGGTTCCGACTACTATGCATTATACTTTCGCAGCCAAACCGGTTCTTCCCGCACTCCTGCTGCGTGGAAAGAGGTGCTTGCCGACGAAATCGGACAGTCCTATCAGGAATTGAGTGAACTTTTTGCCGCTCATCCGGAGATTCGCAGCAACTTAAGTTCCGGTTCTCTTTCCTTCCCTCTCACGGATGCAGAAGCCATTCTGAACCAGCTGGAGTTCCGGATGCAGGAGGACTTTCCGGCACTTCCGGTTCCCGTAAAATGCAAGGTAAAAACAGTGTCCGACTGCCTGTCCCCTTATGTAGCCCCTGCCTATTATCTGACTCCTGCCATTGATGCCACTACAGAAAATGTCATTTACCTAAATCCCCGTTCCGCTCCGGAACCGGTGGAATTATACACCGTGCTGGCCCACGAAGGATTTCCCGGGCATCTATACCAGAGTGTCTACTCCACAGAATTTCTCTCCTCCCAAAAGGTGTTGCCACTTCGTCACCTTATGGGATGCAGCGGCTACGCAGAAGGCTGGGCTCTTTATGTGGAGTTTCTATCCTACGATTACGGAGCACAGCTTCTCCGGGAACAGGGAATGGAACTGGACAGCTACTGTTGTGAGGCCCTGAAACTCAATCGCCGTCTCCAACTGGCTCTGCTTTCCCTTTTGGACATCAGTGTCCACAATGACGGCGCCGATGAAAAACAGGTAGCCACCATTTTAAAAAATTTCGGATTATCGAATGGATCGAGAGTTTACGCTTATCTGGTGGAGGAACCTGCCAATTATTGTAAATATTTCATCGGTTATCTGGAAATTCTATCCCTGAAGCAGGAAGCTGAGTCACTCTGGGGAGAACAATATTCTGACCGGCAATTTCATCAGTTTTTATTGGAATGTGGCTCCGGTGATTTTGAAGCGATCCATCAGAAGCTGATTGAGTCAGGCATCGGTCAGTCAGTGTCTTAGATCAATCCGAAGCTGCGCAGCAGATAGAGCCAGAAGGTCATGCTGACTGCGCTTAAAAAGGTCGTCGTCACCACCACGCTGGAGGTCAGTGTCCCTTCATGGTGCATATTCTGTGCCATAATATAACAGCTGACCGTAGTGGGGGCACCCAGCATCACCAGAAGGGCAACCAGTTTCGCGTCCCGGAATCCCAGCTGTACTGCCAACGGCAGAAAACAGGCCGGTTGAATCACCAGTTTAATCAGGCTGCAGATGATCGTAGGTTTGATCAATGCCAGTGCCTTACGTCCCTCAAAGCCTGCTCCCAGTCCGATCAGCGCCAATGGTGTAGCAAGAGATGCCATACTGGAAATTGTTTTCTGGATGATCATGGGAAAAGAAAAGGGCATCAGTGACATCAGCACACCGAAAACAATTCCCAGGATAATCGGATTTGTGGCAATCCCTTTTAAAGATTTCATTAATTGCTGTTTGGAAAAACCACTCTGCCCCGGAGCAGTAAAAGACAATACGATAACAGCTGCTACGTTATATAAAGGTACCGTGGCAAGAATCATAAGCGGTGCCATTCCTGAGGTTCCATAAATATTTTGAATAAAAGCCACGCCAAGTACTGCAGCGCTTCCCCGATAAGATGCCTGTACAAATTCTCCCGTCAGTTCTTTGCTCTTCAAGAATTTCCCCGCCATGAACCAAATCAATAAAATGCAGAACAGGGTTACAAAAAAACAATATAACACATAGGAAGTATCCCACACGGCAGAAAAGTCCGAAGAGGATAAATCATAGAATAATAACACCGGTAATGTAACCTTATAATTAAAGGAATTAAGGGTTTTTATAAAAGGCCCGTCCACAATTTTTACCTGGCGCAGGAAGTAGCCTACCACCATCATGAGAAAAATCGGTACCGTTGCGTTTAAGCTGAAAATCAGATTGTCCATGAAAACTCCTTATCGCTTGCTGTTTCACTTTTCTTTCATTATAATCATTCCTATACTATGCTTCTCAGACAAGGTTGTCAAATGGGATTGCTTTTATTTGAAGTAGAAAGGTTTGTTGAAAACATCGATATGAAGACAGAATATATGATGGCCGCAGCTGCCATAGCTGTGGTGGTAATTTTAATTTTTGTAATATTTCGCCTGCTAAAGCGTAAGCCCCATCCCCTTCCCTTTGATGAGATGGAAGGACATGACTTTGAATATTTCTGTGCAGATCTTTTGCAGAAGCACGGTTTTCTTGATGTACAGGTGACGAAAGGAAGCGGCGATTACGGCATTGATATTCTGGCGGAAAAGGACGGGGTCACCTACGCCATCCAGTGCAAACGTTACCAGGAGCCGGTAGGGGTAAAAGCCATCCAGGAAGCCTATGCCGGCAGAGATTACTATGACCGTATGGTGGGTGCCGTCCTCACTAACCAATATTTCACATCCCCGGCTGTGGAGGCTGCCAAAAAACTGAAGATCCTTCTGTGGGACAGAGGCTACCTGGAGGAAATGATGGAAGAAGAGAACAATTAAATATTATGTCGTGTTTTAACTTTTCGTCCAAATTAGACAAAACCGGCAAGAATGGCACTTGCAATCACGCCTGCCAAACTGGAAAGTAAAGCTCCCGCCAATGTCCATCTGGTCTTTGTAACCCGCGCCACCAGAAAATAGACGGACATGGTATAAAAAATGGTCTCGGTACAGCTCACTACGATTGACACAAACATACCGATATAGGAATCTGTTCCAAACTGTTTAAACAGGGATAATACCATGCCTGTGGCGGCAGATGAGGAAAACATTTTGATAAATAACAGCGGTAATGTTACAGCAGGAATATGGCAGAAGTCTGCTAAAGGAGTCAACATTTGTGCCAGAAAATCAAGAAATCCTGAAGCGCGAAGCACTCCCACTGCAATCATCAGCCCCACCAGGGTGGGCATAATCTGAATCACTGTCTGAAATCCATCTTTTGCTCCTTTTACAAATTCTTCGTAAATTCTTACCTGGTGCAATAATCCATACCCCACTACGAAAAACAACAATAACGGGATGATCAGATTCGATACATTGGATAGAATGTGTCCCATCTCAGCCCTCCTACTGTCTTTTCCTAATGGTCATACATTTACAGAAAATGATGGCAGCCAGAGTACTGACCAGGGTGGCAAGGATCGCCGGTGCAATAACCGCAGTGGGATCCGGGCTTCCATACTGGCTTCGGTAAGCAATAATTGTCACAGGAATCAGCTGCAGAGAGGATATATTTAACACCAGGAAGGTACACATTTCATCACTGGCAGATGCCGTCGATTTCACAGAGGCCTCTCCACTTTGCTGTCTCTCCTGCTCCAGATCAGCCAGCGCCTCCATCGCTTTTAGTCCGGCAGGTGTTGCAGCCCAGCCCAGTCCCAGGATATTGGCAATAACATTCGTGGAAATATATTCCAAAGCAGGATGCTTCGCCGGAATCTTTGGAAACATAAAATGAATGACAGGGCGAATAGCCTCTGTCATTTTTTCAATGAGCCCCGCCTCTTTTGCAATCTGCATCAGACCTACCCACAGGGACATGACACCGATCATGGTAATGCAGATGGAGACTGCCTCCCCTGCACTATCTAAAACAGCCTGGGTCACAGCTTCCAGATTTCCGGTTGCTGCTCCGTACAGTACTCCAACGGCAATCATGATTCCCCACATATAATCCAACATAGCTTTGCACTCCATACAGCTCTCTCTTAATACTATATGAAGACTTCTAAGGTTTATTCTTGCATATTGTCTGCATTTTGCAAGTGTGTTCTGGTAAATTCTTGCAGATTTTAGATGGTTTTTGCGGTAATATGCAAGTTCTATGGCTTGTATATTTATTTGTTATATTTGCATTTAATTTTATATTCTTCGGTTTTTGCTGAAATTTGACATTTCAGTAAGCCAGCTGTACCTTTTGCGTAGCTTTTTTATTTGTCGGCTACACATTTTTCCCCTCTACATTGATTGCCTGGTAGATTTCCCTTTTTCCTACTCCGCGGTCTTTTGCTACCTGTTTCATGGCATTTTTCTGATCCATTCCCATCTTCTCATAATATGCCATGTGTTCTTCGATGGAAAGTTCCTGCCAGTTTGCCTGGGATTCTTTCTTACGTTCTTCCAGGCTTTTTCCTTCCACAACCAACACATATTCCCCTCTTGGATCTTCTTTTTCAAAGAGCTGCAGTGCCTGTTCCAACGTGGTGGGCAGGATCGTTTCAAATTTCTTCGTCAGTTCCCGGCAGAGGGTCAGTTTCCGCTCTCCAAGTGTCTGATACAAGTCTTCCAGGGTTTTCACCAGATGGTGGGGTGCCTCGTATAGGATCATGGTGCGGGACTCATCCACCAGATCCTCCAATACTGCCTTTCGTTCTCTTTTATCCGCAGGCAAAAATCCTTCAAAACAAAAGCGTCTGGTGGAAAGCCCTGACATGGTAAGAGCCGTAATGCAGGCACAGGCTCCCGGCAGAGAAGTCACCGTGATTCCCGCTTCCTGGCAAAATTGAACCAATACTTCTCCTGGATCAGAGATTGCCGGAGTCCCTGCATCGGTAATCAGTGCAATATTTTTACCACTCTGGAGCTGCGCCACCAGCTGTTTTGCCTTTTCCACTTTATTAAACTCATGATAGCTGGTCATGGGCGTGTGAATATCAAAATGATTCAGAAGCCGGATACTATTCCGCGTGTCCTCTGCCGCAATCACATCCACCATCTGTAGGGTTTCCACAACTCGGGGCGTCATATCCTGTAAATTTCCGATGGGTGTAGCGCATAAATATAGAGTTCCTGCCATCCTCTCCCTGTTCCTTTCTTCTGGTTCCGCCGGGTATCCCTCCGGCAAAGAACTACCGCTTTCTTAATAACCGTATTGTTTCACTATCGTCTCTGTATACACGCCGGGACTTTCATAAATAATCAGAGGCGGCTCGATCTTCATGCGTGATTTGCCTCCCCGATTTGCTTCAATCAGCACCATATTGGGTTCTCTGTCAATATAAGGGTGTACCAGCTGCATCCTTTTCGGTTCCAGCTTGTACTTTGTCAACACTGTCATGATTTCAGCCAGCCGAAAGGGTCTATGTACCATAAAAAAATTACCACCGGGACGAAGCAGTTTCGCTGTTACTCTCACCACATCTTCCAGTGTGCAACAGATTTCATGCCTGGCAATAGCCTTGGGCTCCTCCGGATTGGCAATCCCATGATGTCCGATCATATAAGGTGGATTACAGGTGACCACATCAAAAGAGGCAGCTTTGAAAATCTTATCTGCCTCTTTCATGTCTCCCTGTACAATGTCGATTCGTGACTCAAGACCATTCAGGAGTACGCTCCGTCTGGCCATATCTGCACTTTCTTCCTGAATCTCCAGTGCTGTAAAATGTTCCGCTTTGGTCTTTGCCGCCATCAGAATGGGAATGATTCCTGTTCCTGTCCCCAGGTCCAGTACTTTGTCCTTCTCCTGGGCTCTGGCAAATCCGGTGAGAAGAACGGCGTCCATTCCGAAGCAGAATCGCCCCGGATTTTGGATAATCTGATACCCATTACGCTGCAAGTCATCCAGCCTCTCACCCTCTTTGAGATTAATTGTCATCGAGTTTAGACTTTCCTTCCTGTTTCTCCAGTTTTTCCAGTTTTTCTAACTCTTTTTCTTCCTGATTATTTCCCCTCTGGTCATTCTTTTGATTCTTATGGCGCTTACGATTGAAGCGAAGCTGATCTACACGATACTCTTTCAGTTCCTTCTCATCTCCGGCCTCCACCAGCACTTTCACCGTCTGGCGCAGCACATTCACGCTGTGTACTTCCCCTTTCAGATTGTCGTCGGTGGTCACATGATCTCCCACACCGGGAAGTTTGCGGTTCAATTCCTCATAGGTTTCTTCTTCATTTTTCAAGCAGCACATCAGACGACCACATACACCGGAAATCTTGGTGGGATTCAGTGATAAATTCTGCTCCTTTGCCATTTTGATGGAAACCGGTGCAAACTCTGACAGATAAGAATGACAGCACAGGGGTCTTCCACAGATACCGATTCCTCCCAGAATCTTCGTCTCGTCCCGGACTCCAATCTGGCGAAGTTCTATGCGGGTACGGAACACGGATGCCAGATCCTTTACCAGTTCTCTGAAATCAATACGCCCATCCGCCGTAAAATAAAACAGAACCTTATTGTTGTCAAAGGTATACTCTGCATCAATGAGTTTCATATCCAGTCCATGTTTCCTGATCTTTTCTTGGCAGATCTTAAAGGCTTCTTTTTCCTTTTCCCGGTTCTGCTTTTCCTGTTCATCATCTCTCTCGGTTGCCACACGAAGAACAGACTTTAAGGGCTGGGTAAGCTTATCCTCCGCTATCTCCTTCGCCGGAGATACCACGGTGCCGTACTCGATGCCACGGACGGTTTCCACGATCACATGATCTCCCCGCTTCACCGTATATTTACCGGGATCAAAAAAGTACACCTTGCCTGCCGTGCGAAAACGCACACCGATTATTTTTTTCATCATCTATCAACCTCACGAATTCTCTTTAATTGCCATCAGAAGCAACTCCATTGTCAGTTCAAAATTGACATTGGCCTTCAGACGGCTTTTTGCTTTATCCAGAGCCTTAAGAATATCTTCGATCCCCTCATAGGCACATCTGTCTGCACATTTTTTAATATACTGTATTTCTTCTTTAAATATCAAGTGATTGGCATCGTTGGTAGCCTTAAACAGCAGCACATCCCGATACCAGATCGCCAGAATATCCAGGTAATCTTCCACATCGAACTTGTATTCCTGAATTTTCTTTATGGCCGCCAGCATTTCGTTAATTTCCATATCCTGCACATATTTCAACATGGAAACAGCCTCTTCCTTGATATGGTCAAATTCCTCACTGGAGGCCAGCTGCCTTGCCTTTCCCAGATTTCCTCTTGCAAAGGCGACACATACGTTTGCCTTGTAATCCGGTATCTGTAATTCCTCCATAAGATACTTTTTCACCAGATCATCTCTCACCGGTTTCATGTTCAATACCACGCAGCGGCTCAAAATGGTGGGCAGTAAAGCGTCCACGTTCGTGGTAAGGATCAGGATAACCGCATAAGCAGGAGGCTCCTCCAACGTTTTAAGCAGGGCGTTCTGAGCCTGTGCCGTCATCTTCTCCCCCTCCTGGATGATATAAATCTTCCGGGGACTGCTGTAGGGCTTAATGGCAATATCCGTATTGAGCTGCGTGCGGATATCATCCACGCCGATAGTGTTGGGCTTCTCATGGGTTACCCGGATAATGTCCGGCTGGTTGCCGGAAAGTGCCTGTTTGCAGGAATGACACTGCTGACAGGGTTCCACCCCGTCAGGGTGCTCACATTGCAACGCCATGGCAAACACGTTGGCAATAAACTCCTTGCCGGAAAAGCGTTCCCCATTAATCACATAGGCATGAGAAATTTTTCCCTGTTCAATTGCATGTGTCAGATGATCCTTGATCTGTTCCTGACCGATGATGTCTTTAAAAGTCGCCATTTTTCATTCCTCAATCATGTGAAAATATCCAAAAGCAATCCCTCGATCTCTCCGATCTTCTGGAGGATTGCCAGATTATCCTGTTCTTCCTTTACCAGTTCCTGAGCCAGTTCATCCAGATTCTCATCAATGAGCCGGATGATACCATAAACCCGATGTCGTCCCCGCCGGTCCAGAAAATTTTCACGGCTGAAGGAATGGGATCGGTTAATGACCTCGTTCAAGAATTCCTTCACCAATGACCGGTATTTCTTCATATCCCGGATGTCCCGATGTTTTCCTAACCGATCACCCTGGGTTTTGATTTCTCCCATGAGCATCGAAAGCTTTTCCTGCAATTCCTGCTCTTCAATATGGCTGATCAGGGTAAATTTAAAAGTATCATCCGTGGGGCCTGCAGGTGTGGTTGCCTCAATGGGTGTGGCATTCGCCACCTGATTCACTTTAATCTCCACTTACTGTGTTCATCTCCTGTGCATTACACACGTTCTCCAGAACATATTCACGGATCTCCGTGAAACAACGTTCCAGGTCATCGTTATAAAACCGTCTGCTGACTCCCGCTGTAGCTATTTTATCCTCTGAAAAATCCTCCGCATCAGCAAGAAATCTTCGACACATTTCCTGAAATTTGGGATGTTCCTGGGTTCTTTCCCTGTTTAAAGCCCTTTGCAGGCGCTCCCCATCATCCAGTTCCACCAGCACGGGACAAAGGTTTTGTACCCCAAAATAGACCTTCAGTTTTTCATAGGCCTCCAGGGTGCCAATCATGGCATAATTTCCTTTGGACAAATCAATCTGTCCATCGTCCACCGTGAAGTATCGCCATAACCCATGACAGGTGTGATAGGCGCGTTCCTCAATCAGCTTTCCGTCGTTTTTCAGTTTCTGATACCCCTCTTCGTCGGTAAAAAAATATTCAACTCCCTGGGATTCCCCATCCCGGATGGGACGGGTGGTATAGGGCACCACCGTCTGCAATGCACAGGGAGGATTTTCCAATAACCGCTTGAAAAGAGTGTCTTTGCCTGTGGAGCTTTTCCCCATCAGGTAAATGATTTTGCCCATTGCCTACGCCTCAATCACCTTTATCATATTGGTCTTGCCGGACACACCTAAAGGAATTCCCGCGGTGATGACCACCTTGTCTCCCTTCTTGATGTAGCCCTTCTTTAATGCTGTTTCCACAGCGATTTCAAACAATTCATCAGTGTTCTCTGCCTCGGCAATCTCCAGAGGAGTCACACCCCAGTATAAATTCATCTGACGGCATACCCTTGCCTTTACCGCACAGCCGATAATCTCACAATCCGGTTTGTACCGGGAAACCTGTCTGGCCGTGGAACCGGAAAGTGTGACCGGCATAATAGCTGCTGCCCCGATTTCCATGGCAATGGAGCAGACCGCTCTGGAAAGGGATTGGGTGATGTCATCACAGTTGCTGCACTCGTCCTCATAACGGCGCATCCGGGATTTGTAGTCAATGTCACGCTCAGTGCGCTCTGCCAACTCTGCCATGGTGCGGACTGCCTCCACGGGATACTGACCTGCCGCACTCTCACCGGAAAGCATGATGCCGGTGGTGCCATCGTAAATCGCATTTGCCACATCCGTTGCCTCCGCACGGGTAGGTCTTGGATTGTGAATCATGGACTCTAACATCTGGGTTGCAGTGATAACGTGTTTGCCCGCCATCACTGCCTTTTTAATCATGCGTTTCTGTAAAATAGGGACCTCGGAGAAGGGAATTTCCACGCCCATATCTCCTCTGGCTACCATGATACCATCGGACACCTCGATAATCTCATCCAGATTATGGATGCCTTCCATATTTTCAATCTTCGCAATAATCTGCATGTGGCTGTCATGCTCCTCCAGAATTTTGCGAAGTTCCAGTATATCGTCCTTGCATCTGACAAAGGAGGCTGCCAGAAAATCAAAGCCCAGCTTGCATCCAAAAGTCACATCGTCCAAATCCACCTGACTCACATAAGGCATGGTGAGATGGACACCGGGCACATTCACGCCCTTATGGTTGGAAATGGGGCCGCCGTGAACCACCTTACAGCGAATCTCTGTGTCCACAATTTTTTCCACACAAAGCTCAATCAGACCGTCATCGATGAGTACCGTGTCTCCGGGCTTTAAATCTTTTACCAGATTTTTGTAGGTGATGGAAACCCGTTGCTCACTGCCCATGATTTCCTCAGTGGTGAGAATGAATTCGTTTCCCTCTTTCAAAGTAGCGGAACCACCTTCAATATCAATAAGACGGATTTCCGGACCTTTGGTGTCCAACATGGTGGCAACGGTGGTGCCCAGCTCTTTTCTCGCCTGTTTCACCAGTTCCAGTTTCCGCTGCTGTTCCTCATGGGTGCCGTGGGAAAAGTTAAATCTCGCCACGTTCATTCCCGCTTTCATCATTTCCTTCAATGTCCCAACATTTTCACATGCAGGTCCGATGGTGCAGATAATTTTAGTTTTACGCATGTCAAATCCCTCCTGAATTTATTCTTACAGCTGTAATACCGCAATGTTCTGTCGTTTTTCCCCGTTGTCAATCCCAATCACCGACAACCCCTGTTCTAAACTTGTCCGGATCAATGCCACAATCTCTGCCTCAATCCGCTCCCCTGGCACCAAAAGAGGGATTCCCGGCGGATATAAGGATACGAATTCCGCTGCAATGTGTCCCACCGCTTCCTGTAGTGCCACAGATCTGTTTGGGGCATCATAAGCCTGGTATATGGGAAGCAGAGCCTGTGGATGAATTGTCTGCCATTGTGTGCCGTTCTTTGCCCTATACAGACTTTCATCGCCTGTCCCCTTATCGGCAAGTTCCAGCCTGTGGTCAATTTTCAGCAGAGCTTTTGCCAGTCTACGGTATCCAATCGGCTCATCCAGCATGGAAAACATGGCCAACACATAGTCCCCAGCTGCCATCTCCATTTGAAGATGATATTCTTTCAATAGAATATCATAAAACTGCTTTCCTGTCATCTTACATCCGTCCACGGAAATGATGAATTTTAACGGGTCCGAAGGATAGAAAACACGAATATGCTTTAAATCGGAAGTTTCCTGTCGAAAACAATCGACATCTGCCAGTCTTTCCTCCAATCGCTGACGTCCCTCCTGTTCCACCACATCCATACACAGGTCAATACTGCTCATCATAATATAAGAAGGGGAACTGGTCTGATAAATGGATAAAAACCGCTCCAGCCGATGTACATCCACACGATCACTGCACAGGTGTAACAGTGCAGTCTGGGTCATGGCAGGCAATGTCTTATGTACGCTCTGAATCACAAGATCCGCTCCCTGGTGCACGGCACTGTCCGGGTAGCCCTCGGAAAAACCAAGATGGGCACCATGAGCCTCGTCTACAATGAGAATTGTTCCGGCCTCATGGCAGATTCTGGAGATTTCCGGTATATCCGACACGATCCCTTCGTAAGTGGGAGAGGTGAGCAATACTGCCGCCACCTGTTCTCCCACTTCTGCACAGGCTTTCAAGGATTCCCGGACAGACTCCGGTGTGATTTTTCCTGCAAAGCCGGCATTTTCTGACACCCATCCTGTTCCACCGGACTGCTCACAGTTGACACCTCCATCCGCCTCCGGGTAAAGATAGTGCACTTTTACATGGTTTACATAAATCCCATGATAAGCTGCCTTGTGACAATTTCTTGTCATCACAAAGACCTTATCCTTTCCGGACGCTGTTGCAATCGCTGCCAGCAGTCCACAGGTGCTCCCATTGACCAGAAAGTAGGTCTTTTTTGTTTTCCACAATGCTGCTGCTCGCTCCTGGATTTCCTTTAGAATCCCTTCTGCATGGTGGAGGTTGTCGAACCCGTCAATCTCTGTAATGTCAATGTCATAAAGATCCTCCAGTGGCCTTCCCTGCATGTGACGCTTGTGCCCGGGCATATGATAGGGATAATAATCCTCTTTGCTATATTGAAGTAATTTGTCATATAATTGGCTCAATGGTGTTTCCCTCGCAATGTCTCCCTTAAGGAACAGACCTTATCGGCGGTGGAGACAATCCACGCCTCACGGCACATGGGCGGAACGACGGTCAACGGCCACATATGCTTTTTAATAATATCCTTTTCCCTGGGAGATAAATGGTACTCCTTATTGGCATTTTGTAACGCAACACCGGGATGATAAAATCCATGCCAGGGTTTAAAGCCAGGTCGGTTTTTATCATGCCAGTCATAGAGAAAATAGTCGTGAAGCAGCGCTCCCCGCACCAGATCTCTTTTACTGCTGTGGATACCCAGCTTCTCCAGTTTCTGACTGATATCAAGGCTGGTGCGTGCCACATCCAGACTGTGTCGCCGCACGGACACATCTCCATGCTGGGTAAAGTACCGGGATTTATTAAAATTAGGGGACAGCAGTACTTCCCGCCCTAAGTCATTAACGGAACGCTGCAATCCCCTGTTCTTTTTCCAAAAATGCTCTTTTAAATGTCTCATAATCTGCCTCTATCTGCTTCTTACAATTCCTGTTCATAACACCAAAACGGCTGATCGTACATGATACATTCTCCCACCCGTTTGAAATTCAAATGGGCATAGGATCGAACCGCTTTGAGATTTTCCTTATTTACCATATAATGAATGCTTTTCCTGCCTCGTTCTTTTAAGACCTTCATGGCATATTGGATCATCTCCCTGGCAATCCCCTGATTCTGATAATCAGCCCGGACAACCAGTCTTGCCACTTCACCACCCGGCTGTAATGCATCTGTCCAGAAAGGCAGCTGCTCTACATTTTCATCTTCATCCAGTGAGATTGCTGCAATAATTTCATCCTGCGGATTTCGCATTACAAACAATGCATTCCGGCTCAAGTCACCTTCGATATCCTGCATTTCCGGATAATGCTCATCCCAGGCACAAAATTCTTGTCCCAACTGCGCTTTATATAGTTTCAGCAGTTCTGTTTTATCCGCTTCCACTGCCTGCATCATTCTTTTTTCTTCCATAAAACTTCTTCCCTTTCCCTACTTTCTTTTCATCTGCCGCATCTCATCCTTTTGTTCCGGTGTAAGACGGTAAGATTCGATGGATTTCTGTAAAGCTTTGTTATAGGTGAAGTGATCCAGTGAACATGTTTCGTTTAGCATATAAGCCTTCGTTTCATCATAAAACTTGATCATGCAGATGGATAATGCCCAGGCTACTGCCATCTGCACATAGTATGTTTCACATTTAATCTGATCCAGTATCTTCAAATCTTCCTCAATATGCTGCGCGTCGATATAAAAGTCTAACAGCATCACAACCGCAAATCGGATTTCAAATTCCTTCTCTGATTGAAAATAAGGCTGTATAAACTCCCACATTTCTTTCGGATATTTTTTTGTAATTTTTAACCCTGCGCAGAAAGTATCGCATACGCCCCAGCTATTAATCTTAGGTACGAAGTCACGGATATAATTCTTTACCACTGTGAAATCCTTCTCTTTGCATAAGCCGATCAGCATTCCCCGCAAGGTCAACTCTTCATAGTAGGTATCCCCCATCTCTGCCAGCAGCTGTTCCACAGGATATTTCTTTAAAAGTTCCCTGGCATATGCCCGCAATACAGGTATCCGCACTCCAATAATATGGTCTACGTTGGGGCATAGGCTGGAATGAAATTCTTTATATTTTAAATCCTGCATTTTCAGGAGTCTCTCTCTGATTTCGCTTTGCATTGATGTTCCTCCATCTTCCATTTGTCATTCCTATCATACCAGATATTAAGCAACCAAAAAATAGAAGTACCACTTTTTCAGTACTTCTATTTTCTCTTACAGGAATTTCACCATGGTGTACTCATCCCGATAATTTCCGTCATCATATTTCAGTGCATGGAAATGCTTTCCTGTTTCCTGGAAACCCAAATGCTCATAAAGTGCTTTGGCACGCTCGTTTCCTTCCACAACCTCCAGTTCCACCTGTTCATAGCCCATTTCCTTTGCCAGCTCAAAGGCGTAGGTCATCATGGCAGATGCAATTCCCAGATGCCAGTAGTCCTTTAACAGAGCAATGGCAAATCCACCGCGATGATATATGCGCCGCAGGTCTCCATTGGTGATGATTCCGCAGTTTCCTGCAAGGACACCATCCACTTCAGCCACCATCATCAATTCCCTGGGTGTATTTCTTTTGTTTTCCAGAAAAGATTCTTCACCCTCCACCGTGAAGGTAACTTCATCCGGATTACGCAGTAAAAAAGGTGTTTCTCCGGCAGAAGTTCTCAGATAGTCAAGCATCTCCTGGGCATCCTTGGCTTCTGCCGGACGCAGGGTGCAGGTGTGTCCATCCTTTAAGGTAATTGTTTTGGGTTTAAATATCATAGCATTTCCCCTCCCTCGTCTGTTTTGTCTCCCATTCTATTTTAAATTCATCGTTTCGTCAAATGTTATTGGAAAAAGTGGTTTACATTTTGATTTTTCCTGGTTTCTGTGGATAACTTTGAAATATTTCTTGGACAAATTTTAGACATACTGGGGACATTTACAACCACCTACTTTTGTCTACATCACCCCACACGCAAAAGCAGCGGAAAGCCCTAATTCTACTGGCTTTCCGCTGTTTTAAAGTAGTGAGGCATCGGGGATTCGAACCCCGGACAACTTGATTAAAAGTCAAGTGCTCTACCGACTGAGCTAATACCCCATATGTGATTTTTAATGTAGGCACAACAAATGCCCAGAACCGGAATCGAACCAGTGACACGAGGATTTTCAGTCCTCTGCTCTACCGACTGAGCTATCTGGGCATTGAGCCTCTTTTCAGAAGCGAGTAGCGGGGACAGGATTTGAACCTATGACCTTCGGGTTATGAGCCCGACGAGCTTCCAGACTGCTCCACCCCGCGT